>NZ_JBEPAM010000009.1:0-245458 GCF_040298605.1 Kitasatospora sp. NPDC001527 | reverse complement strand
TGCGCATGGACCTCACCCCGGAGTCCTGGGGCGTCGTGCGCAACACCCCCGGTGGCACGCCCGGCGCGCGGCCGGCTCTCTGCCATCGGCCACCCGGCCGTGAGCCGGAACCGGGCGGGTGAGGGACCGGTTGCACTCGCGTGAACCACCTCCGCCGCGCCGTTCGCGGTACCGCACTCCTCGTCACCCGTATCTGCACCGCCGTCGAGCGCATCGACGCCAGCGTCGAGGCCGCCCTGCGGGCCCGGCTGCGCCCGCTCGTCACCCGCCTGGCGGTCCTGCTGCAGCGGATGGCCGCCGCCAACTGCAGCGACGCCCTCACCCGCCATCTCCCCTGCCGTACCCGGGACCGCTCCGCAACCGCCGACCCTTCGCCGCTCGACGATTGACCGACCGCCGAGGACGCGGCCAAGTCGGCGGTACCGCCGCGTCCTGGCGGCCCCGATCAGTGGCTCACCGCTCGCTCACCCTCCTCCTGCGGGAACCCCGTTAACCCGTTCAACCCCCATCTGCGGTCGCCCGTGCCTGGGTAGAGTTCTCTCGCGCCCACCACGACGCACCCCAAAGGCCCGAAATGCCCGACTCCCAACTAGTTGCAGAATCCCGCCCTGCCGCCGCATAAACCCGCAGCTCACGAACTCTGCTCCCCGCGCACGCGGGGATGGTCCCGACGTGACCCCGTACGCGGAGGTCCCCCTTGCCTGCTCCCCGCACACGCGGGGGTGGCCCCGCCTGGTACGGCGTGCCGTTGGGCAACCGCTACTACCTGCTGCCGGCCCACGGCTGACCGGGAGCACCGGGGGCGGGAAGCCCGGCGGCGGCCGGGCTTTCCGCTCCGCCGGGGTGGTGGGAGCGGCGGTGGGAGGCGCGGATGAGGACGGTGACGAGGGCCGCCAGGTCTGCGGCGCCGGCCGGGTCGTCCGCGTAGCGTGCGACCGGCAGCGGGGAGACCTGGTCCAGTCGTACGCCGTCGAGGTCCAGGACGTAGGCGAGCGCGAGCAGGGCCGAGCGGGCGTTGCCGTCCGGGAAGGGGTGGAAGAAGGCGACGTCGAGGTAGGCCCTGGCCGCGCGGGCGGCCAGGGGAAGCGCCGGGTCGGCGCTCTGGTCCAGGCAGTGGGCGAAGTGCCGCCAGGTGGCGGGGGTCAGTCCGTAGCGCTCCCGCCCGCCCTTGGCGAAGGCGTCGGTCGTCCGGAAGCCGACGTCGGACCGGCCGAGCACGAGCCGTTGCCAGCCGGTGAGCAGGGCCGGGGTGAGGGGACGCCGACCGGCGGCGTCCCGGCGCGCGAGGGCGGTCGCGCGGAGCAGGCGCTCGGCGCGCCGCGGGCTCCGGCTGCGGACCGGGCCGTCGAACCAGGCGGTGAGCCCGTCGACGGCCGGTGTCACGGGCGCCTGCGGTCCCGCGCCGGCGGTCGCCCAGTCGACCTCGGTCCTGACCACGCACCAGACGGCGAGCGCGTCAGTGGTCATGGTGGCGCAGGTGCCCGTCCGTGCCGGTCGCCAGGGCCTCCGCGACGGCCTCGACCGTCGTGTCGGGCGGTGCGTTCCAGCTGTGGAACCGCCCGCCGATGGACGCCTTCACCAGCTCGGCCGCCTCCTCCCCGGCCAGGCCCGCGGAGGAGAGGTACCAGGTCAGCACCGTCCCGCAGAGCGCGTACCAGGCGTCCTCGGCGCCCGTGCGCTCGACGACCAGGGTCACCAGCCCGGCCGCCGCACGCTCCACGTGCCGCCTCCGGGTCTCCGCGTCCGCGCCGGCCGGCGGCGCGAGCTCGGCGAAGCGCTCGGCCAGCTCGGCCAGCCAGGCGCGCCATTCCAGGAGTGAGGCCACCACGACGGCGGCCGCGGCGTCGGGGCCGCCCTGCAGCGAGTGGTGGTCGCAGCACCAGCTCCGGACGACGCCGCCGTTGCCGCCCTCGCCGACCGCCCAGTGCCAGCCGCAGGCCCACGGGCCGTAGCGGGCCACCAGGATCTCCGTCGTCCGGGTGACGAACGCGAAGCGGCGGTCCCGGGGGGCGCTCTCGGAGGGCACCAGCGCGCGGACCTCCGCCGTGACCTCCGCCTCCTCCGCACGGCTCCACGCGAAGGCGTTCCGGTCGGGGTCGGCGGCCGACCACGACAGCAGGCGGGGCATCAGATAGTCATTGACGGACATGACGATCCTCCGATGATCGGTCAGACCGGGGGCGGTCGACCGTTCTGCGCGTGGATTCTCACAACGGGAAGGCCGCCCCGGTCATACGGTCCGCCGAGCCCGAACGGGACGACGTTCCGCGGCGGAGAGCGTCCCATGCCAACGGTCAGGAAGGCCCTCGCCGGTACCACCGCTGCGACCGGCCCGCCCGGTAGCGGACCCAGCGGGGCCGACCCGGGTACCACCACGCAGAGCGGCCGGGTCCACCACTCGGGGACCCGGCCGCTCGGAACCGTCAGGCGCAGGTGACCTTGCCCGCGGTGTCGGCGGTGCAGACCAGCGTGGCCGTACCGTTGTTGGGATCGCTCGGGTAGGGGCTGGCGGACAGGCGGGTCACGGTCACCGGGTAGCCGGTGCCCGGGGTCATCGGGCCGACGGTGAACGAGATCAGCGGGGTGACCCGGTGCGTGCCGGCGGCGATGGCCCCCGTGTCGCAGGTGTAGAGCCGCTGCGCCGTGTCGACGGTGCACCCGCCCGGGGCGGTGGGGTCGGAGAAGACGTCGGGGTAGCTGAGCTGGTACCGGACGTTCGTGGCGTCGCTCGTGCCCAGGTTCACCACGTCGGGCGTCACCTGGATCGTGCCGCCGTTCGCGGTGCCCGTCGTGGGTTTCAGAACGGGCAGCGGGTCGGTGGCCGGAGCGACCGGCGACAGGACCGAGGCGGGGCCCTGCCCGCGGCCGTTCACCGCGGTGACCTGCACCCTCGCGCCGTCGGCCTCGATCTGCGCGATGCGGTCGGCGGGGACGGCCAGCGAGGTCGCCGTTCCGGGCACGGTCCCCAGCACGGTCTCGGCGCCCGCCGGGTCGTCGGGATCGTCGACCACCGTGACGACGTACTCCTCGACGGCGCTGCCGCCGTCACCGGCCGCGGTCCAGCTGACGGTCGAGCCGTCCGGGCTGATCGCGGGGTGCTTGGGGGCGGCCGGGAGGCTCGCGCCGTGGTGGACCGCCGCCTGGGCGGTGGCGGACGGGCAGGTGGGCGTACCGGTGGTGGTGGCGGTGATCAGGTCGACGTAGTTCTGGGTGGGGCGGGGGTGCGGCGGGGTGTAGTGGCCGGTCTGGTCGACGGTGCCCAGCGAGCCCGGTGCCATGGACCAGGTGACCCCCTGGGCGGGGTCGCAACCCGCCGGCCAGTTCACGGTGTACTGCCGACCTGACGCCGTCGCCGCGGCGGCCGCATCCGTCCGCGCGTCCGCCGCGTCCCCCTTGGCCGCCGCGACCGCCGCGACCCCCTGCCCGCCGGACAGCGACGGTCCGGGGAAGGGCCCGGGAGCCTTGTACAGGTCGAAGGTCGTGTTGTAGACGACGCCGCCGAAGGAGAAGGTGGTCAGTTTGAAGTTGAAGAGGAAGAACACCGACACCTTCAGTGGCGCCGTCACCGTCAGCCATGGATCGGCGGAGGTGTCCGCGTTCACCTCGATGGAGGGCGCGATGTCCAGTTCCGGCCCGGCGACGCCGTAGATGAGGATCTTGAACGAGACGGGGAACGCGAAGGAGACCTTGGCCGCCGCGTTCAGCGTGTAGTCGAACTTGGTGACCGGGTCCTTGGTCAGGTCCGTCTTGTGCGTCTTCCCGGTGGCGTCCCGGCTGACCTTGCCGCCCATGGTCCGCTCGTAGGAGGCCGAGAACGAGAACTTGATCGATCCGTCGATCGAGGTCTGGGTGTACACCGTCAGCGAGGGGCAGAAGGCGATCGCGTACACGATCAGGCAGCTCGCCGGCGCGATGGTCAGCAGCGGCTCGCGCTGCGTCTCGTGCTTGTAGGCGATGCCCAGCTCGCCCTCGATCGACGCCTTCGCGGTGGCCGTCGCGGAGAAGTCGTAGGTGAAGGTCTTGCCGATGGGGTCGTACCAGGCCGCGTTGGGGTCGTCCTTGAAGTCGGCGCTGGCCTCCCAGTTGGTGGTCAGGCTCAGGGCCGCGGTGAGCTTCGCGGTGATCGAGGTGTTGTTGCCCAGCCGTTCCTTCATCTTGGGGTCGTTGTTCAGCTTCTCGGCGAGGTCGAGGGTGAAGGTCTTGTTGACGATCGGGACGCTGCCGCTCTGCGGCGCCAGCGACGCCTGGAAGTTCGGGTTGTGCATCTTGATCCGGTAGCCCTGGGCGCCGGAGGTCAGCCGGCTGCCGGTGGCGGTGAAGTCCAGGGACCGGAAGGCCTGTTGCAGCGGGGCCTGGCTGGTGGTCAGGGTCACCGTGTTGCCCGCGGTGCTGATCCGGTCCACGACGCGCAGCAGGCCGTTGTGGAGCAGCGGGTTGCTGCTCTCCCCCACGACGATGATGTTCTTGACCTTCAGGCCGGTCACCTGCGCGGGCGGGTCGGTGAACACCACGGTGCTGCCCGTGACCTTGGTGACGGCCGCGGCCGCGTCGGCGGACAGGAACACGGTGCCGTCCGCGAGGGCCGGGGCGGCGGCGGCCGTGACCGCGGCGCTGCCGGCGCCGGGGTTGCCGTCCTGCTGGGTGGCGGTGACCGTGACGGCGTACTCGACGCCCGGGGCCAGCGAGGAGAGCGTCGCCTGCGTCGTGGTGGCCGGGACGGTCGCCGCCACGGAGGGCCGGCCGGGCGCGGTCGCGTTGACGGTGTAGCCCACGATGGTGTTGCCGCCGTCGTCCAGCGGCGCGTCCCAGCTCACCTTCAGCGAGGTCGGATCGGGCTGGCTGCCGTCCGCGGCGGCCGGCGGCGGCCCGGCGGAGACGTCCTGCGGGGCGCCGGAGGTGTAGGCGGGCTTGGCGCTGACGGTTCCGTTGGCCTCGGCGCCGACGGTCTGGCTGTCGGAGACGCCGGCCGCCCCGGTCCCGGCGGCGTTGGTCGCGGTGATCGCGACCGAGTAGTACTTGCCGTTGACCAGCCCGGTGAGGGTGGTGCTCAGCACGTCGCCCGCCACGCTCGCGGTCACGCTCGCGCCCGGGCCGTTCGGGGTCGCGGTGACGGTGTAGGAGGTCACCGGCGAGCCGTTGGGGTGGGCGGGGTTCCAGGCGACGAGGAGCCCGGTGTCCCGGCCCAGCATGGTGGCCACGGTGGGGGCGAGCGGTGGCCGGGGCGTCTCCGGGCCGCCGATGAAGGCGGGGGACGCGCCCGAGACGGTGCCGCCGACGGTGGTCTCGGTGGCCCGGAACGCGTAGCTGACGTCGTTGGCCAGACCGCTGACCTCGACCACCGGCGGGTTGGCCGGGTCCGGCCGCTGCACCGTGCCGGTGGCGACCGGTGTGCCCGTCGCGTTGCCGGCGTCGTCCAGCGCGTAGGCGGCCACGTCCACCCGGGCCACCGCCTCCTGCGCGGTGTCACCGGGGGTGACGGTCACCCTCACCGTGCCGCTCGCGAACGGCTGCACGGAGTCGATCAGGGGCGCCTGCACCGTCTGCTGCGCCCTGGCCGCGGCCCCCGGGCGCTGCGGCGACGGGGCCGCGGACGCTCCCACGGTTCCCGCGCCGAGCCCCAGCACGATCGCGACGGCCAGCACCGAGCGGCCGCGTAAGCGTCCGGCCCGGGTCTTCCTGGAATGCCACATGGTCACACCTCTCCGCCCGCGGTACCCGGGGGTACCGCGGGCTCGGGGCCCCGGCGGCTGCCACCGGGGCCTGTTCTGGGTCGAACTGTCCTCAGTGCACGGTCGGGGCAGGCGAATCGATGTCCGGTGAGGGAGGATCCCGCGACCGGCCGGCCAGGGGTCGTCGGACCGGAGACCGACGAGGAGGCCGGAGGACGGGTGTGCTGCGTGCGCCGCGGTGTGCCCTCGTGGCCTGCCGCGACGCGGACGTGCGGATGTTCCCGGACCGAGCTGATACGCCTGGCAGGCACACCGGGGAGTTGCCCGTGCGCGGTGTGCTACCGGATTCGATGCTCGCACAGCCTCCACAAGCGGACGCGGGTTTTCCCAAATCCCGTGGGAAAAAGTTGACCTGACGCGTCAACAGCGCGCGAGGGGCCCGGCCGCCGATCGCGGCCGGGCCCGGTTCCCGAAGGGCGGGGAGAGTCAGGCGGGGCGGGGAGAGCCAGGCGGAGTGGGGAGAGCCAGGCGGGGCAGACGCCGGTGGTCCGGTCGACCGTCGCCGTCGAACGCCCGATCAACAAGCTCAGAGCATGGCGAGGCATCGCCACCCGATAGGACAAGAGCCCGGAGAGCCATACGGCGGGCCTCCACCTTCGCGGATCGATCATGTGGCTGAAGTCCCTGACTCCAGCCACATGATCCGAACCTTGAACAGCCCCTAGGTGACGCGCTGTGGTGCCGGACGCCAAGGGCGGGCAGGAGTTGGAGTCAACGGTCAACCGGCCGTGGACGCGGGGCCTCGCCCGTGGATCCGGCGTCGGTGTCGTCGGTGCCGACCGGGCCGCCGGGAAGCATCCGGTCCAGCCACTTCGGCAGCCACCAGTTGGTCCGGCCGAGGAGTGTCATGGTCGCCGGTACCAGCACCATGCGTACGACCGTGGCGTCGATGAGGATCGCGGTGGCCAGGCCGAGCCCGAACATCTTGGTGGAGGGGTCGTCGGCGACGGCGAAGGACAGGAAGACCGCCACCATGATGAGGGCGGCCGAGGTGATGATCCGGGCGGTGCGCGAGACGCCCTCGACGATCGCCGTACCGTTGTCGCCGGTGCGCAGGTACTCCTCGCGTACGCGGGAGAGGAGGAACACCTCGTAGTCCATCGACAGGCCGAACAGGATGGCGAAGAGGAACATCGGGATGAACGACACGATCGGAACCGTCGCTTCCAGCCCGATGAGTGCGCCTCCCCAGCCCCACTGGAAGACCGCGACCATGATGCCGTAGGCCGCGCCGATGCTCAGCAGATTCAGCAGTACCGCCTTGAGTGGCACGAGTATCGAGCGGAAGACCAGCATCAGCAGCAGGAACGACACCGCCAGCACGGCGGCGACGAACACCGGCAGGCGTTGGCTGGTGCGTTGGCCCACATCGGACAGGCTCGCGGCGGCGCCGCCGACGTGGGCCCTGGCCGGGCCGTGCCCGATCGCCGTGGGCAGCACGTCGGTGCGCAGCCGGGCGATGGTGTCGGCCGTGGCCTTGTCCTGAGGACTGGTGGTCGGGAACACCACGAGGGTCGCGATGCCGGTGGCCCGATCGATGTGCGTCGGCGCGACGGATGCGATGCCCGGATCCGCCGCGACCGCCCCGACGAGTCGGTCCAGCACTCCCGGATCACCGGCGGGGTCCGCGGCGATGACGAGGGGACCGTTGGTGCCCGGGCCGAACCCCTCGGCGACGAGGTCGTAGGCCCGGCGCTCGGTACGGCCGTGGGGCAGTGAGCCGTCGTCGGGCAGGCCGACGCGCAGGCCGAGCACGGGCAGCGTCGCGGTCAGCAGCAGCCCCGCCGCGCCGACCGCGTACGGCACCGGGTGCCGGCTGACGTGCCCGATCCAGCGACGCCACCCGGCGGCGTGGGCGGGGCCTGCCGCCGGGTCCCGCCGCCGTGCGAGTCGGCCCGGCTTCCTGGTCTGCAGAGCCCGGCCGATCCGGCCGATCCGGCCGATCCGGCCGGCCCGGGCCAGGCGTGGGCCGGCGGCGCCAAGGAAGGCCGGCAGCAGCGTCACCGACGCGACCACCATGGTCAGAACGACGATCGAGACGGCGAGCCCGCCCACCGTCATGAACGGCACGTTCGCGACCGCCAGGCCGAGGATCGATACGACGACGGTGCCGCCGGCGAAGACCACGGGCCTCCCCGCCGTGGCCACCGCTCGCCCCGCCGCCTCGCGGGGATCGAGCCCGCGCGCGAGGTACTCCCGGTGCCTGGCGAGCACGAACAGCGCGTAGTCGATGCCCACTCCGAGCCCGACCATGCTGCCCAGGACCGGTGCGAAAGTGGGGACGTCCGTCACCCCCGCCAGTACTGTCATCGTGGCGACCCCGACGGTGAGTCCGAAGACCGCCATGCCGATCGGCAGTGCGGCGGCGACGAGCGAACCGAACGCCAGGAACAGGATCGCGGCGGCGGCGAGGAGGCCGATCAACTCGCTCGCGCCGCCGTCGGGGTCGGAGAAGGCGTAGAAGAGGCTCCCGCCCATCTCGATGCGCAGGGGCAGTTCGGCGCGCAGCCGGTCGCCGAGATCGACGAGGGCGTCGAGGTCTTCGGCCGACAGCCGGCTCTGGTCGGGGTACTGCACCCGGACGACCGCGATCCGCCCGTCGACCGAGACGAGACCGCCGCGCACGGCGGTGTCCCCGCCTGCGTCGAGTGCCCCCGCCGGGTCGCTCGTGCCGAGCACGTGCGGCAGCCGCTTCACCTCGGTCTGCAGCCGCGTGAGAGCGGTGCGCGCACTGTCGTGGTCGAAGAACGTCGCAGCGCCGTCGAGGGGGGTGACGACCACTTGGGCGGTCATCCCCTCCTGGCCGGTACCGGCCCGCTCGATCAGTTCCGCGGCCCGCTGGGAGTCCAGTCCCGGAACCGTCATCGAATCCGCGTGCCGCCCGCCGAAGGCGACGGCGGCGAGGACGGCGAGCGTGGCGGCGACCAGCCATGCCGCGATCACCCGCCAGGGATGGCGGGCGGCGCTTGCGCCGAGGCGCAGCAGGGCTTTCGAGAGCATCGGGTCCTCCAACCACCTCGTCGGCCGTCCTTGTACGGCCGCCGATGCCGAGGCTCGCCGCCACGGCGCTCCGGCGGCATCGGCCCGCGGGCCGCGGATCCGTCGGCCCCGGGGCGGAGTGACGACCCGTCCTTTCGGCCGATGCGCGGCACGCCGCGGTCCCTAGGCTGAGAACCGTGCTCCGAGACGACCTGCGAACCCTGTGGACCGAACCCCGCCCGCCCGACGCGCCCGCCCGGGTGCGGCGGGATTGGGCGCTGCCCGCCGCGGGCCTTGCCGGTGTGGCACTGGAGGCCGCTCTGCGCGAGAACGTCGTGTGGCGTCCGGTGGCGGTGGTGTTCGCCGTCTGGCTGTGCCTGCTGCCCCCGTGGCGCCGGACCCGCCCGCTGGCGACGGTCACGCTGGCGTTCGGCTCGGTGATCCTGCTTCAGGTGGCCTCGCTCGTCACCGCACCGCGCGAGCCCGTCGGCCTGTACACCGGCGCGGTCGTGCTCGTGCTGGTGTACGCGCTGCCCCGGTGGGGATCGGGACGGGAGATCGTGCTGGGCGGCGCGATGATCGTCGCGGCGTACGGGCTGTGTGCCGTCACGGACGGGACCCCGGCCGTCGACAAGGTGGTGGGCTTCGTCTTCGGGCTGCTGCCCGGCGTGGTCGGGGCGGCGGTGCGGTTCCGGGTGACCGCTCGCGAGCGGCAGCTGGAGCAGGTGCGCTCCCGCGAGCGCGAGCAGCTCGCCCGGGAACTGCACGACACGGTGGCTCACCACGTGTCGGCCATGGTGATCATCGCCCAGGCCGGCCGGGTGCTCGCGGGCACCGACCCGTCCGCCGCGGTCGAGGCGCTGGAGGGGATCGAGGAGGAAGGGGCGCGCACGCTGGAGGAAATGCGCGCCATGGTCGCCGCGCTGCGCGACCGCGGGGTCGGCGCCGAGCTGGCGCCCCCTGCCGGCGTCGCGGATCTGGAGCGCCTGGTGCGCACCCCCGGTGGTCGCATCAGGGTCGACCTGGGGCTCGGCGGCGAGCTGGACACGCTGCCCCCGGCCGTGGACGCCGCCGTCTACCGGATCGTGCAGGAGTCGGTGACCAACACACTGCGCCACGCGGTCGACGCGACCGAGGTCGTCGTCCGGGTCGCCACGGAACGGCACACGGTACGGGTGAGCGTGCGGGACAACGGCCGGCGCACCGGCCGGGGTCGCGACGGATACGGACTTACCGGACTGCGCGAGCGCGCGACCCTGATCGGCGGCACACTACGAGCCGGCCCGGGCACCGACCGGGGCTGGCATGTCGAAGCCGAGCTGCCGAGAGCGAGGAGCGAGAGCGGTGTCCATACGCGTCCTCGTCGCTGACGACCAGACGATCATCCGCACCGGGCTGCGGATCATGCTGAACGCCCAGCCCGGCATCGAGGTGGTCGGCGAGGCCTCCGACGGACGGGAAGCGGTACGTCTGGCCCGCGAACTGCGCCCCGACGTCTGCCTGTTCGACATCCGCATGCCCGTACTCGACGGGCTCGAGGCCACCCGGCTGGTCGCCGGCCCGGGCGTCGCCGACCCGCTGGCCGTGGTCGTCATCACCACGTTCGACCTCGACGAGTACGTCTACGGCTCGCTGCGTGCCGGCGCCCGCGGATTCCTCCTCAAGGACACGGGACCAGACCTTCTGGCCCAGGCCGTACGGTCGGCGTCCGACGGGGAGGCGCTCATCGCGCCCAGCGTCACCGTCCGTCTGCTCCAGGCATTCGCGGACCTGCCCGCCGGCCGGCCCGCGGCCCAGCCGGTCTCACCCGTCACCGCCCGCGAGGAGCAGGTGCTCCTCGCCGTCGCTCGCGGGCTGACCAACACCGAGATCGCCGACGCACTGCACATCAGCCTCAGCACGGTGAAGACGCATCTGGCCAGCCTGATGGCCAAACTCGGCGCCCGCAACCGGGTCGAGATCGCGATGTGGGCCTACGAAACGCGCCGTATCCTCCCCGGAGCCTGAGCCGGGTGCCGGGCCGTGCCCCGTGAGTCCCCGCCCGTGAGTCCCCGCCCGGACATCGGTGGACCGGTCGGCTCACGTCGGCTCCACGTGCCGCACCCGCCCCGGAGCGTGACGCGCCAGGAGGCCGGAACCGGGACGGTGAGACACCCGATACGACAAGACTCCCGACAGCTACCCCGCCAGTCTCCACCTGCACGCCTCGATACGCGCCCTAGCCGCCGGCACCGACGAGCCCGGCGCGCCGGAGCGCGGCGGGGCGGCGCGGGACCGTACCGTCGGCGCATGTCCTTCGGTCTGCTTGCCGCGCTGGGCGCGGCGCTGCTCACCGGGTCCGCCACCGTGCTCCAGGCGGTCGGGGCCCGTCGTGCCGCGGCCGGGCAGCGGCCCGGTGGGGCGGCCGCGCTGGCGGGGACGCTCCGGCAGTGGCCGTTCCTCGCTGGGGTGGGGATGGACATGCTCGGGTTCGGCGCCGAACTCCTCGCGCTGGAACGGCTGCCGCTCTACGAGGTGGAGGCGGTGCTGGCCTCGGCGCTCGCCGTGACCGCCGTCGGCGCGGCCCGGGTGCTGAAGGTGCGGCTACGGCGCAGCGAGTGGGCCGGGGTGGCGGCGGTGTGCGTGGGGCTCTGCGTGCTCGCCGTCAGCGCCGGGCGGGACGGGCCCGGCCACGGCGGCCCGGCGCTGCGGCTCGGTGTGCTGCTCGTGGCGGTGCTGCTGATCGGCGCGGGCTGGGCGGTCGTCCGGTTCGGCGGAGGCCGGCGGGCGCCGCTGCTGGGATTGGTGGCCGGGCTGCAGTTCGGCGTGGTCGGCGTCTCGGTGCGGGTCCTGCCGGACCCCCGGCTGCCGGAGCTGCTCACCGAACCGGCCGCCTACGCCGTCGCGTTGGCCGGGCTGGGCGGGTTCGCCGCGCTGACCTGGGCGATGCAGAACGGGTCGGTCACGGCGGCGACGGCGGCCATGGTGCTCGGCGAGACGCTGGGCCCGGCCGTCATCGGCGTGCTGCTGCTCGGCGACCACACCCGCCACGACTTCGAGCCGCTGGCCGTCGCGGGCTTCGCGGCGGCGGTGTTCGGGGCGCTCACCCTGGCCCGCTTCGGGGACGCCGAACAGCCCGCCACCGGCGGGGCGGCGACCTGACCGGCGCTCGGCGCCCGGGGGCCGCCCGCCGGTTGCGGGTGTCATCGGCACCGTGGTGCCGCGCGGCCGGCCGGTCACGGGCTGGTTCCGGTCCGGGCGGCGGCGGTTCCTCCGGCGGGCGGCCGGG
Organism: Kitasatospora sp. NPDC001527; assembly: GCF_040298605.1. Classification (NCBI taxonomy): domain Bacteria; kingdom Bacillati; phylum Actinomycetota; class Actinomycetes; order Kitasatosporales; family Streptomycetaceae; genus Kitasatospora; species Kitasatospora sp. NPDC001527. The sequence goes on along the minus strand of NZ_JBEPAM010000009.1, from coordinate 233,482 downwards.
TAACCCCGGGGCGGGGCGGGGCCCACCGGCACGGAGGGAGAAGCATGGCGCTCCACTGCGAACTCTGCGGCAGCCGCGCGGACGGTGCCGAACGGCTCGGCCGCTACTGCCCGGGCGAGTACTGCGGCACCGATCTGCGGGCCGGGGCGGACGCGGGTGTACGGGCCTGGTGCGAACCGCCGCGCCGGTTCGGGACCGCCGGCGGCACCGTCCTCCTGGACCTGCTCGTCCACAACGACGGGCCGCAGCCGACCGGCTTCCGCGTCGAACCCGTCGAACCCGTCCAGGGGCGGCTGGAGTTCGACCGGCGGGCCGCCGAGGCGCCGCTGCCCCCGGGCACGACCCGCCGCATCGAGCTGCGGTACGTCGTGCCGCTCGACCTCGTCGCGCTGGGCCCGGACATCGCCTCCCGGTTCGGCGTCCCCGGGGCCGGTGCGGCGGGGCAGGTGCAGGGCGGGCGGCACGCGCGGGCCGGGGTGGCGCTGCGGGTGAGCGCGACCTCGGCGCGTCAGGGCGCGGCCTGCGCGGCGTTCGCGGTGGACGTGCGCGACGGGACCTGGCCCACCCCCGACAGCGGGGAACCGTACGGCGGGGGCCTGGACGATCGGCAGCCCCCGCACGGGCAGCCGCCGTCGCCGGCCCGGCCGCGCCGCGACGACCGCCGGACCGGCGGCTGCGGGCCCCTGGCGGCCGCCGTGCTGGTGGCGGTCGTCGCGGTGCTCGGCGGGGGCCCGGGCGCCGCGGCACGCCGGTCACGGTGACGGGCCGCCGCAACGACCGTCCGAGCCGCGACCCGTTCACGTTCGACGGCCTGCCCCCGGCCGTCCGCACCGTGGTCCACGACCGCGACGGGCGGGGCTCACGGGTCCGACAGGCCTGCTGCACGGCCGACGGCACGGAGCGGGCGGCACCGACCCGCCCGTCTCAGCGGCGCCCGCGACCCGTCAGGCAGGCGACGGTCCAGGCCGCCGCTGCGGCGACCACCAGACCCAGCACGGAGATCACCTCGCTCCCGGACCAACTGCCCCACCACACCTCGACCGGCGCGAAGGGCTCGGTCTCCAGCATCTGCCGCAGGCTGTCGACCCCGCCCTCCCGGAGCACGACGAACGGAACGGCGTCGGCGTAGCCGAAGAAGGCTCCCAGCGCGGCCACCACCGCACCCGCGATCCACGCCCCCGGGCTGCGGCGCCCGACCAGCCCCACCAGCACCCCGACGACCGCCCCGTTGACGAGGGCGTGCCCCAGGTAGAGCGCGTGCGCGGTGTTCGTGGACTGGTAGTAGTCCTTGTACGTGAACACGATGATCGCACTGTAGATCGCCGCCACCACCACCGAGGCGATGAACCCCAGGAAGAACGCCCCCACCGGACTCCCGCCACTCCCCTGCGGCGCCGGATACGGCTGTCCCGCGTACGGCTGCCCCGGGTACGGCTGACCCGCGTACGGCGGCGGAGCACCGTAGGCGGGCGGCGGCTGCCGGTACGGGTCCTGCGGCCCGTACGGATACTGCGGCGGCTGGCTCAACGAGTCCCCCTCGGCGATGACATCACGGACCTGACCGGCGAGCCAACCTACCAACGGGGATGACGGCGGGTCAGCCCCTCCGGCCCCCCGGTCCCGCCCCTGAGCCCGGCCGGACCGGGGCGGGTCGTTCGGCCGCCCACCATCCGAATCCGGTCAAGTCGCCCCAGGAGGCCGTACGGTTCACCGGAATCGCCCGCGCCACGACGCCTGCCGCCCCTAGGCTCGCCGGCACACCGTGGACCGAGGGGAGACACCGTGGCCCGCAGGCCCGCACGCCGCCGACGCACCACCGCCGCACGCCGCGCCCGCCGGGCCCGCGACCACGCCGTCCTGCTCGGCGCGGGCGCTCTCGTCGCCTTCTCCCTGGCCACCGTCGCCGTCCAGTGGCTGGCCCACCACCTGCTCGTCCTCCTCGCCGTCCTGGCCATCGCCATCGCCGCGGCCATCACCGCCGTCCGCGCCCGCATCGCCGCCGACCGCCGCGCGCACCGGGCCCGCGCCGCACAGCTGCGCCACATCGGCGCGTTCATGGGCATGACACCGAAGGCCTTCGAGCACGCCCTGGCGGACCTCTGCCGGCGCGACGGCTGCACACGGGTGACCGTCGTCGGGGGGTCCGGCGACCTGGGCGCCGACGTCCTGGCCACCACCCCGGGCGGCCGGCGCATCCTCATCCAGGCCAAGCGCTACGGGCCGAGGACGCTGGTCGGCTCGCAGGAGGTGCAGAAGGTCAACGGCACCTACCGCGACATCCACGGCTGCGACCTCGCCGCCGTCGTCACGACCAGCACCTTCACCAAGCCCGCCGCCGCCTTCTGCACCCGGGTCGGCATCCGCATGACCGACCACCACGCCCTCGCCCTCTGGGCCGAAGGCACCGGCCGCGCCCCCTGGAACTGATCCTCTCGTTCGGGTCAGGCCGGGTGGATGAGGCGGCTCTCGTAGGCGAGGACCACGGCCTGGATCCGGTCGCGGAGTTCGAGCTTCTGCAGGATGCGGCCCAGGTGGGACTTCACGGTGGCCTCGGCGAGGTGGAGGGTGGCGGCGATCTCGGCGTTGGACAGGCCGCGGCCCACCTGGACGAGGACCTCGCGTTCGCGGACGCTGAGCCGGCTCAGCCGCTCGTCGCCGTCGGCGCTCCGGCCGTCGGGGATGTGCGGGCGGAGGTTCTCCAGCAGGCGTCGGGTGATCCGCGGGGAGACCACCGCGTCGCCCGCGGCGATGCTGCGGATCGCGGTGAGGAACTCCTCGGGCCTGGTGTTCTTCAGCAGGAAGCCCGAGGCTCCGGCGTTGAGCCCGGCGAAGGCGTACTCGTCCAGGTCGAAGGTGGTGAGGATCAGCACCCTGCTCCGCGGGGAGGCCGCGATGACCTGCCGGGTCGCCTCGATCCCGTCGGTCCCGGGCATCCGGACGTCCATGAGGACGACGTCGGGGCGCAGCTCGCGGGCGAGGCGGACGGCCTGGGCGCCGTCCGCGGCCTCGCCGACCGGGGCCATGTCGGGCTGGGCCTCCAGGACCGTGCCGAAGGCCATCCGGAGCAGCGCCTCGTCGTCGGCGATCAGGACGCGGATCGTCATGCCCCCGCCGCCCCGCCGCTGCCGAGGCGGAGGCGGGTGTGCACTCCCCAGCCGCCGTCCGGGAGCGGCCCGGCCCGCAGCGTCCCCCCGTAGGTGGCCGCGCGCTCGCGCATGCCGGGGATGCCGTGGCCGGACGGTGCGGCGGCGGGAGGTGGCGGGCAGGGGCCGCTGTCGGTGACGTCCACGGTGACGGTCCCGGGCGCGCACCGGATCCGGACCTCCGCCCGGGTGCCGGCGGGGGTGTGCTTGAGGGTGTTGGTCAGGGCCTCCTGGACCAGGCGGTAGACGGTGAGCTGGGCGGTCGCGGGGATGTGGGCGTGTCCGCCGTCGACGTCCAGGCGGGTCGGCAGTCCGGCGGAGCCCATCTGGTCGGCGAGGGCCTCCAGTTGGCCGATGCCGGGCAGCGGGTGGCGCTCCGCGTCCGGTTCGTCGGCGCGCAGGATGCCGAGCGAGCGCCGCATGTCGGTCAGCGCCTGCCGGCCGGTCTCGGCGACCTGGAGCATCGCGGCGGTGGTCCGCTCGGGCGAGCGGTGCTGTGCGCAGACGGCGGCGTCGGTGAGCGCGACCATGACGGAGAGGTTGTGGGTGACGATGTCGTGCATCTCCCGGGTGATCCGGGTCCGCTCCTCGGCGACGGCCAGCCGCGCCTGCTGCTCCTGTTCCCGCTCCAGGCGGGCGGCCCGTTCCTCGACGGCCGCGAGGTAGGCGCGCGTGGTCCGCACGTTCACCCCGAGGACGGCGGCGGCGACGGCCATCGCGGTGACCGCGACGAAGGGGGTCAGGAACGCGCCGTCCGCCGCCCAGCGCAGGCAGGCGAGCAGGGCCCCGGCCTCCACGACGGCGCCGGCGGCGAGCGCGGCGCGCCGGCCCGCGTGCGCGGCCACGGTGTAGAGGGCCACCAGCAGGGCGACGTCGGCGGGCAGTTGGACGTCCGCCAGCCACTGGACGAACGCCGCGCCCGCCACGGCGGCGAACACCGCGAGCGGGGCCCGGCGGCGCCACAGCAGGGGCAGCGCGAGGGCGGCGGTGAGGGTGACGGCCACCGGCAGCCGGTGCGGCGGGTGGGTGGTCAGGACGTTGAGGAGGAGCAGCGCCGCCAGCAGCGACTCCCCCGTCGCCCGCGGCAGCCAGGCGGCCGTCCGCGCCCATCCCGCCCGCACCCGCCGGGCACTGCCGGGCTTCGCGGCCGCCTCGGTCATCACACGTCCCTGTCGATTCGGCGTCATGGTGCCCCGGCGCGCGCCGCGGCCCTGCCACGGTAGGCCGCGGGCCCGCGGAGCGCATGAGTCCACCGTCTGATCGCACCGGGCCGGGATCCGACCTCAGGAGGAGTCCCGCCACCTCCCGCGGTCGCAGAGCGGCCGCCGATCGCGCGGGCCCGACTGCTGCTCCGGTGGCACGGCGGCCCGCCGAGGACCACGACCCCGGTCGCACACGGCGGCGCCCCGGGGCCGATGTGCCGGTGCCCGCCCGGCGCCGACCATGGCCGGGTGACCGAGATCATCACGGGACTGCACGTGTCCCTCCTGGAAGTCCTTGCCCTGCTGGGCGCCTTCGCGCTGGTGGCGGCGCGCTGGCTGCCCCCCGTCGCCCGCCCGCGCGTCACGATCGCGGCGGGGGCGGTTCTCGTGCTCTGCGTGACCGTGCTGGCCGTGGTGGGGCTTCGCTGGCAGCTGCTGCCGGTCCTGGCGGGCGCCGCCTTCGCCTTGCCGTTCGCCGTCGCTCCCCTGCTGCCGCGCCGGACCGGCCGGCCGGCGCGGCGGGCCCGCTGGTGGCTGGCGTTGCCGGGGTCGCTCGCCTGTGCCGGCCTGATCGCCTCGGGCCCGGTGGCCGCCTGGGCCTTCCCCGTCCCCGTGTTCCCCGAGCCCTCCGGGGAGTTCACGGTCGGCACCCGGGTGGTGCAGTGGACCGACCCGCACCGCCCCGAGACCTTCACCACCGATCCGGACGACCGGCGCACGGTCGTGGTCCAGCTCTGGTACCCCGCGCGCAAGCAGCCCGACGGCGCGCGGCGGGCCCAGTACCTCGGACGCACGGAGCACGAGGCCCGCACCGTCTCCGAGGCCCTCGCCGGCCAGGTCGGCCTGCCGGGCTTCCTGCTCGACGGTGTCGCGCGGGCCCGCAGCCGGTCGGTGTTCGACGCCCCGGTGGAGGGCACGGGGGGACGGTTCCCCGTCGTCCTGTTCTCCCCCGGATCGGGCGGAGTGCGCACCCAGAACACCGCCTGGGCGGAGGACCTGGCCAGCCACGGCTACGTGGTCGCCGCCCTCGACCACCCGTACGACTCCGCCGCCGTCGTGCTCGCCGACGGGCGGACGGTCACCGGCGAGACCGGCTCCACCGGCGACCGGGACGAGGACGACAGGCTGGCGGCCGGCTGGACGGCGGTCCGGGCCGCCGACCTCGGGTTCGTCCTCGGCCGGCTGGAGGGCCTGGACCGCGGCGAGGGCGCCGACCCGTTGGCCGGACGCCTGGACACCGGCCGGGCCGCGGTGGCCGGCCACTCCATGGGCGGCGCCGCCGCGCTGCAGGCGGCCCGGCAGGACCGCCGGTTCGACGCCGTGATCGATCTGGACGGCTACCCCCACGGCCCCGCCTCGCCCGCCCTCGGCCGGCCGACGCTCGCGCTCACCCAGGCCATCACCCCGGCGACCGACCCGCGCTACCTGCCCCGCCTCACCGAGGCGCTCGACGCCGCCACCGCGGCGAGCTACCGCCTCACCGTCCCCGGCGCCGCCCATCTCACCTTCATGGACGGCCCGCTGTACCTGCCGCCCGTGCCCTCGATCGTCGGCTCCCTGGGCCGCGCCCGGAGCCCGCGCGTCGTCGCCTCGGCCACCCTCGCCTTCCTGGACGCCACCCTGCGCGGCAGGCCCGGCGACCTGCGGGCCTACGGCGAGCTCACCGTCCACCGCCCGGCGTGATCCGAAGGAGAGGGCCTAAGCTGCGGTCCGCAGATGATCACCACCGAGGGGGCGGGATGCTGACGTACCAGGACCTGAGCGAACCGGAGCGGCGGGTCTGGGACGCCTGCGCCACGGGGGCGACGGTGGACCTGCGCCGCGGGGAGCCCGGTGCGGACGATCCGGCCGGCGGGGCGGACTGGGGCGGCGACCGGTCGGTGCGGGCCGAGGTGATCACGACCGCGCTGCTGGGCGGCCCCGGGCGGGACGCCCCGGTGCGGGCGGTGCGACTCGCCGGGGCCCGCGTCACCGGCTGCCTGGACCTGCGCGGGCTGACGATCGGCGGCGAACTGCGCCTGGAGGGCTGCCACTTCGAGGAGCAGGTGGTCCTGCGGGACGCGACCCTGCGCTCCACCGGCCTGATCGGCTGCCGGATACCCGGGCTCGACGGGTGGCTGCTGACGGTGGAGGGCAACCTCTTCTTCGAGGACTCGGTCTTCGAGGGGCGGCTCACCCTCACCCGCGCCCACGTCACCGGTGAACTGCGGCTCAGCGGGGCCCGGCTCACCGCCACCGAACTGCTCGGCGGCGGTGAGCCGGACGCCCGGGGCGTCTGGGCGCTGTGGGCCGGCGGCCTGGTGATGGACGGCGGCTGCTTCGCCCGCAAGGGCTTCCAGGCGCGCGGCGGCCTGCGGCTGGTCGGCGCCCGGTTCGACGGCGGGCTGTTCATGGAGCGGGCCCGCATCGACAACCCCGGCGGCGACGCGCTCACCGGCGACGACCTCGCCGCCTCCACCCTCTCGCTCGCCGACGGGTTCACGGCCACCGGCTCCGTCCGCCTCCCCGGGGCGGCGATCCGCAGCAGGCTCTCGCTCGACGCCGCCGTCCTCGACGGCTGCGGCGCGGTGGCCCTGGACGCCCGGCGGCTGACCGCCGGCGACCTCCAGCTCACCCCGGCCGCCGCCCCGAACGGGACGGTCGACCTGCAGGACGCGCAGACCGCCGTCCTGCACGACAACGCCCACAGCTGGCCGGCCGACACCCGCCTCGACGGCTTCACCTACACCTCCGTGCAGACCTCCGCCGCCGCGCCCGATCCCGTCGCCCGGCGCCTGGCCTGGCTGGCCGCCCTGCCCGGCTACTCCCCGCAGCCCTACGAGCAACTCGCCGCCTGGTACCGGAAGATCGGCCACGACGACGACGCCCGGCGGGTGCTGCTGGCGAAGCAGCGCCGCCGCCGTCGCACCCTGAGCCCGTCCGGGCGGCTCTGGGGACGGCTCCTGGACGCCACCGTCGGCTACGGCTACCGCCCCTGGCAGGCCGTGCTGTGGCTGGGCGGCCTCGCCCTGCTCGGCGCCCTGGTCTTCAGCCACGGCGCGCCCCACGAGGTCAAGGCCGGCGAGAGCGTCCCGTTCAACCCGCTCGTCTACACCCTCGACCTGCTCGTCCCGATCGGCGGGCTCGGCCAGCGCACCGCCTGGTACTGGACCGGGCCGCAGCAGTGGTTCGGCTACTCCCTCATCGCCTTCGGCTGGCTGCTCACCACGGCGGTCCTGGCCGGCATCAGCCGCACCCTGAACCGCGCCTGACCCGCCGGCGGCCGCGGCCCGGTGGGTGATCCACCGGGCCGCGGCCGTCACCCGTGCGTCAGGCTCCGGCCGGACCGGCGAGCACCTCGTTGACCAGGGTGCGCGCCTCCTCCTGCACCCGGGCCAGGTGCTCGGCGCCGTGGAAGGACTCGGCGTAGATCTTGTAGACGTCCTCGGTGCCGGACGGGCGGGCGGCGAACCAGGCGTTCTCGGTGCACACCTTGATGCCGCCGATGGCCGCGCCGTTGCCCGGGGCCTCGGTGAGGACGGCGGTGACCGGCTCGCCCGCGAGGTCGCCGGCCGTGACCTGCTCGGCCGACAGGCGGGACAGCAGCGCCTTCTGCTCGCGGTCCGCCGGGGCGTCGACGCGGGCGTAGGCGGGCGCGCCGAAGCGCGCGGTGAGGTCGCCGTAGTACTCGCTGGGGGTGCGGCCGGTCACCGCGGTGATCTCGGCGGCCAGCAGGGCGAGCAGGATGCCGTCCTTGTCGGTGGTCCACACCCCGCCGTCGCGGCGCAGGAACGACGCGCCGGCCGACTCCTCGCCGCCGAAGGCGATCGAGCCCTCCAGCAGACCGTCGACGAACCACTTGAAGCCGACCGGCACCTCGACCAGCTCGCGCTTGAGGTCGGCGGCGACCCGGTCGAGCATCGAGGAGGAGACCAGCGTCTTGCCGACGGCCGCGTCGACGGGCCACTCGGCGCGGTGGCGGTAGAGGTAGTCGACGGCGACCGCGAGGTAGTGGTTGGGGTTCATCAGGCCGCCGTCCGGGGTGACGATGCCGTGCCGGTCGGCGTCGGCGTCGTTGCCGGTGGCGATGGCGTACTCGTCGCGGCGGGCGATCAGCGAGGCCATCGCGGCGGGCGAGGAGCAGTCCATCCGGATCTTGCCGTCCCAGTCCAGCGTCATGAAGCGCCAGGTCGGGTCGGTGACCGGATTGACCACGGTCAGGTCCAGGCGGTGGGTCTCGGCGATCCGGCCCCAGTAGGCGACGGACGCGCCGCCCAGCGGGTCGGCGCCGATCCGCAGGCCGGCCGCGCGGACCGCGTCCAGGTCGAGGACGGAGACCAGGTCCTCGGTGTAGGTGGTCAGGTAGTCGTGGCGGCCGGTGGTGGCCGCGGCCAGCGCGCGCGCGTACGGGACCCGCTTGACGCCGCGCAGGCCCTCGCGGATCAGGGCGTTGGCACGGTCCTGGATCCAGCCGGTGGCCTCCGAGCCGGCCGGGCCGCCGCTCGGCGGGTTGTACTTGAAGCCGCCGTCGCGGGGCGGGTTGTGCGAGGGCGTGACGACGATGCCGTCGGCGAGCGACTGCGGGCTGCGCCGGTTGTGCGTCAGGATCGCGTGCGAGACGGCGGGGGTCGGGGTGTAGCCGTCGGCGCTGTCCAGCAGGACGGTCACGCCGTTCGCCGCCAGCACCTCGACCGCGGTGGCCTTGGCGGGCTCGGAGAGCGCGTGGGTGTCGGCGCCGAGGAACAGCGGGCCGGTGATGCCCCGGGCCGCGCGGTACTCGCAGATCGCCTGGGTGGTGGCGGCGATGTGGTCCTCGTTGAAGGCGGCGTCCAGCGAGGAGCCGCGGTGGCCCGAGGTGCCGAACGCGACCCGCTGGCCCGGCTCCTCCGGGTCCGGGTGCAGCGTGTAGTACGCCGTCACCAGCCGCGCCACGTCCACCAGGTCGCCCGGCTGCGCCGGCTGCCCGGCCCGTGCGTGTGCCATCGTCTACTCCCACTGGATTTCTCGCCGTGCGCCGGTTCGCGGCCCGACGCTTCCTTGCCCCGTGCTCACCGATCGTAGCCACTGCACGACCGGGCGCCGAACCGGGGCGCCCGGCCGGGCCCGGGGGTGGACCGGCCGGTGGGCCGGTCGGGCGATCAGGCGGGGAACTGCTGCCGGTGGGGTTCCAGGACGGGGGCGACGGTGGTGGCGAGGAACTCCGTCACCCGGTACTCGGTCAGGCCCTCGACGACGAACGGGTCGGTGCGCACCAGCGCCTCGACGGCCGTCCGGTCCTCCCCGACGGCGAGGATGACGCCGCCGTCCCGGGGCACCTTGCGGCCGGAGGCCAGGAAGGTGCCCGCCTCGTAGTGGCGGCCGAGCCACTCCACGTGGGCGGGCAGCAGGGCCTCGATGCGGTCGAGCGGGGCGGTGTAGGTCAGCTCCAGGACGAACATGCGTCCGAGCCTATCCGGCGGCCGGCGGGAGACCGGCGGGGGCCGGACGCCGACCGCCCCGGGCCGTGGTGCGGCCCGGGGCGGTCGTCCGAGGTGGGCGAGGATGGATTCGAACCACCACAGCCGAAGCGGGGGCTTTACAGGCCCTTGGGCTCTCCCAGGCCCAGCTCGCCCTCGGTGTCTTCCTTGTGTTCCTTGATCCCGACAGCTCCACCCTCTCCCGATCGGCGGGGCCGGACAACAGGGATTCCGGCCATTGGTATAGACCGCTCTCGGCCAAGGGCGGGGGCCGGAGCGATCGGGCCCGACCGGCCGTCACCGAAGTGGTCGGGTCCGGCCTATTGCGCGTGTACGTGCCGACTGCGATACAACACTGCTCATATGACGATTGATCGGAGATATCTGTAATGAGCAAGTCAGCCCTGCCCCGCCGCAGCGTGCTCGTCGGCGCGGCGGCCACCGTCATCGGGTGGAACACCGTCGGCCGCTCCTGGGCCGTCGGCGCGCCCGCCGAAGCCGCGGCGGACGCCCCGGCCGACGCCTCCCTCGCGGCGCTGCCCCCGCTGGACGGGACGATGGTGGCCGACGCCGCGACGCTGTCCCGGTTCGGCGGGGACTTCGGGCACCTGGTGACCGCCGCGCCGCGCGCCGTCCTGCGCCCGGGTTCGGTGCGCGACGTCGCCACCCTGATCCGCTTCGCCCACCGCCACCGCATCCCGGTCGCGATGAACGGCCAGAGCGGCACCGGCAGCACCGCCGAGCTGGAGTCGCACTCCAGCTACGGCCAGGCCGCCGCGCGCGGCGGCGTCGCGATCGACGCGCGCGGACTGGACCGGATCGTCCGGATCACCCCCGGCCGCGCCGTGGTCGAGGCGGGCGTCACCTGGGCTCAGCTGACCGACGCCGCGCTCGCCCAGGGCTGGATGCCGCCCAGCCTGACCGACTACCTCCACCTGTCGGTCGGCGGCACGCTGAGCGTCGGCGGCATCGGCGGCGGCGTGCAGCGCCACGGCTTCCAGACGGACACGGTCGAGTCGGTGGACGTGGTGACCGGCACCGGCGAGCTGGTGACCGCCTCCGCGAGCGCCAACCGCGAGCTGTTCGAGGCCGTGCTGGGCGGCGGCGGGCAGGCCGGCATCATCGTCCGGGCCACCCTGCGCCTGGTGCGGGCCCGCGAGCGCGCCCTGGTGCTCAACCTGTACTACGACGACCTGGCCGCCTACCTCGCGGACCACGAGAAGGTGATGCTGGAGCGGCGCTTCGACCTCCACGTCGGCGACGTCTCGCGGAACGCCGCGGGCACCGGCTGGCGGTACAAGATCGAGGGCGTCGTCCACTACGACGGCGCCGCCGCGCCGGACCGGGCGAAGCTGGTGCGCGGCCTGCGCTGCGTGGCGGCCGACACGACGTTCACGGACCAGACCGCGCGCGAGTACGCGTTCCGGGTGGACGGCTTCGCCGGGTACCTGCAGGCGGCCGGCCTGTGGTCGCTGCCCAAGCCGTGGATGAGCCTGTTCCTGCCCGCCTCGACCACCGAAACGTTCATGCGCGAGGCCATGGAGCTGCTGACGCCGGAGGACCTGGGCGCCGGCCTGCTGCTCTTCTACCCCTACCGCACCAGCGTGTTCACCCGCCCGATGACGGTGATGCCGGAGGAGCCGGTCGGCTTCCACTTCGACCTGCTCTCCTTCCCGTTCCCGGGCGCCGACCACGCCGCCGCGCTGCGGCGCAACCGCCGGCTGTACGACCGGGCAGTGGCGCTGGGCGGCAAGCGGTACCTGATCGGCGCGATCCCGGACGTGACCCGCTCCGACTGGCGCCGCCACTACGGCACCCGGTGGGGGCGCGCGGTGGCGGCGAAGCACCGCTTCGACCCGGCCGGGATCCTGACCCCGGGGCAGGGCATCCACTCCTGACACCCTCCCGCCCGTCGCGCTCCCCGCCCGGGGGCGCGACGGGCGGGCCTCACACCCGCCGGTGCATGCCGACCGAGGCCGGGGCCGCCCCGACGAAGCCGTACCTGGCGTAGAGGCGGTGCGCCTCCCCGTCGGCGATCAGCGAGACGTAGGCGCCCTTGGGAGCGCGCTCCTCCAGCTCGGCGGTCAGCCGCGCCATGATCCGCCCGCCCAGCCCGCGGCCCTGGTGGGCCGGGAGCACGCACACGTCGGCGATCTGGAACACCACTCCCCCGTCGCCGACGATCCGGCCCATGCCCACGGGTTCGCCGTCGTGGTGCGCGGTCACCCCGAACCAGCTGTTCGGCAGGCCCGCGGCCACCGCCTCGGCCGGGCGGTCGCTCATCCCGGAGGCGGTCCGCAGGTGCCGGAAGGTCGCGACGTCGGGCACGCCCGTCCGCATCTCGTAAGGGTCATTACTGCTCTGCATGCATTACAGCATACCGGTCGTCCGCCCCGGTGCCCGGGGCGGGCCGCTCCCGTCAACCCTCGCGTTACGGTGGGGCCATGAGCTACCGCCACCCCGCCCGCGAGCAGATCCGGATCGAGCACGTCCTGACCGCCCTCGGCAACCCCGTCCGCCTCTCCGCCGTCCGCGTCCTGGACGGCGGCGGAGCGCACAACTGCGGGAGCGTACTCGCCGCGATCGGCATCACCGCCAAGTCGACGATGACCCACCACTGGCGGGTGCTGCGCGACAGCGGCGTCATCCACCAGCAGCCCTCCGGCCGGGAGAACCTGCTGCACCTGCGCCGCGAGGACCTCGACGCCCGCTACCCCGGCCTCCTCGACGCCGTCCTGTCGGGCGCACGCGACGACGAGCGGCACGTCGTCGCCGAGTGACGCCGGACGGGTCCGGGGCGGACGGTGATCGCGCCGTCCGCCCCGGACCCGTCGTTTCGCGCGGGTGTCAGTACCGGGTGGTGACGGTGACGCCGCTGAAGGCGGTCTTGCCGTAGAGGCTGATGTAGCGGTAGCCCTCGGTCGCGTTGGTGACGGTCAGGGTCTGGGTGGTGCCGCTGTCGGTGGAGGCGGCCGTGTAGGAGGTGCTGGAGGCCCAGCGGTCGGCGTTGTAGTAGAGGTGGGCCGTGCCGGTCCCGCCGCTGGTGGAGACGGTGAGCGTGGTGGTGCCCGCCGGGAGGTGGATGTAGAGCTGGTCGACGCTGCCCGCGTCGGCGGAGCGGCCGGTGCGGTAGCAGTTGTAGTCCATCGCCCGGGGATCGGGGTTGGCGCAGGCGACGGGCGCGGCGGGTGCGGTGACGGTGACGGAATTGCTCGCGGTGGCGGCCTTGCCGTTGCTGTCGGTGACGGTGAGCGTGACCGTGTAGGTGCCGGGCGTGCGGTACGACTTCGACGGGGAGGCCGTGGTGGAGGTGGTGCCATCGCCGAAGTTCCAGGACCGGGTGGTGATGCCGCCCTTCCCGTTGGTGACGGTGGAGCGGTCGGTCAGCTGGACGTTCAGGTCGCGGACCGTGGCGTCGAAGGCGGCCTTCGGGGTGCCCGCCGTCAGGCAGAGGTCGGTGGCACAGGAGTCGAGCCAGCTGGTGAAGCCGGCGTCGTAGCGGGTGCCGATGCCGTTGTAGTAGGCGTAGCCCTGCGCGTAGTTGCCGGTGCGGAAGTAGTGGAGCATGGTCTGGACGACGCTCGGGTACCGCTCGATCATGAAGCGGGTGGCGAGGTAGCCCCAGTGGTAGGTGCGGACCACATCGCTGTTGAGGTAGGTGCTCTGGAACAGGGTGCTGAGCGCGTAGGTGTGCTTGGGCGCCTGGGCCACCGCGTTGGCGTCGGTGATGCCGCGGTAGGTGTAGGAGACGTACTCGGCGACGCCCTCCAGCCACCACAGGTTGGGCACGCTGGTCTGGTCGTAGAAGTCGCCCTTGAAGTCGTAGCGGGCGTCCAGGGCGTGGGCGTACTCGTGGTTGAGGTTCCAGATCCGGGCGGTGAAGCCGTTCTCCTTCGGGTGCCGGTACATGATCGAGACGGGCTGGTTGGCCGGGTCACTCGGGTCACCGGTGAGGGTGATGCCTCCGTTGCCGGTGTTCGCGCCGAAGATCGGGCCGGCGTACGTCCGGTAGTCGGCCTGGCTCGCGAAGACGACGACCTGCACGGACGACTGGTACTGGCCGGGGACGGGACCGTTGTCGCGGACCAGGTTGTGGAAGAACGCGTCCTCGCCCTTGAGGTCGGCGCAGACGGCCGCGAGTTCGGCGGCGGTGAGGTCCTGGGCCCGGAGGGTGACGGTCGCGTTGCAGGTGTGGGTGATCGGCAGCGCCGCCTCGGCCAGCCGTCGGGGCAGGTCGCAGACGCCGTAGGAGGCACACTGGCCCTCGTCGAAGTACCAGGCCGTATGGGCGGCGCCGACCCAGAGCGGGGCGGTGGGGCCGGTCATGGACGAGCCGTCGAGCAGCTCCTTGATCAGCGGGCGGACCTTGGCCTGGAGGGCCGGGTACTTCACGTAGCGGGCCAGTTCGATGCCCGCGTTGGACTCCAGGAAGGAGTTGTCCGTGCCGAGCAGGTCGCGGTGGTCGCGGGTGAACGCGGCGAGGGTGTCGACGATGCGCGGGTCCGCGGCGACGGCGGTGGTGTAGGCCTTGTTCTGGTGGCCGCGGTCGAGCGCACTGAGGACGCTGTTGACGAAGTTGAGCAGGTGCTTGGACGTGTTGTAGGAAGCGTTGTAGCCGTCGAGCACCTGCCGGTAGGTGTCCAGGTAGCGGTGCTGCAGGTCCGCGCTGTCGGTGAGGATGACGGCCTCGGCCGCGACCGGGCCGTTCGCGTCGGTGGCGTCCGCGAAGTGCGGGCCGGCCACGAAGGTGTCGAGGCCGCGTGCCACGGCGGCGGTGAGCGAGGAGTCGTAGGTGCCGACGCGGGCGGGGTCCTTCTCGTGCACGTAGTAGCCCGCGCGCAGGAAGAGGACGACCTGCCAGGTGCCGGCGGAGTTGTCGCCGGGGTAGGTGGCGGCGGCGCTCTGGAAGGCGTCGGCCATCGTCGCCATCTGGCTCTGGCGGAACACGCCCGAGGCGTAGGGGCCTCCGGCCAGCAGGAACAGCGAGCCGATGCACTCGGGCGTCGAGGCCGTGACGTAGGAGACCAGGGCCGCCCCGGTCCGGCCGGCGAAGTCGGCCGGGGTGCAGGACGCGGCGGCGGCCGGCCCCGCCACGAGCGAGCGCGCCGGGGCCAGGGGCGAGCCGGTCCCGGCCGGGGCCGTCCCGGACGGGACCGGCGCGGTGAGAAGGGGCAACTGATCGGCCGTGAGCCGGCGGGCCTGCGGCGCCCCGGGGCTCTCGGGGTCGGCGAACGGGCTTCCCGTCACCCCCGACGGGCCGTCGGCGGCCCGGTGCGGGCTCGCGATGGCCGGTGCGGGGGCGGCGGTCGCCGCCTGGCCCGGACCGGCGGCTATACCGAGGAGGGTGGCGCCTGCCGCGGCGACTGCGACCAGCAGTCCGGGCATGCGTGAGAGCGGACGCATCGTCATTCCTTCGTGGGGGAAGGGAAAAGGGGATGCCTCGGGCATGGGGGCGTGAGGGTGCCGAGGTGTGGGACGAACCGTCTCACAGGACGGATTGCACATCAATAGCCTGTGACATGTCACATGTGTATCGACGGAACCGGATCGTCCGGTGATCGCGCGATCCGGACAGGTCATCACGAGCGCCCCCGGCCGATCCCGCGCGCGGCGGCGGATGTGTTCTCCGCGTGAAGAAATGCTCCCGTGCGCTTGCGGTGCGCCGCACCGGGTCCCCGGATGCCGGTGATCTCCTGTTCCTCGGCACCGCACAGTCCACGGCCTGGCATGCCCAGGTCATCCTCTTTCCCCGTACGGAGGCCCCCATGAAGAAGTCGTTCACCGCCGCCGCGCTCGCGGCGCTCACCGCCACGGCCCTCGCGGCCACCGCGGCCGGCGCGGCCGTTCCCGGCACCGTCTCCGGCGACGGCGGCGACCGCATCGCCCTCCTCAAGGGCGACGGCACCGCCCTCGTGAAGGCGGGCGAGCTCTCCGCCGCGTGGACCGTCGAGGGCGAGGGCGTGAAGCAGATCGTGATCGCGGGCAACCGCATCGGCATCCTCAAGGACAACGGGTCGGCCCTCGTGAAGGAGGGAGACCTCTCCGCCGCGTGGACCCTTGAGGCCGCCAACGTCAAGCAGCTCGCCCTGTCCGGCGACCGCGTCGGCATCGTCAAGGACAACGGCACCGCCTACGTCAAGGAAGGCCCCCTCCACTCCGCGTGGACCCTGGAGGGCGACAGCGTCAAGGAGCTCCAGCTCTCCGGCAACCGCATCGGCATCCTCAAGGGCAACGGCAACGCCCTGGTCAAGGAGGGGCCCCTCGACGCCGCGTGGACCGGGCAGGCCGACCACACGCTCCACCTCTCCCTGTCCGGCAACCGCGTCGGCGTGCTCAGGGGCAACGGCACCGCCCTGGTCAAGGAGGGATCACTGGGTGCGCAGTGGACCCTGGAGGCCGACGGCGCCGCCCAGCTGGAGCTCTCCCGCGACCGCATCGGCGTGCTGACGGACGACGGCAACGCCCTGGTCAAGGAGGGCTCGCTGGGCGCCGAGTGGACCCTGGAAGCCGCCGACACCAGCCAGCTCGCCCTGTCCGGCAACCGCATCGGCATCGTCAAGGACAACGGCACCGCCTACGTCAAGGAAGGCCCCCTCTGGGCCGCGTGGACCCTGGAGGGCGAGAACGTCACGGAACTCGCCCTCTCCTGACCCGGTCCCCGGGCTCGGCCACCGGGCGGGCCCGGGGACGACGAGCGGCCCGGGGGCGGGCGGCGGAAGCGCCGTCCGCCCCCGGGCCGTTCACGCGAGGGTCGGTCAACCCGACACGGCCAGGGGGCAGTCGGGGGCGACGGCCGCAGGGGCGTCCGCGCGCGCCGGGCGCAGGACCAGGGCGAGCAGCAGGCCCAGCAGCACCGCGGCGGCGGCGAGCAGGACCACCAGGAACCCGCCGTCCGCCGTGGCGCGGGCCAGGCCCTCGCCGCCCGGGCCGTCGGTGCCCGCGTCGGCGACGGCGGTGAACAGCGCGAGGCCGATCGCGTTGCCGAGGTTCATCGTGGTCGAGGCCGCCCCGCCGGCGATGCCCTGTTCACGGGCGGCGGTGCCGGCGGCCGCCGCGATCCACATGGCCGTCCAGACCACGCCCTGACCCACGCCCGAGACCACCAGGCCCGGCACCAGCGCGAGATAGCCGGCGTCGGCGTCGAAGCCCGCGGCCAGCGCGGCGGTGCCGACCGCGCCGAGCGCGAACCCGCCCAGCAGGGTGGACCGCAGGCCGGCCCGGGTGGTCAGCCGCTCACCGAGCTGGGTGCCGGCGGCGATCGCCAGCGAGGGGACGAGGAAGGCGAGGCCGGTCTGCGGGGCGCTGTATCCGTGCACGCTCCGCAGGAGGACGGTGAGGAAGTACGGCAGGACGCCGAAGGTGGCCATGTAGAGGAAGGTGATCGCCGCACCGGCGCTCAGGCTGCGGTTGCGGAACAGCCGGAACGGCATCAGCGGATCGGCGCTGCGGGTCTCGACGAGGGCGAAGGCGGCGAGCAGCACGAGCGCGGCCGCGAGGGCGCCGAGGATCCACGGGTCGGCCCAGCCGCGCTCGGGGGCCTGCACCAGCGCGAACACCAGCAGGGTCGCACCGGCGGTGACGGTCAGCGCACCCGGCAGGTCGAAGCGGCGGCGCTCGGTGCGGGCCGGGTCGGGCGGCACGACGAACACGGCGGCGACCGCGATCGCGGCGGCCAGCGGCACGTTGACGAAGAAGACGGCGGGCCAGCCGAAGCCCTCGGTCAGCACCCCGCCGAGCAGCGCGCCGCCGACGCCCTGGACGATCCGGGCGCCCACGATGACCTCGGGCGAGCGGGCGAGCCCGCCGGCGAGCGAGGAGAGCCCGTAGAGGGCGAGGGCGGCGACGAAGACCCGCCGCCGCCCGAGCAGGTCGCAGGCCCGGCCGCCGAGCAGCAGGAATCCGCCGGCGAACACGACGTAGGCGCTGACCACGAGTTGCTGGGTCTGGCCGGGGAACCCGAGGTCGGTGCCGATCTCGGGTAAGGCGACGAAGACGATGTTGAGGTCCAGTGCGAAGACGGCCTGCCCCAGGGCCAGCAGGGCGAGCGTCCAGCCGGAACGGGCGGCGCTGAGCGGTGGTGTGACGGGCATGCGGAGGTGCTCCTCGGTGGCGTGAGGTCCTGATCGACTGTACGTATATTTACGTACAGTCGGACGATCAGGCAACACCGATCCGCCGCCCAACCCGGCCGACGGGAGGGCCACTTGGGCGGCGAGCGGGGCGGCTCACGGTAGATGCGGCCCCGGCGACAGCACCTCGATGCCAGGGCGGCGCCAAATACGGTTGCGGCGGCGCCAGTATGGCGCCATGATGGCTCCGGGCGGCTTCCCGAACCGGTCGCACTGGAGGTCGGCGCAGCGGAGCCGCGCCCACAAGCCGGCGTGTCGACGAGGTAGTTGCCGCCACACGGCCATGGCGTCATGCGTGACGCCAATGGCGCCATATCCACACCACAGCTGCACCACACATGCACCACACATGCACCCCACGATTCACGCCGCGTCCCGCTCCCCTCGGAGGACACCATGCAGCACGAACCGTCGACCACCGCCCCGGTGACGATCCCCACCCAGCGCGCCGCCGGCTGCCCCTTCGACCCGCCCGCCGGGCTGGCGGAGGTGCGCGAGCGCGACCCGCTGGCCCGGATGACCTACCCGGACGGCCATGTCGGCTGGCTGGCCACCGGCTACGCCGTCGTCCGGACGATCCTGGCGGACCCGCGCTTCAGCTCCCGGTACGAGCTGATGCACTACCCGTTCCCCGGCGGCCCCGAGGGCCCGATCCCGCCCGCCCCCGTCGGCGACATGACCGGGATGGACGCGCCCGAGCACACCCGCTTCCGGCGGCTCCTGGCGGGCAGGTTCACCGTCCGCCGGATGCGCCGGCTGACCGACCGGGTCCAGGAGATCACCGCCGATTGCCTGGACGCGCTGGAACGCGGAGGCCCGGGCACCGACCTGGTCGAGGCCTTCGCCCGGCCCATCCCGGCGTTGATGATCTGCGAACTGCTCGGCGTGCCCTACGCCGACCGCGAGCGCTTCCAGAGCCACGCCCACACGCTCATGTCCATGGACGCGGCACCGGAGGACCGGTACGCCGCGATGACCGGGCTCCAGGAGTACATGGCGGAGCTGGTCGCCGCCAAGCGCGCGGAGCCGTCCGACGAGGAGCCCTCCGGCGAGGGGCCCTCCACCGACCTGCTCGGCGAGCTCGCCCGCGACTCCGACCTCACCGACGAGGAACTCGTGGGCGTCGGCGGCTTCCTGCTCGCCGCCGGGCTCGACACCACGGCCAACATGATCGCCCACGGCACCTTCGCGCTGCTGAGCCACCCGGCCCAGGCCGAGGCCCTGCGCGGGGCCCAGGACCTGGCACCCGAGGCCGTGGAGGAGCTGATGCGCTACCTGACGATCGCCCACACCGGTATCAAGTCCGCGCTGGAGGACGTCGAGCTGGAGGGCCGGCTCATCAGGGCGGGCGAGAGCGTCACCCTCTCCTTCGAAGCGGCCAACCGCGATCCGGAGCGCTTCCCCGACCCCGACTCGCTCGACCTGGGCCGCAGGGCCACGGGACACCTGGGCTTCGGCCACGGCATCCACCAGTGTCTGGGCCAGCAGCTCGCGCGCGTCGAGCTGACGGTCGCCCTTCCCGCCCTGTTCGAACGCTTCCCGACGCTGCGGCTCGCCGTGCCGGCCGAGGAGGTGCCGCTGCGCACGAACATGAACATCTACGGCGTGCACCGCCTGCCGGTGACCTGGGACGAGGGCTGACCGCCATGGAACTCCACGCCGACCGCACCCGCTGCATCGGTGCCGGCATGTGCGCCCTGACCGCCCCGGCGGTGTTCGACCAGGACGAGGAGGAGGGCCTCGTCGTCCTGCTGGCGGCTCACCCACCGCAGGACTCCCACCCGGCCGTCCGCCTCGCCGTCGGCGGCTGCCCGGCCGCGGCCCTCGCCCTCACCGAGTAGCCGCGGCCGGGTCACCCCACGGCCGTGGTGCCGTCCTCGCGCCTACCAGGTGGTGCCGGCGGGCTGGCGGGTGGTGGCGTTGATGCGGTTGAAGAAGTTGGTCAGGCTGATCCAGAGGACGAGGGAGGCCAGCTGGGGCTCGGAGAAGTGCGAGGCCGCCGCGTTCCAGACGTCGTCCGGGACGACGGCCCGGTCGGCGAGCCGGGTCACGTACTCGGCCAGTTCCAGCGCGGCCCGCTCGGCGTCGGTGAAGAACGGCGCCTCCCGCCACGCCGCCACCGCGTGCAGCCGCTCGTCGCTCTCGCCGTTCCTCTTGGCACTCGTGATACCGGCGAGGACGCAGTAGCTGCACCCGTTGATCTGGCTCGCCCGCAGGTGCACCAGTTCGAGGACGCTCTCGGGCACGCCGCCCTTCTTCGCCGCCTTGACCAGGCCGAGGATCGCCGGCATGGCCTCGGGGATCACGACCGCCGGATTGGCCATACGCGCGTCGTTCATGGGTCCACCACTCTCCCGTTCGGGTTCCTGTTCGGTCACCGCACTGACGGAACCCGACGGGAGAGTGTGACAACCACGGAGCGGGGTGGGTCGTGGCCCGGGGACTCGCCTACGACGACCCCCGACACACCTCTTCGTCGTCGATGGGCACACCCGGATGACGCTCGCGTCGCCGGAGCGGGCTCTTCGCATCGTCGCGAGACGGCCGGGCCTCTCCGCCGGACTCGTCCGGCTCGCGCAGCCCGGCGTCGCCGCTTTCGACCGGCTCGAAGCCGCCTGAAAGCCGTCACGGGGAGCCCTCGTAGTCGTCCCATCCCGCCGATCGGGCGAACTGCTCCCAGGTCGGCCGGCTCCCGCCGGTGGCCTGGCGGACGAGTTCGCCCTGCATGGTGAACGGCGGCGCCTTCCGGGGATTCTCCAACGCCTGGTTCACGATGCTGTCGTGCAGCACCGCCGCCGCTCGCAAGCGGGGGTGGGCCCGGTGGACACGGTCCGCGTAGCCGGGCGGGAGCCTGTTCGGTCCGCCGCCCAGATCGAAGCCCGCGCCGAGGGCGACGAGGGCGATCTCAGGGCGCTTGCGCTCGGCGATCTCGCGGTCCATGTGCAACGCGATCGCGTCCCACACCACCTCCCTGCGATCCGACGCCACCCCCTCCTCCCGCAGGAAGCGGACGGCCAGGTCAGCGCCGTCCAGCTCGAACCGCTGGTCCCCGTTGCCCTCCGCGCTCAGCCCGCTGTCGTGCAGCAGGCAGCCCAGGAACAGGAGTTCGTCGTCGTAGTCGTGGTCGGGCCGCAGACCGCGCTGCTCGCCGAGGAGACGTCCGTAGAGATACGTCCGCACGCTGTGGTGGAAGAGCGCGGCCGGCAACAGACTCCGCGCATGGGCCAGGGTGCGCCGCGCGAGTTGGGTGGCGGGGAGGCCCAGATCGTGGTTCACCAGGACGCAGTCCGTTCTCCCGCTGTGAGCAGCAGGTAGACGAGAGCGAGAACGGCCAGACCGGCGGCCGTCGCGTACATCGTGACCGCCCCCGAGCGGGCGGTCAGGCCGCCGGTCAGGGTACCGGCGCCGATACCCGCGTAGATGGCGGAGGAGTTCAGGGCGACCACCAGCGGCGCCTCCCCCGGGGCGGCCGCGATCAGGCGGTGCTGCTGCGGGGGCGTCTGGCACCAACTGCCCGCTCCCCAGGCCACCATGAGCACTCCGACCAGCACCGGCATCCGCACCCCGCCCGCCGCCAGGGCGCCGAGGCCGGCCAGCCCGGCGGCCATCAGCACGTACCCGACCCGCAGCACCCGTACGCCGCCCACCCGGTCGGTGGCGAGGCCGGCCCCCAGGTTCCCCAGCACCGCGCCGATGCCGTAGAGGCCCAGCGCCCACGCCGTGTCGCGGGCCGTCAGGCCGACCGCCGCGAGGGCCGGCACGCTGTACGCGTACACGGTGTACGCCGCCGCCATCCCCAGCACCGTCAGCGGCAGGATCGCCCGCACGGCCGGGTGCCGCAGCACGGCGAGCCGCTCGCGCAGCGGGACCCGAGGGTTTCCGGGCAGGTACGGCAGCAGCGCCGCCACCGCCCCCGCGACCAGCAGCGCCAGCCCCGCCACCGCGCCGAGCGCCCACCGCCACCCCGTCCACTCCCCGACCACCCCGCCCAGCGGCACACCCAGCGCCGTGGCGACGGTCAGCCCGCCCACCACCACCGCCAGCGCCCGGGCCCGCCGTTCCGGCCGGACCAGGGAGGCCGCCACCGCGCCCGCGTTGGGCGTGAACGCCGCCGCGGCGGCCGCGGCGGCCACCCGGGACGCGAGCAGCACGCCGAAGTCCGGTGCCAGCGCGGAGGCGAGGTTCGCCGCCCCCAGCCCGACGAGCGCGCCGACCAGGAGCCGGCGGCGCGGCAGCCGGGCGGTCAGGGTGGCGAGCACCGGTGACAGCAGCGCGTACGCGGCCGCGAAGACGGTGACGGCCTGGCCGGCGGTGGCCGTCGGAACGCCGAGGTCGGCCGCGAGTTCGGGCAGGAAGCCGGCCACCACGAAGGCGTCGGTGCCCACCGCGAAGGTGCCGAGCGCCAGCGCCGGGACAGCGCCGCGCGCACCCCTCCCCCTTAACGAGACATCAGACATCCCGATTCCCCTCCGTGAACAGGCCCGACCGAGGAGGGCCGGGCCGAAGCGATGTGCCGTCAGGAGCCGAGGCGCTCGTGGTAGCGGCGGATCCGGGCCGGGGCGCCGGGCGGGCCGGCGGCGAGCAGGTCGGCGATCGTCTGCGCGGCCAGCTCGCGCCGCCAGGCGAGTTCGGCGCGCCGCATCGCCCCCGCGACGCCGCACGGCTTGGCGAACTCCCCCTCGCGCGCCTCCACCCCCGCGCCGCGCTGCCGGATCTCGGTGCAGCGGAACGCCTCGGTCGTCCCCTCGGCCGCCGCGACCACGTCCATCAGCGTGATCCGCTCGGGCGCCCGCCCCAGCCGGTACCCGCCGCGCGCGCCCGCCACCGAGGTGAGCACCCCGGCCTTGACCAGCGGCTGCAGCCGCTTCTTGAGATACACCGGCGGGAGTTCGAAGATCTCCGCCAGCCGCCCGGCCGGAATCGGCGCCTGCTCGTCGAGCCACGCCAACGCCAGACAGCAGTGCAGGCCCCACTCCACGCCTTCACCCATCAGCACAATCGGGATACTACACATCCCCATATCTCTCGTCACCCCGAACGGCGGCAGCCACACACCCGGCGGCGAAGTATCCGGCCGGCACTGTGGCTTCACGCCAACTCCGTGCCCCCGGTGGCGACAGTCCTGGAAGGACGGCCATCTGCACCCAGTGCCCGGTAGATGCCCGTTCACCGAGGGGTTGCGCCCCTTGCGAGAGGCGGTGTCGGGCCCTGCCAGTGTGGACTCGCGGATGTTCTCCCGCTCGGCACCCTGCGGGAAATGGCGGCTCAGCCGGCGCGCGCGGTCCACTCCGGCGGCGTCCACAACCGGGCATCGGCGCTGCCGACCTGGATCAGCGTTCCGGCATGCCGATCCTGACGCGCCGGGCGGAACCCGTCGATCGCGAACACCTGCTGTCCGCTGGTGATGTCGACGCCCTGCAGACCGGCCTCGTCGGAGATCAGCAGATGCTCTCCGTCGGTGAAGAAGCCGAAATCGCCGACCGGCCAGGGGAACGTCGCGACCGCCTTGATCCA
This sequence comes from Kitasatospora sp. NPDC001527, assembly GCF_040298605.1. Classification (NCBI taxonomy): domain Bacteria; kingdom Bacillati; phylum Actinomycetota; class Actinomycetes; order Kitasatosporales; family Streptomycetaceae; genus Kitasatospora; species Kitasatospora sp. NPDC001527. The sequence goes on along the minus strand of NZ_JBEPAM010000009.1, from coordinate 210,059 downwards.
TCGGACGCCCGGCGAGCGCAGTTCGATCGAGGTGGGGTCGAGGACGTGGACGGTACCGCTGCCGGCATCGTCCCGGTCGTACACCGCGATCCGCCCGTCGTCGATCCACACCGCCGGCCGGTTCCAGTCCGAGACCTCGGGATACACCGCATAACTGGGCCCGCCCTCGGACTCGTACGGGTTGTCGTGCAGCCAGGCGGTCAGGCTCCACACCGCCGGCATCCCGCACGGCTGCCACACCCAACCGCCGTCGTAGACACGCGTCCCGTCAGGACTCAGCGACAGCGCGCCGTGGAAGTAGTCGAGGTCGTACTCCGCGTCTTCCTCATCCCCGTCCGGGGTGTCCCGCGCCGTAAGCACCTCGCCGGACGCGAGATCGGTGACATCCAACCGGTTCCAGTCCGTGCGATGGACGACAACCGGCCGGCCAGCGTGTTCGGCGAACGCCAACGCGAACGGGACGGTTTCACAGCAGTAGTCCCCGCCGTCCAACGTCAACGCCGGCGAGCCGGTGGTGAGATCGACGACGGTGCCGTACCGACCGCGGTCCTGAACCACCGCCGCCCAACGGCCGCATCGGGACACATGAAGCCGCAGTCGAACGCCGCCACCGTATTCGGACGCCGGCCTCTCCTCCCGATACCGGGCCACGTCCCGCACCTCGCCGGTCGTCGGCGTCCACCGCGCCAGCCGTCCGTCCTCGGACAGCACCAGCCACGCCGGCCCCGCGTCACCGAGGGCCGCCGGCAACGCTGCCACATCCACGACCGGCCGCAGCGCGTCGGGAACTGCCACGTCCACCGTGATCGTCGCCATACTGACCCCCTCGGTGCGCCCGTGCGACCCCCCGCGGCAACGTGAACAGCAGGTGACACGGCACCGTATCGGCGAAGCCGGTGAGCGCCGCGATGCCGGTCACGGCGGTGAGGTCGGCACGGATCTGGTCCATGTCGGGCTCGGCCGCTTCGCAGCCGGCCCCACTGGTCAGGCGTCAGTGTATTCGGCGATGATGTCCCGCAGGCAGGCCAGTCCCGCGCGGGCCTGGCCGGGCGACGGCTCACTGGATCTGACCAGCTGAGCGAAGGCCGGACCGGCCGGGCACCCAACGGGCCGACCGCAGGGTCAGTTGTCGTCCGTCATCGCCAGCGCGTCCGTGATCAGGCGGGTGGCGAACTCCTGGTCGTCGCCGGCCATCCGGTTGATCTGCTCGGCGAGCAGGACGGCGGTCGCCTCCAGCGGGTTCATCTCGGCGCGGGTCCAGTCGCCGTACTGGGCCCGCCAGAGGTTGGGGCTCAGACCGGTGCCGGAGGCGATCAGCAGCGCGGCCATGGTGGGGATGACCTCGGGGCGGAAGGTGTTGGGCATCATGCGCATCGTGGCCACCAGGGTGGGCACCACGTGTTCGATGACCTCCTTGTCGTGCCGCGCGCAGACCGTCCGCAGCCAGTCCATGTACATGTAGATCAGCGTGCAGACGCCGTCGAGCAGCGCGTCGGCGTCCGCCGCGGTCATCGACCGGACGAAGTCGTCGGCCATCCGCTGCCGTTCGGGATCGCTCCCGGCCTTGCCGTCGTAGATGGCCTTGAGCCGCGAGTCCATCACCATGACGGCGGTGGCCACGTCACCGGCACGGGCGTAGGAAGGGTCACAGGGCGACGTCACAGGAGTCCTCCTCAACCGGCCGCACTGGGTAGCGGCGCGTGTTCGTAGGGTAGTCCTCCCCGGATGGGCGATAGGCCGGATTCTCCCGCCCGGCCGGATGGTCCGGCAGGTCGAGCGTGCTGACCCGCTTGCCCGACTCCAGCATCCGGTCGAGGATCCAGCGGCGGTTCAGCAATCCGTTGCGCACCCTCAGACCGGTGGCGGTGGCGGGGGCCAGGAAGGGGCCGGTGCGGTCGCCGCCCTTCTGGCAGCCGCGGGCGTAGGCACGCAGGATCTGCTCGTAGCGGGCGAAGGCGGTGCGGTGGTCGCCGCGGGAGCGGACCAGTTCGCCGGCCAGGACGTAGGCCGCGACGACCGCGGTACCGGTGCCCATGCCGCCGATGGTGGCCCCGCAGGCGGCGTCGCCGAGCAGCGCGATCCGGCCGGTGGACCAGGTGGGGACATCGGCCCGGCTGATCGAGTCGAAGTACAGCTCGGGGGCCTGCTCCAGGCTCGCCAACAGCCTTGGCACCTCCCAGCCGAGGCCCTCGAAGGCGTTCCGGATCAGCGCCTTCTGCCCGGCCGGGTCGTGGCGGTCGTAGCGGAGTTCGGGCGAGGCGAAGAGGAAGAAGGCACCCGCTCGCGCCGGGTCGCGGTGGTCGGCGCCGGCGGCGGCGAGCCGGCCGGGGACGTTGAGCCCGACCGAGCCAGGCGGCAGGCCGAGGTCGTTGGGCAGCTGCCAGGTGGCGGCGTAGTAGCCGAGGTGGCGCACGTAGCGCTCCTCCGGGCCGAAGGCGAGCCGGCGGACGGCGGAGTGCAGCCCGTCGGCGCCGATCACCAGGTCGAACTCGCGGGGCGCGCCGTGGCGGAAGGTCACCCGGACGCCGGTGGGCGTCTCCTCCAGGGCGGTGACCGTGTCGCCGAAGAGGTACTCCGCGCGCGGGAGGCTGTGCCGGTACAGCACCTGGGCGAGTTCGCCGCGCGGGACCTCGATGTCCCCGCCCGCGAAGTCGGCCGGCAGGTGAAGGAGCCGGCGGCCGCGCGGGTCGACGAAGGTCATCGGGCTGCCGCCGGTGTCGAGCGCGCGCAACTCGTCGAGCACACCCATCCGTTCCAGCACGGTCAGGTGGGTGTCGCCGCGGAAGTCAACCGCCTGGCCGCCGCCGCGAAGGGCGGGCGCCAGCTCGACGAGGGTGACCTCGAAGCCGTACCGCCCCAGCCAGTGGGCCAGCGCGGGGCCGGCGATGCTCGCGCCCGAGATCAGGACCCTGGTGCTCATGGGAACCACTCCGTCCACGGGGCCGCCGGATAACTGCGTCCGACGGACACTGTTTATTGCTGTGTACGGTAGACACAGTTGGGCCGCCCCGCAAGGGCCGGGCGGGAGCGGGCGGGAAGACGGGACGGAGCGGACAGTGGGCGAGGAAGTGAACGCGGCGGTGCGACTGCTCTGGGGGCCGCCGGCGAAGCCGTCCCGGGGGCCGAAGCCCGCGCTGAGCCTGGCGAGGATCGCCGCGGCGGGCATCGAGGTCGCGGACGCCGAGGGCCTCGGCGCCGTCTCGATGCAGAAGGTGGCGGGACTGCTCGACTTCACCAAGATGTCGCTCTACCGCTACGTGCCCGGCAAGGCCGAACTGGTCGCGCTCATGGTGGAGTCGGCCGTCGGCGAACCGCCGGCGGCTGCGGACGGGCTCGGCTGGCGAGAACAACTGACTTACTGGGCAGAGCAGTTGGCAGCGTCCTTCGACGAGCACCCGTGGCTGCTCGACGCCACCGTCGGCCCCCGGGTGATGGGCCCCCGGGAACTCGGCTGGCTGGAACGGGTGATGGTGGCCCTGGACGGCTCGGGACTGAGCGGCGCCGAGCGGATGGACGCCGCCGTGCTGCTGACCGGCCACATCCGGAGCATCGCCCAGCAGGCCCGCGCGACGCGCCCGGACGGCCGGCCCGAGGCGGAACTCCTCTCCCTCCTCGGCCCGCTCGTCCACCGCCACGCCGACCGCTTCCCCGCGCTCGCCGCCGCCCTGGCCTCACCGGACGGCCGGGACCAGGCACTGGACTTCGGCCTGGAGCGGATCCTCGACGGCCTGGAAGTGCTGATCGCGCGCCGGGCGGGGTGAGCCGGAAGACGCCCCCGGCTGACGGCCCGCCGCCCCTTCCGGCGAGTTGTCCGTCCGGATCCTGCGGCGGCGCGCTCCCGAACGCCTCTTCACCGCGTCACCGGGCCACCCGGTGGCGCTCACCGTCGACACCGGCAACCGCCCCGGCGGGTGCCGGCTGCAGCTCCGGCTGAACGTCTAGCGGGCCGTCACCCGGAGGTTGGCGAGGAGGGTGGTGCCGTCGGCGGAGGTGGCGAGGACGCGGCCGGAGCGGTGCCAGTAGGTGACGGCGCCCGCGTGGCGGCGCACGCCGATCCCGGGGCCCGAGGCCTCCGGGAAGAGCAGGGAGAGCGCGGGGTCGGCGGACGGGCCCGTGCCGGCGTGGACGCGCAGGTCCGCGCCCTCGGGGACGGTGAGCGCCCAATGGTCGCCGTCGGTGGCGGGCGCGGAGCGGGCGAAGCCGTCGACGCGCAGTTCGGCGGGCGGGAGATCGGAGGACCAGCGCAGGACCGTGTGCTCCGGCCCGCCGTGACCGGGGCCGGTCTCCGGCTCGGTGCTGAGCAGGCTGCCGTCGGCGAGGGCGGCGAGGTCGAAGAGGTCCTCCAGGAGCGAACGGGACATCAGGTCGGTGAGCACGTCGTCCACCCGTCGGCGCCCGCGCAGCTCCCAGCCCGGCAGGTCCCAGCGCCACACCTCGGTGAACGGCATACCGCCGACCAGTCCCGAGTACACGACGGCCGCGCAGCTGTCCGGCGTGCGGGCGATGCCGAACACCAGCCGCTGGTCGCGGCCGAGTTCGCGCCACACCACGGTCGGGCGCGGGGTCAGGGTGTCGAGGACGACGATCCCGTCCTCGTCCGAGGCGACCAGGTGCCGGCCGTCGAAGGACGGCGCGAGCTGCCGGGCCCGCAGGGTGGTCCACGGCCGGACGGTGCGGGTCACGAGGTCGAGGCGGGCGAACCCGCGCAGCTCCGGGCCGTGGTCGGCGACCAGCAGCGCGCTGCCGCCGTGGTCGGCGAGGACGAGCCGGTCGGCGGGGGCGTCCCAGTGGGCGCGGGTGCGGCCGTCGGGGGCGAGCAGCCGCACGCCCGCCTGGCCGCAGGCGACCAGCAGGGAGCCGGAGGCCAGCAGGGCCGCGTCCAGGACCGGAAGCGTGCCCGGCCGGTCGGCCGCGGTGTACGCGGGGGCGGCCGTGCTCAGGCGGGGCAGCGGACGGGGGCGGGCCAGGTCGGCGGCCACCAGGGGGTCGGCGCGGCGCAGCAGCCGGTCGAACAGCGTCTTCTCGACCGCCTCCCCGCGCCCGCCGTGGGCGCCGCCGAAGCCGCCGTCGCGGACGGCGGCCCGGGCGGCGGCGGTGGCGAGTTCGCGGTCGGTGGCCTCGTCGGCGGCCGGCAGGTCGGCGAGCGCGGCCGTCAGGGCGGAGCGGCCGGTGGTGTGCGGGTCGCCGTCGCCGTCGAGGACGGCGCGGGCCAGGGCGCGGGTGGCGTCGCCGGCGTCCAGCGCCAGCAGGTACGGCAGGGCCCGGCCGCGGGTGGGACCGCCGAGGGCGACGGCGTCGCGCAGGTCGGCGACGATCGTGGGACGCAGCCCCGCGTCCGGCCAGGCCGCCTCGACGGCGCCGAGCCGGTCGCCGGCCGCGCGGCAGTGCTCGGCCCAGGCCGCGCGCAGGGCGCGGGCGGCCTGCGGGTCGGTGGCGGCCAGGCGGTCGACGGCGGTGGCGAACGCGCCGCGGCGGTGGGCGATGCGGACGGCGCGCTCGTGCTCGCCGGCCCGCCACCAGAGGCGGACCACCAGGTCGGCGGCCAGGTCGCGGCCCTCGGCGAGTTCGGCGGCCTGGGCGCGGCGGTCGTGCCGGTCGAGCAGGGCGACGGCCTCGGCGGGCGCGTCGAGCAGGTCGGCGAGGACGAAGGCGGCCTCGTCGATCCGCCCCTGCTGTTCCAGCCGTTCGGCGGCGCCCCGGTAGAGCGCGGTGAGGTGCTGATGGGCGGTGCGGCCGTGGAACGCGGCCTGGGCGGCCGGGCGGCCGGTGGCCGGGGTGGCGCGGAGCGGGCCGGCGAAGCGCTTGGGCAGGGCGAGGGAGAGCCAGGTGCGGGTGGCCGCGCCGCTCCGCCGCGCGGAGGCCAGCGGGAGGGCGTCGCGCAGGGCGTCCTCCCAGCGGTGCTGCTCGAACGCGCGGGTGAGTTCGCGCAGGTAGCGGGCGTGCCGTTCGTGGAGCAGGTGGGCGGCGGGGGTGCGCAGGGCGAGGCGGGCCAGCAGGTCGCCCAGCCAGGGGACGCGGACGCCGCGGCGGCGGCGCGGGGCGGCCGTGCCACCGGCGGCGGCGCCCCCGGTGCCACCGGCCGCGCCACCGGCCGCACCGCTGCTCCCGGCGCTCCCGGCGCTCCCGTCGTCGGCCGCAGCCCTGCCGAAGACCACGCGGTGGGCGAGGGCCGCGACGGCGCACGCGACCACCACGCCGGTCGGGTCGAAGCCCCGGTCCGCGATCAGTCCGAGGCCGTAGAGCACCACGAGCAGCAGCGGCAGCACCACCATCAGGACGACGACGACGGTCGCGCTGCGCGGGTCCATGGCGATCTGCGGACCACCCCGCCGCCGGGACCGCGCGCCGGTGGCGGTCGGCGCCTCGGCGGGCGGCTCCTCGGCGGTCAGCCGCCGGGCGCGCTCGGAGGTCGGCCGGATGCCGGCCGCCGCCCTCAGGTCCGGCCGGGGAACCGCGGGCAGCGACTCCTCGACGGGCGCCGCCTCGGGCACCGGGGCGACGCCGAGCGGGCGCGGCCGGTGCGGGGTGACGCCGGTCAGCAGCAGCCAGCCGGACGGGTCCACCTCGGGCAGTTCGTCCAGCACATGCGTGGCGCGGCCCAGGACGGCCCGGCCCGGACCGGCGGCGCCGGCCGGCACCCCCGGCGCGGTCAGGGCGCCGTGCCCGGTGCGCTCCAGCGGCAGGCCGGGGGCCCGGCCGGCCCGGGTGGGGACCGGCTCAGGCAGCGTCAACAGCCAGCAGCCGTCGGGCAGTTCACGCAGCCGGGCACCGTCGCGCCACAGCGCGAGGACGCGGTCCGCGGCCTCCGCCGCACCGATCAGCGGCACGTCGAGGACGAAGCCTGCGGCGTTCACTCGTCTCTCCCGAACAGGTGGTGGACCCGGCCGGTGGTGGCGTCGCCGACCACGATCCGCCCGAAGTGGGTCTCGGCCGCGATCAGCGGCAGGGTGGGGTGCACGGCGGGCGCGGTGGTACCGCCGGAGAACCGGCTCAGGGTGCGCACGCCGTCGGCGCGGATCGCCCGGACCATGCGGCCGCCGGGCGACCAGGTGATCAGCATCGGCTCGCGGCCCGCGTGGACCAGGCCGATCACCTCGGCCTGCTCCCGGAACGTCAGCCGCCGTTCGTCACCGAGCCTGCTCCACAGCGTCCACCGCTTGCCGTCCTCCGACCAGGCGGCCGTGCCGCCCGCGTGCAGCAGGTGCCGGGCCCGCACGGCGTCCGGCTGCGGGGTGCGCTCGAACAGGCGCGGCTCGCGGAACCGGTCGAAACCGCGCTCGCGTTCGGTGCCGCGCCCCACCGGCCCGTCGTCGGTGACGGTGCCGTCGGGGGCGATCCGCCGCCAGCGTCCGGCGGCCGGGACGAGCAGGTCGCCCCCGGCGCGCAGCAGCGGCAGCACCGGGCGTGCCGCCAGCCGCTCCACCAGGCCCTCGTCGAGGCCGAGTTCGGCCGGGTCGACGATGAGGTCCTCGGGGCCGGCGAGCGGACGGCCGCTGACGTACCGGTGCACCCGGCCGCGGACGAGGTGCAGGGCGATCAGCCGGCGCCCGAACCGTCCGGCGGCGATCACCTGGCCGCCCGGGCGGTGCGCCTTGGACTGTACGGCGGTGCGGTGCCGCTGCTCGACGTCGCGCACGTCCACGGCGACGAGCGTCCGCGCGTCCCGGCCCCGGGTGAGCAGGAACGGCGCCTCGGTGGTGAACGCGGGCAGGCCGCGCCCGAGCGCGCCGGTCTCCCGGGGCGGTGGGGTGACGGCCGTCGGGCCGCCGCGCCGGAACTCCGCGCCGCGCAGCGCCCGGACGGCGATGTCGGCGGCGGGCAGCGGCAGTTCGAACTCCGTGCCGTCGAGGCGGACGGTGACGTGGCCGGCGCCCGCCGGGCCCCAGCGGGTCGGCTCGCTCACCAGCACGCTCGGACGGCCGAAGCCGTCCCCCGGGAGGCGGTCGGCGAGCCGCTCGGCTCTCCGCTCGGCGAGCCGGTCCGCGAGCCGGGGCGAGGTGAGCAGCCAGGCCCGGTCGGCCGCCTCCAGCGTGGCGGCGGCGAACTCCACGTCCTCGGGGGTCGGTTCGGCGGTGCGGCGGGCCGCGAGCCAGGCGGGCAGCAGTTCGGCGGGCTCGCCGCCGAACCAGTGCACGGGCTCGTCGCCGAGGACGCCCACCAGCAGTTCACCGCCACGGGCGGCGGCCCGGCGGTGCAGCACCAGCAGGGCGGCCAGCTGGACCAGCCGGCCGGCCCCGGCCTGCGAGGGCCCGGCGTCCACCATCGCGACCGTCCGGCCCCGGACGGCGGGAGTGGTGAACTCCGGCGCCAGGTAGAGAAGTTCGCGGTCGACGTAGCGCCGCAGGAACTCCTCGGGGTGTTCCTCGGCGAGCAGCCACTCGGCGGGCAGCAGGTGGTCGGGCCGCCCGGCCCGGCCGATCCCGCCGACGCCGTCCGGCTCCCCCGGTCCGTCGGCCACGGGTTCGCGCGCGCCGACCAGCGTGTCGAGCCGGCGCAGCAACGGCCCGAGGGCGGCGGCCAGTTCGGGGCTGAGCGCGGAGAGCGACCCGGCCCAGGAGGCGAGTGGGGCCGGCAGCCGGCCGGCGGCGTTCACCCGGCCCGCCGGGTGTAGGGCGTGAGCGCCTCCGGGTCGGCGGCCGGGGCGGGCGGGGCGGCGACGAGGGCGTGGCCGGGGACGAGCACGCAGAGCTCGCCGGGCTCGGCGCCCAGGGCGGTGCGCCACAGGGCGGGCGCGGGCCAGGGGCGGGCGGTGGTCGGGACGAGCAGCTCGCCGTCGTGGCCGAGGTAGCGGGCGCCGTCCGACCACGGGAGGTCGCGCTCCGCCCCGAGGACGAGCAGCGTGGTGTCGTCGGCGAGGACGCCGAGCCGGGCGCCGTCGGTGAGCCGCTCGCGGGTGGCGGCGGCCAGCGCGGGGACGGCGGCGCCGACGGCGAGCACCGCGGCGGCGGCCAGCGGCGGCTCGCGGCGCTCCCAGCGCAGGGCCACCGGCGGCGGCGCGGGCGGAACGCGGTCGGCGGTCATCGGGGCGCGACCGCCGCGACCAGTTCGGCGCGTATGCCGGCGAGCGCGGCGGGCAGGTCGGCGGGGGCGAATCCGGCGTCGATCTCGCGCAGCGCGGCCTCCAGCCGCAGCCGGGAGTCGCGGCCCTCGGGCAGGTCGCGGTGTTCGGCGAGCAGGGCGGCGCCGGTGCGGGCGAGCCGTTCGGCGCGGGCGGCCGTGCTGCGGGACAGTTCCTCGGCGGCGTGCGCGAGGGAGTCGTTGGCGGCCTTCTCGATGAGGTCGCCGAGGGTGTCGCGGGCCAGCGCCTGGGTGTCGGCGGTGGGGGCGATCAGCGGCAGGACCCACAGGTCGCGGGCGGTGGCCGTGTCCCGGCCGTCCAGTACGGCGGCGGCCGCGACCAGCCGCTGCGAGCGCACGGCCCGCCGGTCGCCGACGGGGACGCCGGCGGCGCGCAGCCGGCGCAGCGCGGTGGCGAGCAGCGGGGTGACGCCGTCGAGGTCGCAGGCGCCGGCGGCGGCGGTGAGGCGGTCGAGCGCGCCGAGCACGTCGCCAGCGGCGACGGGAGCGGGAGCGGCCGGGCGCCGGCCGGCCTCCAGCAGTTCCTCCAGCCGGGCGTCGGCGACCGGTTCGACGAAGACCCGGGCGAGGAAGCGGTCGGCGAAGGCGTCCAGTGCCGGGTCCTCGGGCAGGTGGTTGGCCGCGCCGACGCAGACCCGCAGCGGGCTGGCGAGGACGGTGCCGCCGCGCCGGAAGACCCGCTCGTTGAGCAGGCCGAGCAGGGTGTTGAGGACGGCGGTGGAGCCGAGGAAGACCTCGTCGAGGAAGGCGATCTCGGCCTCGGGCAGCATGCCCGCCGTCTCGAACTCGACCCGGCCCTCGCGCAGGCCGCGCAGGTCGACGGGGCCGAACAGCTCGTTGGGTTCGGTGAAGCGGCCGAGCAGGTACTCGAAGTACCGGCCGCCGAGCTGCCCGGCCACCCGGCGCACGGCCTGCGACTTGGCGGTGCCGGGCGGGCCGACGACGAGCAGGTGCTCCCCGGCGACGGCGCAGAGCGCGACCACTTCGGCGACCGTCTCGCGGTCGACCATGCCGTGCCCGGCCGCGGCGACGGCGGCGCCGACCTGTTCGGCGTCCGTGCGGAGCGCGGCGCGGCGGACGTCGGGCGGGGTGCTGGTGTCGGTGGTCACGAGCACCGGAGTCTACGGTGGCCGGACCAGCCGTCACCAGCGGGTTTCCGCCGGCCGCCGGCCGCTGCCCCGGCGCACCCGCGCGGGGCTGCGCGCCCGGCGCACCCGTGTGGGACTACGCGGCCTCGACCTGGCGGTGGTGACCGGCCGTGACGGACCGTCCGGCCGGGCCGCTCCCGGCAGGAGTTCGCCGCGCCTGGAGCGGGACGCGGTCCTCGCCCGGCGCGGTGGCCGGTCCCTGGAGCCCGCCGTCCTCGCCGAACACGTCCAGGGACGCGAGGAGTTCCCGCACCCGCAGGCCCAGGTGCAGGGTGATGCGGTCCGCGCCGTTGTCCAGGTCGAGCCCGGTGATCTCCTGGATCTGCCGCAGCCGGTAGTACAGCGAGGTGCGGTGGATCTCCAGTGCTTCGGCGGTCCTGGGGATCGATCCGGCATGGTCCAGGAAGCACCGCAGGGTCGCCTCCAGGCGGGGTCCGTTGGCGCAGTCCAGCAGGGCGCTCAGCGGTTTGGGGACGAGCGACCCGTTCAGCGCGCGGTCGGGCAGTTGCAGCAGCACGGCGAACTCCCCGAGCTCCTCCCAGGAGCCGACGCCCCGCAGTCCGGGCATCCGCTGCGCCGCGCGCGCCGCGACGAGGGCCTGCTCGTAGGAGGTCCGGGCGTCGGCGAGGCCCGGCTGCCGGGCGCCGATGCCGATGACGGGGGCGGCCGAGGCGTCCAGCCGGGGAGCGAGGGCCCGCAGGATGTGCGCGGACTGCTCCCGGAGCACGTCCTCGTGCAACGGCCGGTCGGCGAGCTGGAGCAGGACGGCCCGGTCCGCGGCGACCGCGATGGCGCCGTCCGCCGACCGGGTCCGGCGCAATCCCTCCAGTGCCCCGCGCAGTGCGGTGGCCACCTGCCCGGGAGGCACCCGGGAGCCCGTCACCTGCACGACGCTGACCACCGCGTGGGGGGCGTCCGGGAGCAGCGCGTCGCCCACGAGCCGCTTCCGGGCTTCGGCGCGGGCGGCGGGGCTCGCGTCCAGCAGCGACAGGACGAGTTCCTGCTCCCTGGCCGTGCCGGCGTCGGCCGAGACATGGTCGGCGTACAGCTGGCCGATCACGGCGGGCGTCGCCCGGGCGATGGCCTCGGTCTCCTCCGGAGCCAGTGCCGATTCCGGTGCGATGACCGTCAGCAGGCCGAGGAAGTGGCCGCGCTCGCGCAGCGGCACGCAGTAGCGGGGAAGCAGCCCGAGATCGTCCCGGCCTTCGAGGAAGCCCGGCCCGGCCCACCGCGCGACGCCCTGGTCGAGGACGTGGCGGGCGACCTCGCTGCTCGCCCGTCCCTGCAGAAGGCTGTGCAGGCGCGCCGGGTCCGCGTCGCCGAAGTGCCGGCTGGAGCAGATGCGCCGGCACCACGGGTCGGTCAGCGTCACGGAGCGGTGGAGCGACTCCGCGAGCTCCTCGACCAGTTCCTGCAGCGCGGCACTGCGGACGGGGGCTCGCCACCGCTGGTCGGTCATGGCAGTCCTCATGTCGTCGTCGTCCCTCCGGTTCCGCGTCTCCTGGGGACACGGTGGCACTGGCGCGATGCCCCACGGTGCACGGTTCTTGTCCGTCTCTGCGGGGGATGCCGGGCCGGGGTGCATCCGGCGCGGACCTGCCTCAGGCTGATGGCCGCGGTGTCGCCCGGTCGTGTCGCCGGCACCGCCCCGGTCTCCCGGGGGAGGCGTGGACCGGAGCGTGAACCGCCCCCTGTCGAGGAGTGCTCGTGCAAGAAGACGTTCAGGTTCCCTGGGTGCCGCCCGTCCTCGGGTGGCAGACCCGTGCCTTCCTGGAGTCCTGTCGCTGGCCCGCTCCCCCGGGCGCCGACGGCGCCGCGTCCAGGGCCCGCATGGCGGCCCTCTGGAACGGCGGCCCGGAGGAGCCCGAGGTCGAGGAGGAGTGGCTGGCGCTGCCGGGAGAGGAGGGGAGCCGCATCCGGGTGAGGATCCTGCGTCCCGCGGGTGCTCCCGGGCCGCTGCCGGTGGTGCTCTACCTGCACGGGCTCGGCTGGATGCTCACCGACGCCCACGCGCACCGGCAGCTGGTGACGGATCTGGCCCTCGGAGCGGACGCGGCCGTGGTGGTACCCGAGTACGACGCACCGGAGCAGGCCCGCCACCCGGCCGCCGTCGAGCGGGCCTACGCCGTGGCCGGGTGGCTGGCGCGCGACGGCGCGGGGTGCGGACTGGACGGCAGCAGGCTCGCGGTCGTCGGCGTCAGCGCGGGCGCCCAGCACGCGGCCGCGCTCGCCCTCGTGGCGCGGGAGCGCCGCGGGCCGGGCTTTCGTCACCAGGTGCTGGTCTGCCCGGTGACCGACGCGGCGATGGACACGCCCTCCTACCACCGGTTCGCGGAGGGGTACTTCCTGAGCCGCGCCGTCATGCGCGACTACTGGCAGCGGTACGCCCCGGACCCGCGGGACCGCGCGCAGGGCGCCGTCTCACCGCTGCGCGCGCCCCTGCGGTGCCTCGCCGGCCTGCCGCCCGCGCTGGTCATCACCGCCGAGGCCGACGTCCTGCGCGACGAGGGCGAGGCGTACGCGGCGCGGCTGCGGCAGGCGGACGTGCCGGTCGTGTCGGTCCGCTATCACGGCACGATCCACGGATTCGTCCTGTTCGACCTGCTCCGGGGCACGGAGGCGTCCGGGGCGGCCCGCATTCAGATCACGGACACCCTGCACACCGCCCTGCACACCTGACGGCGCCCTCCCGTCAGGTCACGCCGGCCCGTCGACGGGGAGGGTGCCGCCGAGCCGCCGCCACTCGCTCGGGGACACCCCGTAGGCCGCCTGGAAGCGGCGGCTGAAGTGGCTCGGGCTGCCGAACCCGCACCGGGCGGAGACCGCGGCGATGGTCAGCCGGTCGTACCGCGCGGAGGCCAGCATGCGCCGCGCCTTCCCGAGCCGCTCCGCGATGAGCCACTGCTCCAGGCTGATCCCCGCCCCGCTGAGCAGCGCGTAGAGCCGGCGGACCGAGACGGCGTGCTCGGCCGCGATCCGCTCCGGCGTCAGGTCGCGGTCCGCGAGGTGGGAGCGCGCGAAGGCCATGATCCGGGTGAGCAGGGTGTCGTCCATCGTCGACCTCACCTCGGCGCTCTCCTCGGCGTGCGCGGCCGACAGGAGCAGGGCGCGGACGAGTTCCGTCGTCGCGGACGCCAGCGCCTGCGCGCCGGGATCGGCCTCCAGCCGGCCGGGATCGCGCCACACACCCCGCAGGTGCTGCAGCACCAGGCCGTACATCGGACTCGCGCGCAGCTGCAGGGACGCCCTCACCACCGTGTCCACCGGCACGCCGAGGCGGTGCATGTCGAACATGACGGACTGGGACGCCCCGTCGCCGGACCAGCCGTACACCCGGGGCGACAGCTCGTGGAAGACGCAGATGTCGTCGGAGCCCAGGATCTCCCGGCGGCCCGCGATCTGGGCCCGGTGCACACCCAGGGGCTGGAGCGAGACCGAGACCACCGGGCTGCTCCGGTGGTGGCGTACGTGCTGGGCCGTCCGCCGCACCTCGAAGCCCGAGTTCCGGGTGGCGAAGAGGTCCAGCCCGCCGACCCGCCAGAGCTCCATGCGCGCGTGGATGCCGCGCTCCGGCTCCTCGTGGGCGACGTCGTTGGGCACCAGCGAGTCCGTCAGCGCGTGATGGAACGCCTCCACCCGTTCACGCGGCGGCACGGTGTCGAGGTCGAGCAGCAGCACACAGTCTCCCCTGGAAGATCGTTTCCAGCCAGTCTGCCGCACCGGCCGGCGCCTTCGGCCGCGGCGGACTTCCAGGGCGGAGGGGGGCACTCCCGGGCAAGAAGTCGTGCACTCACAGGTGGTACCGGAGGACGGTGGAGCTGTCCCGGGCGCGCTCCCGTGCGCTTCAGAGGTTCGGCCATCCCTCCCGGTTGGAGCAGGACTCGTTGTCGTAGCGGTGTCGTGGTCCCACGCCGATCAGGCCGATCAGCTGCCAGAACCGCGCCCAGGGCAGCTCGGCCACCCCTGCCCGGTCGATGGTGGTGCTCATGGTCGCTTCCGGTCCGTGCGCGGTGTGTTCGGAACGGATCGTGGCACACGCCACCGACAACGGGCGGCGGTCAGTCGTCGATCTGCTCCCAGCCGCGCCGCACCGGGCTGCCGGCGGGCTGCCGCGGATCGCGGCCGCGGTAGACGATGTACGGGCGGAACAGGTACTGCACGGGGGCGCTGAACATGTGCACCAGGCGGGTGAAGGGCAGCAGCGCGAACAGCAGCAGGCCGACCACCGCGTGCACCTGGAACGCGACCGGCACGTCCGCCATCCGGTCCACGTCGGGGCTCAGGGTGAACAGGCTGCGGGCCCACGGGGCGATGGTGGAGCGGTAGTCGTAGCCGGAGTCGAGCGAGGAGTGCATCAGCTTGGCGACCAGGCCGAGCACGATCGCCGCCAGCAGCACCACGTACATCAGCTTGTCGTTGCGGGTGGTGGCGCGCAGCACGGCGGGGTTGCGGCGCCGGCGGTAGAGCAGCACGAGGATGCCGGCGACCGCCAGGAAGCCCGCCGCGCAGCCGGCGAAGAGCGAGAGCAGGTGGTAGGCGTGCTCGTCGAGGCCGACGGCGTCGGTCCAGGAGGCGGGCACGAACAGGCCCATGAGGTGGCCGGCCAGCACGAACAGGATGCCGTAGTGGAACACCGGGGAGGCGATGTTCAGCAGCCGGGACTCGTAGAGCTCGGAGGAGCGGGTGGTCCAGCCGAACTTGTCGTAGCGGTAGCGCCAGACGAGTCCGGAGACCAGCAGGGCGGCCGCGATGTACGGCAGCGCGCCCCAGAGGAAGGTGTCCATCGGTGGTTCTCCGGTCAGGTGGGCAGGACGGGCAGCAGGCCGAGGTGCCCGTAGGGCGGGACGTCCAGGCCGACCTCCTCGCGCGGCGGCCCGCCGCGGGCCAGCGCCAGCGCGGCGGCGCGGTCCCTGGGCGAGGCCCCGGGCAGCGTGGCGCAGACGGCGGTGAGCACGTCCGCGTACGGCGTCCCGTGCTCGGTGAGGGCGAGCCGCAGGAGTTCCAGGGCGGGCCGGTGCCCGCGCAGCAGCGTCTCGTCGCCGGTGGCGGCGGTGAACTCCAGGACGGCGGGCAGGAAGTCGGGCAGGTCCTCGCCGGTGAACTCCAGGCCGTGCGCCCGGTAGGCGGCCTTGAAGCGCAGCAGGGCCTCGCCGCGCCGCCGGGTGTCGCCGTCGGTCCACCAGCTGAGGTGCAGGCTGTGCCGCTGGGTGAAGTCGAAGACCTCGACGTAGTGGCGGGCGCGTTCGCCGAGCGGGCGGCCGCCGGCCCAGCCGAGGAAGGCCCGCAGCGGCGCGGCGGCGGTGTGGCGGACCGGCCGGAGCAGTTCGGCGAGCGGGTGCGGCGGGGCGTCCGGGTAGCAGAGGCAGTCGGCGGCGGCCCGGCGCACCAGCGCCCGCGGGTCGGCGCTCACAGCGAGGGCTCCTCGCGCGAGTCGGCGGCGTCCCCGGGCGGCGCCGGGCGGTCGGCGTTCTGGCGCCGGCGCAGCCCGTGGAAGGTCTCGACGGTGACCAGCGGCAGCGAGCGCCGTCCCGATCCGGCGCCGAACGGGCCGTCGGCGCCGCCGGGTTCCCCGTCGGCGTGGTCGAGGCCGCAGCCGGCGGGCAGCGTGGACTCCTCCAGCCGTTCGGCGTCGGCGCGGGCGGCGGTCGGGATGACGTAGCGGTCCTCGTACTTGGCGATCGCGAGCAGCCGGAAGAGGCCCTCGATCGAGGTGGCGTCGAGTCCGACGGCCTCGGCGGCGGCGTGGTCGGGCTCCTGGCCGAGGTTGACGGCGCGCTGGTGGGCGCGCATCGCGGCGAGCCGGTCGAGGGCGGCGCGCACCGGGCCGGGGTCGCCGGCGGTGAAGAGTCCGGCGAGGTACTCGACGGGGATGCGCAGGGCGTCGATCGCGCCGAAGAGGTTCCCGGCGTCCTCGCCGTCGTGCCCGGCCGCCGCGACCTCCTCGACCACCGGGGAGAGCGGCGGGATGTACCAGACCATCGGCAGGGTGCGGTACTCGGGGTGGAGCGGCAGCGCGACGCGGTAGGTGCTGACGAGCGCGTGCACGGGCGAGCGGCGGGCGGCCTCGATCCAGTCGTGTGCGACGCCGTCGCGCTCGGCGGCGCGCCGCACCTCCGGGTCCCCGGGGTCCAGGAAGACGCCCAGCTGCGCCTCGTAGAGGTCGTGTTCGTCCTCGACGGAGGCGGCGGCGGTGACCCGGTCGGCGTCGTAGAGCAGCACGCCGAGGTAGCGCAGCCGCCCGACGCAGGTCTCGGAGCAGACGGTGGGCAGGCCGACCTCGGTGCGCGGGTAGCAGAAGGTGCACTTCTCGGCCTTGCCGGTGCGGTGGTTGAAGTAGATCTTCTTGTACGGGCAGCCGGTGACGCACTGGCGCCAGCCCCGGCAGCCGTCCTGGTCGACGAGGACGATGCCGTCCTCGGCCCGCTTGTAGATCGCGCCGGAGGGGCAGGCGGCGGCGCAGGCCGGGTTGAGGCAGTGCTCGCAGATCCGGGGCAGGTAGAACATGAAGCTCTGCTCGTACTGGAAGCGGATCCGCTCGCCGACCTCCCGGCGCATCCGCTCGACGTTGGGGTCGGCGGCCGCGTGCTCGGGGGCGCCGCCGAGGTCGTCGTCCCAGTTGGGCGACCACTCGACGGCCATCGGCCGGCCGGTGATCAGCGAGTGCGGCCGGGCGACGGGGTAGTCCTCGCCGAGCGGGGCGTCGGTGAGGGCGCGGTAGTCGTACGTCCAGGGCTCGTAGTAGTCCTGGAGGGTGGGCATCACGGGGTTGGCGAAGATCGAGGCGAGCTTGTGGAGCCGCCCGCCCTGGCGCAGTTTGAGCCGGCCGCGCCGGTCGAGCCGCCAGCCGCCGCGCCACTTCTCCTGGTCCTCGTAGCGGCGCGGGTAGCCGAGGCCGGGGCGGGTCTCGACGTTGTTGAACCAGACGTACTCGGTGCCCCGGCGGTTGGTCCAGGTCTGCTTGCAGGTGACCGAACAGGTGTGGCAGCCGATGCACTTGTCGAGGTTCATCACCATGGCGAGCTGGGCCATCACGCGCATCAGTACCGCACCTCCTGGCCGCGTCGGCGGATCACCGTCACCTCGTCGCGCTGGTTGCCGGTCGGTCCGAGGTAGTTGAACGCCCAGGACAGCTGGGCGTAGCCGCCGATCAGGTGGGTGGGTTTGAGCAGCACCCTGGTCAGCGAGTTGTGGATGCCGCCGCGCCGCCCGCCGGTCTCGGCGCGGGGCACGTTCACGGTGCGCTCCTGCGCGTGGTGCATGTAGACGGTGCCGGGCGGCATGCGGTGCGAGACGACGGCGCGGGCGACGACGACGCCGTTGCGGTTGACCGCCTCGATCCAGTCGTTGTCGGCGACGCCGATCGCGGCGGCGTCCTCGACCGACATCCAGATCACCTGCCCGCCCCGGGAGAGCGCGAGCATGAACAGGTTGTCCTGGTACTCGGAGTGGATGGACCACTTGTTGTGCGGGGTGAGGTAGCGGACCGTCACCTCGCGTTGTCCGTCGGGCCCGAGGGCCGGTTCTCCGAACAGGCGGCGGATGTCGAGCGGCGGCCGGTAGACCGGCAGGGCCTCGCCGAGTTCGTGCATCCAGTCGTGGTCGACGAAGAAGTGCTGGCGTCCGCTGAGGGTGTGCCAGGGCTTGAGGTGCTCGGTGTTGAGGGTGAACGGGCTGTAGCGGCGCCCGCCGGACTCGCTGCCGGACCACTCGGGCGAGGTGATGACCGGGGCGGGGGCGGCCTGGGTGTCGGCGTAGGAGATCCGGCGGCCCTCGTGCTCGGCGGCCAGGTGCGCCAGCTCCCGTCCGGTGCGCCGTTCCAGGGTGCGGAAGCCCTGGGTGGCGAGCCGGCCGTTGGTGGTGCCGGAGAGGGCGAGCACGGTGTCGGCGGCCTTGACGGCGGTGTCCAGGGCCGGTCGGCCGTCGGCGGGGCCGCCGCGCACCACGCCGTTGCGGGCCTTCAGCTGCTCGACCTCCTCCCCCGGGTGCAGCACCACGCCCTTGGCGGGCAGGCCGAGTCGCTCGACGAGCGGGCCGAGGGAGGCCATCTTGGCCGCCACCGCGGTGTAGTCGCGTTCCACGACGGCGAGGTTCGGCATGGTGACACCGGGGACGGGCTCGCAGGCGCCGTCCCGCCAGTCCAGGTCGGTGCCGCCGGGCTGGGCGGTCTCGCCGGGGGTGTCGTGCTGCAGGGCGGTGGCGACCAGGTCGTGCCGGGTGCCCAGGTGGCCCTGGGCGAGTTCGCCGAAGCGGGCGGCGATCGCGTGGAAGGCGTCGAAGTCGGTGCGGGCCTGCCACGGCGGGTCGACGGCGGGGGCGAAGGAGTGCACGTAAGGGTGCATGTCGGTGGAGGAGAGGTCGTGCTTCTCGTACCAGGTGGCGGCGGGCAGCACGACGTCGGACAGCAGGGTGGAGGAGGTCATCCGGAAGTCCAGCGAGAGCAGCAGGTCGAGCTTGCCCTCGGGGGCCTCGGCGTGCCAGCGGACGTCGCGCGGGCGGACGTCCTCGCCGGCCTCCTCGGCGCGCAGCGAGGAGTGGGTGCCCAGCAGGTGCCGGGTGAAGTACTCGGCGCCCTTGGCGGAGGAGCCGAGCAGGTTGGCCCGCCACAGCGTCAGCACCCGGGGCCAGTTGGCCGGGGCGTCCGGGTCCTCGCAGGCGAACTTCAGGCGCCCGGCGCGCAGTTCGGCGACGACGTGGTCCTTGGGGTCGCGGCCGAGGGCGCGGGCCTCGTCGGCGAGGTCGAGCGGATTGCGGTCGAAGGTCGGGTAGGAGGGCATCCAGCCGAGGCGGGCGGAGCGGGCCAGCAGGTCGACGGTGGCCAGGCCGCGGAAGCGGCCGGTGCCGAGCGGGGAGGCCAGCACGTCGGCGGGGTAGGTGTCGTAGCGCCACTGGTCGGTGTGCAGGAAGAACCAGCCGGTGCCGATCGCCTGCCGGGGCGGGCGGGACCAGTCCGAGGCCCCGGCGAGGGTCGCCCAGCCGGTGATCGGCCGGCACTTCTCCTGGCCGACGTAGTGCGCCCAGCCGCCGCCGTTGCGGCCCTGGCAGCCGGTCAGGGCGAGCAGGGCGAGGAAGGTGCGGTAGATGGTCTCGGAGTGGAACCAGTGGTTGGTGCCGGCGCCCATGAGGATCATGCAGCGGCCCCGGGACTCCTCGGCGGTGCGGGCGAACTCCCGTGCCACCCGGGCGGCCTGGGCGGCGGGCACCGAGGTGTGGCGCTCCTGCCAGGCGGGGGTGCCGGGGGTGTCCGGGTCGTCGTAGGAGGCGGGCCAGCGGCCGGGCAGCCCCTCACGGCCGACGCCGTACTGGGCGAGCAGCAGGTCGTAGACGGTGGTGACCAGCGCGCCGCCCTCCAGGCGCAGCGCGGGCACCCCCCGGCGGACGGTGTCGCCGCGGCCCTGGCCGTGCGCGCCGCCGTCGGTGTCGAAGCGCGGCAGCAGCACCTCGACGGGGGTGGTGCCCGCCTCCCCGTGCAGGGTCAGCCGCGGGCGCAGCTCCTCCAGGTCGAGGTTCCAGCGGCCCTCGCCGGAGGCGGTCCAGCGGAAGCCGAGCGAGCCGTTGGGCACGGCCGGGCGGCCGGTCGCCCCGTCCAGGACGGCGAGCTTCCAGTCGGCGCCCTCGCCGGTGTCGCCGAGGTCGCTCGCGCGCAGGAACTTGGCGGGGGTGTACGCGCCGTCCCGTTCGGTCAGGGTGACCAGGAAGGGCAGGTCGGTGAAGCGGCGGACGTAGTCGTCGAAGAACGGGGTGGTGCGCTCGACGAAGAACTCCCGCAGGATCACATGGCCCATGGCGAGGGCGAGCGCGCCGTCGGTGCCCGGGTGGGGGTGCAGCCACTCGTCGGCGAACTTGGTGCTGTCCGCGTAGTCCGGGGAGACCGCCACCACCTTCTGGCCCCGGTAGCGGGCCTCGGCCATCCAGTGCGCGTCGGGGGTGCGGGTGACGGGCACGTTGGAGCCCCACATCATCAGGTACGCGGCGTCCCACCAGTCGCCCGACTCGGGCACGTCGGTCTGGTCGCCGAACACCTGCGGGGAGGCCACCGGCAGGTCCGCGTACCAGTCGTAGAAGGAGAGCATGGTGGCGCCGATGAGCGAGTGGAAGCGGGCGCCGGCCGCGTGCGAGACCATCGACATCGCCGGGATCGGCGAGAACCCGGCGATCCGGTCCGGGCCGTAGGCCTTCACGGTGTGCACCTGCGCGGCGGCGACGATCTCCACCGCCTCGTCCCAACCGGTGCGCACCAGGCCGCCCTTGCCGCGGGCCTGCTGGTAGGCGCGGCGGCGCCGCGGGTCGCCGGTGAGCTCCGCCCAGGCCGCCACCGGGTCCCCCAGCCGGGCCCGCGCCTCCCGGTACAGCTCCAGCAGCACGCCGCGCACGTACGGGTAGCGCACCCGGGTCGGCGAGTAGGTGTACCAGGAGAAGGCTGCGCCGCGCGGGCAGCCGCGCGGCTCGTACTCGGGGCGGTCGGGGCCGACGGAGGGGTAGTCGGTGGCCTGGGTCTCCCAGGTGATGACGCCGTCCTTGACGAAGACCTTCCAGCGGCAGGAGCCGGTGCAGTTGACGCCGTGGGTGGAGTACACGACCTTGTCGTGGCTCCAGCGGTCCCGGTAGAAGGCGTCGGCCGCCCGCCCGCCGGTGAGCCGGACGCTGTGCAGGTCGGGCGCGGGCGTCCCGGGGCGGAAGAAGCGGCCCGCCTTCAGGAACGCGGCACCGGGCTCGCTCGTCGGCTCGCGCACGTTGACACCCTCCGCTTCCGGGCCGGACCGTCTGCCCATCGAAACCGCGCCGGTGCGCCGCCGCACCCGGAAGGGGTTCCACCGGGTGACCCGGCCGCCGCCGGGGCCCCGGTCCGGCGCCGCCCGGTGGCCGGGCCCGGGTCCGGGCGGTGCCATGGAGCCATGGACGAACGCACCGGCCCGGCCCCGGCGGGGCGGCGGGGCCTGCGCTGGGACGCGGTCCCGCCCGCGACCGGCGCGGCCGTGATGGCGACCGGCATCGTCTCGGTCGGCTTCCACCTCGCCGGCTTCGACGCCCTGTCGGTCGCGGACCTCTGGATCGCCGGGCTGCTCTGGCTGCTGCTGGCCCTCGCCTTCACCGCCCTGCTGCTCGGCGACCGGCGCGGCTGGACGGCCCGGGCGCAGACCCCGCCCGCGCTCACCGCGGTGGCCGCCACCACGGTGCTCGGGGTCCGCCTCGACCAGCTGGGCTGGACGGCCGCCGCCGCGGCGCTGCTCGTCGCCGCCGCCGCCTCCTGGCCGGTGCTGCTGACCTCCGTGCTGCGCCACCTCGGCCGGCGGCTGCCGGGCGCGGCGTTCCTGATCTGCGTCGCCACCCAGGGCCTGGCCGTGCTCGCCGCCACCCTCGCCCCGCACACCGCCGACTGGCTGGCCTGGGCGGCGCTGCCGGTGTTCGCCCTCGGCCTGGTGCTGTACGGGGACGCGCTCGTCCGCTTCGACCTGCGCCAGGTGACGGCGGGTTCGGGCGACCACTGGGTGGCCGGCGGAGCGATGGCGATCTCCGCGCTGGCCGCCTCCAAACTGCTCGCCTCCGGGGTGTGGGACGGCGGCGGGCACACCGCGCTGCGGGTGGTGACGCTGGTGCTGCTGGGCGTCGCGCTGGCCTGGTACGCGGTGCTGGCCGTCGCCGAGGTGCTGCGGCCCCGGCTCCGCTACGACCTGCGCCGCTGGTCGACGGTCTTCCCGCTGGGCATGACGGCGGTCGCCTCGCTGTCGGCCTCGGCGGCCGCCGGGGTGGACTGGCTGGACCCGCTCGGCCGGGCGCTGCTGTGGGTGGCGGCGGCGGTGTGGCTGGTGGTCGCCGTCGGCGCGCTGCGCCGGCTGCGGCGCGGGCCGGACGCGGCGGATGCCCGGGCCGGTGGCGGCGCAGCCGCCCGGGCCGTCCCTGTGCGGGACGACTGACGTCCCCCGACGGTCGTCAGTCAGGGCCGGGGAGGCGGGGAGAGCGGCCGGGCGACGATCACCGCGGGAGCGGTGGGGCGGAGGCCGCCGGCGCCAGTGGCCCCGCCGAGACGTCGAAGGCGTGCGTCACCTCGGGTGCGGTCCCCGGGCGCAGCAGGGCCCGGGCGGCCTCCTCGTCCCGGCGGTCGGCGGCGGTGAGCCGGCCGCCGTGCTGGGCCAGGTGCTCCGCCCAGGAGGAGACCAGATAGGTCTCGACGAACCGCTCGGGTTCGCCGCCGTCCTGGAACAGGCCCCAGCTGAGCGCCCCGGTGCGGCGGCGCGCGGCGGCGACCCGGCGCATCCGCCCGGTGAAGGCGGCCCGCTGCTCCGGCTCCACCCGGTACTCGACGGTGACCAGCACGGGTCCGTCGGCGCGGTCCGGTTCGACCACCAGCGGGGGGCTCGGCCAGTGGTCGGAGGGCGTCGGGTCCACCCCGTCGCCGTCGTACAGCGGCAGCCGCCGCGCGCCCAGCGCCCCCGCCAGCAGCACCGCGCCGGCCGCGAGCAGCGCGGTGCCCGGCCCGTGACGGTCGGCCAGCACGCCCCAGAGCGGGGCCGCCAGCGCCTGGCCGCCCTGGAACACCAGCAGCTGGACGGCCAGGCCGCGGGCCCGCACCCAGCCGGGCAGCCGGGTCTGGACCGCCGCGTTGAGGGTGGACAGCACACCGATCCAGGCCACGCCGGCCGGCAGCAGGGCGAGGCCGACGAGCCAGGGCAGCCGGACGGTCGCCAGGACGGCCAGCACCCCGGCGAGCACGACCGTGCCCGCCGCCAGGGTGCCGTTGGCCCCGAGCCGGCGCCGCAGCAGCGGCAGCGCGAACGCCCCGCCCACCGCGCCGACGCCGACCGCCGCGAGCAGCAGCCCGTAGCCGCCCGAGCCGAGGCCGAGCGAGCGGCTCGCGACCAGTGGCAGCAGCGCCCAGAGCGCGCCCGCGCCGGGCACGAACAGCGCGGTGCGCAGCAGCACCCGCCGTACCCCCGGCGCGTGCCGGATGTAGCGGCGGCCGGCCTGGACGGCGGCCAGCAGTCCCTCGTCCCCGCCGGCCGGCCCGTCCTGCGGCGCGCTCCGGTGCCAGCGCAGCAGCACGGTGAGGACGCCGAGGTAGGAGACGGCGTTGAAGGCGAACACCCAGCCCGCGCCGGCCGCCGCGACCACCGCGCCGCCGACCGCCGGACCGACCGCCCGCGCCAGGTTCATGTTGACGGCGCCGAGCGCGGCCGCCTGCCCCAGCTGCCGGCGCTCCACCAGCTCCGGCTGGACGGCCTGCCAGGCCGGGCCCATCACGGCGGTGCCGCAGCCGAGCAGGAAGGTGAGGCCGAGCAGCGGGCCGGGGGTCAGCGCGTCCGCGAAGGCCAGCACCGCGAGCGCGGTGGTGACGGCGAGCATCGCGAGCTGCGCGGCGACCAGCACCGAGCGCCGGTCGTGGCGGTCGGCGAGCACGCCGGAGGGCAGTGCCAGCAGGACGACCGGCAGGCTCGCGGCGGTCTGCACCAGGGCCAGCAGGGCCGCGTCGTGGCCGACCAGCAGCCACTGGGCGCCGACGGTCTGCATCCAGCTGCCGACGTTGGAGACGAGTTGGGCGATCCACAGGGCGCGGAAGACCCGGGACGCGAGCGGGGCCCACGCCGAGTCGTCCGCCGGGCGTCGGGCGGGGGTGGTCGTCTCTGTGCTCATACCGGTCCGTTGCGGGTGGGGGCGGGGGGCGCGGGCCCGACGGTACGGCGGCCGGGGGGTGCGGCGGCCCTGCGTCGGTGCTCCGCAGGCTAGGACGGGCCGGGTACCCCGGCATGCCCCTGAGCGCACGGGCGGTGCCCCGCGAGCGCACGGGGCCGCACCGCGGGCCCGGGCGCCCCGGGGTCATCGTCCGGCCGCGCCGCGCGGCGGTGCGGCACGCTTCTCCCGGCCGTCCGTGCCGGCGGGCGGTCAGACGTCCCGGCGGTGGGCGACGGCCGCCGCTGCCAGGACGGAGGCCACCGCCCAGCCCGCGAAGGCGAGCCAGGATCCGGTCACCGTCGCCGGGTACGGCGGCTGGAGGACGTGGGTCGGGTCGGCCTCGGCCAGCCGGCGCCACGCGGTGAACGGCATGGCGTGCGCGATCGCCGCCGACCAGCGGTGGTCCTCGTTGAACGAGGCGGGCAGCAGGAACAGCACCAGCACGGTGGTGACCACGCTCGCCGCGGCGTGCCGGACCAGCGTCCCCAGCCCGAACCCGATCAGCGCGCAGACCGGGGCGAGGGCGGCGGCCCCGGCGACGGCGTGCAGCACGCCGGGATCGGCGAGCGACACCCCGGCGTGCCGCCGGCCCAGCAGCGCCTGGGCGAGCCCGAAGGAGACCCCCGAGACGAGCACGCCGAAGCCGAGCATGACCACCGCCAGCACGCCCGCCTTGGCCAGCAGCACCGCCCGGCGGTCCGGGACGGCGGCGAAGGTGGTGCGGATCATCCCGGTCGTGTACTCGCCGACGATCACCGCCGCGCCGACGCCGCCCGCGAGGAGCATCAGGAGGTTGGCGGACATCCCGGTGAACGAGACGTTCACCGCCACGCCGACGTACCCGGACCCGGGCGGCGGGCCGTCGGGCCCGGTGTGCTGGTAGGTGTAGCGCGCGGCGTTGAGGTTGACGGCGACGAGGACGAGCGCGCCGGCGCCGAGCACCCAGGGCATCGGGCGCAGCGACCGGAACCTGATCCACTCGGCGGCGAGGAGGTCGCCGAAGCGCGGCCGGGGGTCGGTGGCGGCGCCGGTCGCCGCGCTGCCGGTCGCGGTACTGCCGGTCGTCGTGCTCGTTGTCATCGTGCTCCTCCTGCGGGGTGGTCGACGCGGTCGGCGGTCAGCGCCATGAACGCCTCCTCCAGGGAGGCCGTGCGGGCGGTCAGTTCGAGCAGCGGGATCCGGTGGTCGAGGGCGAGCGCGCCGATCCGGGCCGCGTCCAGGCCCGTGACGACGAGCGCGCCCTCGCCGTCACCCGGTGCCACCGCCGCCCCGGCCGCCGTCAGGACGTCCGCCAGCGCCCCGGGTTCGGTCGTCCGGACGCTCGCCCCCGGCCGGGCGCCGTCCGGCCCCGCGCCCCGGGCGGCGAACTCGGTCACCGTCTCGGCGGCGATCAGCCGGCCGCGCCCGATGACCACCAGGCGGTCCGCCGTGTGCTCCATCTCGCTCATCAGGTGGCTGGAGACGAACACCGTCCGCCCCTCCGCCGCCAGTCGGCGGAACAGGCCGCGCACCCAGCGCACACCCTCCGGGTCCAGCCCGTTCAACGGCTCGTCGAACAGCAGCACCGGCGGATCGCCGAGCAGCGCCGCCGCGATGCCGAGCCGCTGCTTCATGCCGAGCGAGTACCCGGCGATGCGCCGTCCGGCCGCCCCGGCGAGCCCGACCTCCTCCAGCACCGCGTCCACCCGGCCGCGCGGCAGGGCGTTGCCCCGGGCGAGTGCCCACAGATGGGCGCGTCCGCTGCGACCGCCGTGCACGTCGCCCGCGTCCAGCAGCGCGCCGACGTGCCGCAGACCGCGCGGCCGCTCGCGGAACGGGCGTCCGCCGACGGTCGCGGTCCCGCCGGTGGGCTCGATCAGGCCCAGGATCAGCCGCAGCGCGGTGCTCTTCCCGGCGCCGTTCGGGCCGAGGAACCCGGTGACCTGGCCCGGGTGGACGGTGAAGGTGAGGTCGTCGACGGCGGTGGTGCGGCCGTAACGCTTCGTCAGTCGGTGCACTTCGATCATGCCGTCCACGGTGCCGCCGGACGGCCGGGCGGCGCATCGGACCAGGGCCGACACCGTGACGGGCCCCGCTGTCACCCGTGGTCGTACACCCGTGGTCCGATGCCGCGCCGCACGCCGCCTCGTTACGATCACCGCATGTCCGAAGCGCCCCCGTCCCCGCCGATCCTCCCGCCCCGCCTACGACAGGTGCCGCCCGGCGCCTGGACGGCGCTCGCGTGGTGCGTCTCGCTGCTCTACCCGTCGCTCGCCCCCGGCGCCGGCTCCCTCCGCGGGACCGCCCCGGACGGCGGCCCCGCGCCGGCCGTCCGGCAGGACTGGGCGAGCGCCGCCCTCACCACCCCCGTCGCGTTCCTCGCCGCCGCCCTGCTGCGCCGCCGGCCGCGCACGGCCGTCGCCCTCCTGCTCGCCGCCACCGTGGCGCAGACCAAGGCCTGGCGCTGGGAGCTCGAACTGCCGCCGACCGCGCTGCTCGCGGTCGCCGCCGCCCTGTGCCTGGTCACGGCCGCCGAACCGCGCCGGACCTCGCGCGCCGTGCTCACCATGGTGCTCGGCGTGCTGATCCTCCATCTGATCCTCTCCCCCGCCCTCGGCGGCGGCCTGCTGCTCACCGGCACCCGGATCGGCGCCAACGACGCCGGCGTGCTGATCGCCGTGATCGCCTGGCTGGTGGGCCGTTCGGTGCACCAGTCCCGGGTGCACGCCGAGGCGTTGAGCGCCCGGGCGGCGACGGAGGCGGTCACCGCCGAACGGCTGCGGATCGCCCGCGAGATGCACGACACCGTGGCGCACAGCATCGGCATCGTCGCCCTCCAGGCGGGCGCGGCCCGCCGGGTCATCGACACCCGGCCGGACCGGGCGCGCGAGGCCCTCGCCGAGATCGAGTCCGCCGGCCGGGAGACGCTGGCCGGGCTGCGCCGGATGCTCGGCGCGCTGCGCCGGGCCGACGACCCCGGCACCGCCGCGGCCGCCTCCCTCCATCCGCCCGGCCTGGCCGACCTCGACCGGCTGACCGCCGCCACCACGGCCGCCGGCGTCCGGGTCGACGTCCGCCGGCGCGGCGAACGGCGGCCGCTGCCCGCCGAGATCGACCTGGCGGCCTTCCGGATCGTCCAGGAGTCGGTCGCCAACGTGGTCCGCCACGCCGGCGCCCCGTCCTGCCGGGTCACCGTCGACCACCGGCCGGCCGAACTCGCCATCGAGGTCACCGACCGGGGCCGGGGCCGGGGCACCGCCCCTGCACCCGGCGCCGGGTACGGCCTGGCGGGCCTGCGCGAACGGGTCGCCCTGCTGCACGGCGAGTTCGACGCCGCGCCGCGCCTGGGCGGCGGCTTCCGGGTCGCCGCCCGGCTGCCGGTCCCGGAGGAGGCCCGATGACTCCCCCGGTGCGCGTCCTCCTCGCCGACGACCAGCCGCTCGTCCGCGCCGCCCTGGAGATGGTGATCACCGAGGCACCCGACCTGGAGGTGGTCGGCGAGGCCGCCACCGGCGCCGAGGCCGTCCGGCTCGTCGGCGAACTGCGGCCCGACGTGGTGGTGATGGACCTGCGGATGCCCGTCCTCGACGGCATCGAGGCCACCCGCCGGGTGACGGCCGCACCGGGCACGGCCCGGGTCGTCGTGCTCACCACCTTCGACGAGGACGAGAACGTGCACGCCGCCCTGCGCGCCGGGGCCTCCGGATTCCTCGTCAAGGACATGGCCCTGGACGACATCCTCGCCGCGATCCGCGTGGTGGCCGCCGGCGACGCCCTCATCGCCCCGAGCGTCACCCGCCGCCTGATCGCCGAGTTCGCCGCCCGCCCCGCCGCCGCGCCCCGGGCCGACCACCGCCTCACCGGCATCACCGACCGCGAACGCGAGATCCTCACCCTCGTCGGCCGTGGCCTGTCCAACACCGAGATCGCCGCCGAACTCGTCCTCAGCACGGCCACCGTGAAGACCTACATGACCCGCCTGCTCACCAAGCTGGCCGCCCGCGACCGCGTCCACCTGGTGATCCTCGCCTACGAGTCCGGCCTGGTCCCCCTCCCCCGGTGAGTTCCCCGGCCCGGCGGGCGCGGCGGGGAAACGGACGCGGCGGGGATAGCCGCCCGGGACGCCCGGGAGGACGGTAGAGGCGACGGCATGGATCGCCGAGGGGCCGGCTCCTCGCGGCCCGAGTCACCCGAACGGGGCCTCCGGACGGCCGGTTCTGCGAACTCTGCGGCTCTGCGGCGCTGCGGTGATGGCGCACCGATCACCCGGTGCGACCGGCTGTCACGGGCAGGGCCCCGGCCGTGCGACGTCGCACCATCGTGGTGCCCTGTCGACGGCCCCACGGGCGACCGGACCGGACGGCTCACGTGTGCGCGACCACCAGGAACTCTCCGTCGCCGGAGCCGACGGGTTCGCGGTGCCATCCTCCGTAGATCCGCTCGACGGTGAAGCCGGCGTCCCGCAGCGAGGCGCGGAGGTCGTCCTCGCCCCGGAAGGCGAGCGTGCCCGTGCTCAGCAGTTCCCCACCGTCCGGGAAGCGGTAGTGCTGGGTGAAGCTCACCACGCCGGGCCGGTCCTCGGTCGTGTCGTCCCACAGCGTGACCTCGCGGCCGTCCGGCAGGGTGACCTGGCGCAGCGACCCGGCCGGGGTCCACTCCTCCCATTCCCGGGGCCGCGGATCGCGGGCGTCGAAGACGATCCGGCCGCCCGGGACGAGGCTTCGCCGCAGATCGGCGAGCACCTCGGCCCACGCTTCGTCCGTCACGAAGAACTGTGCGACATGGCTGCTCATCACGGCCACGTCGAAGGCCTCGTCGGGAAGGTCGCGCGAGGTGCCCTCCAGCCAGGTCACCTTCTCGGCACCGGGTTTGGCGCGGGCCGCGTCGAGCGATGCCGTGGCGGGGTCCACTCCCGTCACCGTGTGCCCGGCGGCCGCGATGCCGAGGGCGAGCCGGCCCGTGCCGCAGCCCAGGTCGAGGACGCGCAGCCGCTGCGCCGGTTCCTCGACGACGGAGAGGAAGAAGTCGTCCCGGTACGACCACGGGAACTCGGCGTCGTACACGGCCACGAGCAGCGGATCACGGAACTCGGCGTGGAACATGACCGGATCGTAGACGGAACACCGTCCGGACCACCACGGACTATCCGCGTCGCCGCCGGGGCGCCGCGCGGCGGACGGCAGACGGCAGACGGCGGACGCCACGAAGTGCCCGCCTCAGCCCGCTCGGTTAGCGTGAGGACGGCAGCCGCCCCTGCGGTCGGACTCCCGCGTCCGCCGCGGGCGGACCCGCGCAGCGAGAGGATCCTCCGCCCATGTCCTTCACGACCGCCGAGGACGGCACCCCGGTCTTCTCCGAGGACCGGGGCAGCGGCCGGCCGGTCGTGATCGGCCACGGCCGGCCCCTGAACGGCGACGCCTGGGCCCCGCAGGCCCGGCCGGTGGCCGAGCACGGCCTCCGGGCCGTCGTCCGCGGCTGACCGACGGGGCGGAGCCGGAGCCGGGCGGACCGGGCCAGTGATACGGAGGG
Source organism: Kitasatospora sp. NPDC001527 (assembly GCF_040298605.1). NCBI lineage: Bacteria > Bacillati > Actinomycetota > Actinomycetes > Kitasatosporales > Streptomycetaceae > Kitasatospora > Kitasatospora sp. NPDC001527. The sequence continues at coordinate 180,660 of NZ_JBEPAM010000009.1, read as the reverse complement.
CGTCCATGCCGATCGACCAGCCGGAGCTCGCTGCCGAGCAGCAGCTCCGCGACCTGCGCGCCGAGTTGACCCTGGCGGGCGAGACGGACCCCGTCGTCGTCACCGAGTTCGCGGCAGGACGGGGGCGGCTCGCGGCGCTCGCCGAACTGGCGGCGCAGCAGGAGCGGATCATCGTCTCCGACCGGCGCAGTCTGCTGCTGCTCGCCACCCGGTGCGCCGACGGCCCGCTGGGCGCGTGGTTCGCCGGCCTCGCCGAGGGCGAGAGCGCCGCGCTGCGCACCCTGCCCGCCCTGGCGGCCGCCTGCGGACCGGTCCCCGACGGGGCTCCCCTCCCCGGCTGCCAGGCCTACCCGGCGTACCTGGCCTGGCTGGCGCTGAACGGCCGGCCGGCCGCCGTGGCGGCGGCACTGGTGGCCAACTTCGCTGCCTGGGGCGGGTATTGCGCGACGCTGGCCGGGGCGCTGCGCCGGTTCCACGGGTTCGGCGAGGAGGCGTGCGCCTTCTTCGACTTCTTCGCGCAGCCCGCGACCGCGCTGGAGCGGGCGGCGGCCGAGGCCCTCGGACCGGCGGGGCTGACCGCCGGTCCGGACCTCGACGCCGCCCGCGCGTACGGCCGGCTGCTCCAGGCGTACGAGCGGCTGTTCTGGATCACGCTCGCCGAACTTCCCTGAGTCACTTGGGGCGCGGGCCGCTTGGGGCGCGGGCCTGGCTCACGCCTGCCAGTGCGGCTTGCCGCTGACCATCCGGCAGGTGATCACCCGGCCGCCGGCCTCGTGGGTGCTCTTGCCGAGGTCGGCGTCGCGGCAGAACTGGCCGGCCTTGTAGCAGTTGCCGGCGTTCGACTTGATCTCGCAGTCGCCGGTGGCCGCCGCGGGCTTGGTCTCCGCGGGCGCCGGGTCGGGGTCGGTCGGCGGCTGGGCGGTGGTCACCTTGGGCTGCGGCTCGGCCTTGGTCGGCGTCGGCTGCGGCTTGGGCGTGGTGGCGGCCTTGCTGGGCTGCGTCTTCGGCGTGGCCGCCGCCGGGGCGGTCGGCGCGGGCGCGGCGGCGGTCGGCTCCGGCGCCGGGGGCGCGGGCGGCGGCGTCTGGACGGGCTCGGCCGGCGGCGTGGTGACCACCGGAGCCGGCGGCGCCGGTGCGGGCGCGGCCGGGGTGGTGGCCTCGGCCGTGACGGCGGGCGAGGAGACCGCGACGGTGGCGGTGTCACCCGTCGTGGGGTCGCAGCCGGTCAGCGCGAGGCCGATGGTGAAGACGAGTCCGGCGACGGCGGCCAGGCCGCGACGACCGCCGCGCATCCGTGAAGGCATGGACGTGAACACTCCGTTCCGCTTGGAAGAGGTTCGCGATTCAACCAGGCCCGTCACACGATCCGTCCATAGTTCAAACACTTGTAAGCAGATCGAGATCTGGCAATCACGGAGCGTCGTCCACCGGAAGATTTCGATCACTTTCCGCCGAAAGGGAACGCCCACCGTCACGGCGTGACGGGGATGTTGGTCAGGCCGGCGGTCGCCCGGGTCACGGTGTTGGAGGCGTACACCACGTTCGGCCGGCCGGCGCAGGCGGACACGGAGGTGATCCTGATCGCGTAGGCGCCGACGCCGCCGAGGTCCGAGGTGTTGCCGCGCCAGGTGTTCCCGCAGCCGTTCGGGAAGGAGGGTGCGGTGGCCGGGTTGTGGGTCTCGTACCCGTTGGCGAAGGTGCCGGGCGCGGCGAAGGTACCCCTGTTGTCCTCGATGAGGTAGCCGCTGCCCTTGACGTCCACCCAGGAGTCGGCGGAGTTCTCGCCGCTGATGCCGCGCCCGTCGAAGGTGTTGCCCCGGATCGTGCCGCCCGAGGTGCCCTCCTTGACGTCGATCCCCTCGGCCGTGACGTACGGACCGATCCGGTTGCCCTCCACCAGCACCCGGTCCGAACGGTCCGCGCCGCCGGTGTTGCCGTGGCAGCCCCAGTTGGAGTTCGCCGAGCCGAGGTACACCCCCTCGCCGTAGCCCGGCTGGGCCCGGCCGGTGTACTCCACCACCGAGTTGCGCAGCACCCCGTCGGCGGAGGAGCGGCGGAAGTGCACGCCCTCGTCCTCCACATGGTGCACGTACAGGCCGTCGATCACCACGTGCGGCGAACTGTCCAGCACCACGCCCTTCTTGGAGTCCTTCACGGTGAACCCGGTGAGGTTCCAGTACGGCGCGCCGTAGAGCCAGAGCCCGTAACCCGAATCCCACCCGGAGGCCGGGGCGGGGCAGGAGGGCGCGGAGCCGGACGGCCCGTCGTTGACGAGGACGGCCGTGGCCGGCCCGGTGAGCGTGACCGGCTGCGCCGCCGTCCCGGCCCGCTGGGCGACGAAGGCGCCGTGGTATTCCCCGGGCGCGAGCCGGATCGTCTGCCCGGGCACGGCCGCCGCCAGCGCGGCCCTCAACTGCACGGCGGTGGCCACGTCCACCACCTGCACGACGGGCGCGGCGAAGGCGGGAGCGGCGGAGAAGCCGAGCAGCAGCGCCGCCGAGGCAGCGGCAAGGAGAGCGGACCGTGGGCGCATCGGGCCTCCGGGTTCTGGTGACGGTCCCTTACGTGCTTCCCTCCACCGACGTCCTTCATGTTCGCCGCGACAACCCTGAGCAGAAGGCCGCCCGCATCGCCCGCCGCCGGATCGAAACCTCCGACCGCCTCGGTCGGCACCGCACACGAGACGCCGACCGGCTACGCGTGCGCGGTCCCGTCCGGGTGAAGGGCGTCGAGGATGAGGGAGAGGCCGAAGGCGAACTCGTCGGCGTAGTCGTAGCCGGGTTTGAGGACGTGTTCGGTGGCCAGCTCGGCGAGATGGGGGTAGGTGTCGGCGGGCGTCCCGCGCAGGATGGCACCCGCGACCTCGGCCGACTCCACCCCGTCCTTGAAGGGCAGGCCGACCTCCTGGAGCACGAAGCCGTACAGGTAGCTGTCGATCAGTGAGACCGCGTGCGCGGTCATCTGCACGGAGAATCCCCCGGCGCGCAGGGCGCCGATGACGGCGTCGTGGTGGCGCAGGGTCGCCGGGCCGGGCTGGGCGCGGGAGTCCATGAGGCCGATCGCCCACGGGTGGCGCAGGAGGGCGGCGCGCGCGGAGAGAGCGCGCCGACGCATGGCACTCTTCCAGTCGGTGCCGTGCGATGGGAGTTCGATCTCGCCGAACACCGCGTCCACCATGCCGTCGAGGATGTCCTCGCGGCCTGTCACGTGGTGGTAGAGCGACATCGCCTGGACTCCCAGCGGCTGGGCGACGGCCCGCATGGTGAGCGCGGCGGATCCCTTCTCGTCGGCGACCTCCACCGCCGCCCGGATCACGCGCTCACGGCTCAGCGGCGCGCGGTCCGGCGTCCCGCGCCGGCCCTTGCCTCCCTCGGGCATCCCGGCCCCTCCTCCATGTCCATTGACTGCCTTACAAGGTAAGGCTAACGTGCCTTACAACATAAGGTAGCCAGGTCCGCGAGGGGGCTGCGCCATGGGCGGGGATCGCGTGGAGAAGGTCTGCATCATCGGGGCTTCGGGGAAGCTGGGGCAGTACATGGTCGGCCACGCGCTGGAACGCGGCTACGAGGTGGTCGGCGTCTGCCGGGAGCGCAGCGTGCCGAAGCTGGCCGCGTTCGAGGGGCGGATCACCGTCGTCCCCGGGGCGACGAACGACCCGGAGGTGATCCGCCGGGCGGTCGCCGGGTGCGACGGGGTGCTGACGGTGCTGATGCCCTGGGGCGTGCGGCAGTACGCGTCGGGCACGGCGCAGGCGGTCCTCGACCACGCCCGGCCGGGCGCGCGTCTGGTGTTCTCCTGCGGCTGGCACATCACGCGCGACGGCAGGGACCGGTACTCGCGCCGGTTCAGCCTGGGCCTGCGGATCGCCACCGTGCTGGGCAGGCTCGTCCGCGCGGTCGAGATCGACGACCAGGTGGAGGCGTGCCGGCGGGTGTTCGCCAGCGGCACCCGGTGGACCGTGGTGCGCGGCAGCGACCTGGAGGAGGGCGCGAGCCAGGGCCTGCCGGTGTGGAGCCAGCACGTGGGCGACCCGGTGCTGGCGAGCAACCTGACGCGCCGGATCGACTTCGCGCTGTTCATGGTGGAAGCGCTGACCACGGACGCCCTCGTCCAGGAGGCCCCGGCGATCGTCGGCCGCCTGACCCCCAGCGCACTCGCCCACACCGGCGGCATCGGACACCCCGGGAAGCCGCCCGCGTGACGGCCGCTCGGCCGGAGCGGCCTGCGCCACCCGCTGCACGACGCCTCCCCCACCGGCCTGTTCGCGGAGCGCCGACCGAGCACCGGGGTCTTCATCCGGCGATCCCCGGAGTCCGCCCCCTGACGGTCCACCGGACGCGCAAGTGGTGCACGGCGCCGGGAAGGATGGCCGGCAGCGACAAGGGCCCGGTGCCGTCCAGGTGTTCGCGCGCGAGCCGCTCGGAGCACGGACCGGTCAGACAGCGCTCGAACCACTCCCACTGCGGCTCATCGGCCGGAACCGGAGGGCGGACCAGAGCGCGGTGAGCGCCTTCGGGAGCAGCACGTACGTCGTCGGCGGCACGATGCCGCCCGTGATCTCGACGGTGACCGGCTGGTCGTCCTTCACGCCACACCCTCCGAGCAGTCGGAGGCCGGACCGATCTCGCACCAGACGATCTTCCCGACGCCGCTTCGGGGGCAACAACCCCACTTCTCGGCCAGCGACTTGACGAGGACGAGGCCGCGCCCGGATTCGTCGTCCCGGTCGACGTCCCGGAGGAGCGGCGCGCGGTCGCCGCGCGCGTCGTGGACCTCGATGCGCAGCCGGGCCGGGTCGGCGAACAGCTCCAGCAGCACCCGGTCACGATGAGTCATAAGCTCGTCACGATGAGCATGGAGTAGGCGAGGGCTTCATCGCAAGCCATGTCGAGCAAATATGAAAACTTTCATCCTCTAGCGCAAGGTGCCTCCCCTGGAGTCGAGTTGGCGGTGGCGGAGCACAGCCGCAACCGTGCACACTGGTCTACGCACCGCTCAGGAGGGGCTACAGACATGGCAATTGCAGTGCCGGCCGTGCGATACCGGCGCATCGCGGCAGAGCTGCGGAGGCTCCGCGAGCTGAGGAACCTCTCGGCGGAGGAGGTCGCGGCCCAGGTCGAGGGCGTCAACCTGGTGAAGCTGAGCAGGTACGAGAACGCCAGGGTCCAGCTGAAGCCCGACGTCGTCAGGAAGCTCCTCGACTTCTACGAGTGCGAGGCCGAGCTCAAGGAAGTACTCGTCGAGATCCTCCGGGACAAGCACCGCCCGGGCTGGGCCGCCGGATTCGACCAGCTCAACTCGCTCTACCACGATCTGATCAGGCTCGAAGAGACCGCAGTCGGCAACAAGTCGTACGAGTCCTCCTACATCCCCGGCCTGCTGCAGACGCGCCGGTATGCGCACGCCATCATCTCAAGCGGCGTGTTCACCACGCCCAGTGTCGAGGCCCGGGTCGATGTGCGGATCAACCGCCAGTCGGTACTGACGCGGGCCGAATCGCCACTCAAACTATGGGCAGTCATCCACGAATCGGCCCTGACGATGAGAGCCCCCGACGGTGTCATGGCCGACCAACTCGACAAGCTGATCCAGTGGAGCGACCTTCCCAATGTCAGCATCCAGATCATGCCGGCGTTCGCACCTCCCCACCCCGGCATGAGCGGTCCGTTCACGCTCCTGGAATTCCGGCAGCGGGATCTGGACCTCGTCCTGCTCAGCGACATGCTCGCCAGCAACTGGGTGGAGAGCCCCGGTCACGTCGATCTCTACCGAACGGCTTTCGACGAGATCATGGCGACCGCCCTGAGCCTCGGCGAATCCCTCAACGTCATCCGAGAGAAGAGAGATCAGCTCAAGTGACCCACTACCCCATCGCTTCCGCCCTGCCGGTCACGTGGACGAAGGCAAGCGCGAGCAATCCGAACGAGAACTGCGTGGAGTTCGGGCAGCTGAGCGGTTCCGTTCTGGTCCGCGACAGCAAGGATTCCGACGGGCCCGCGCTCGCCTTCTCCGGGGATGCGTGGCTCGCCTTCGTGGCCGGGGTGCGCGCCGGGGACTTCTCCTCCCGCCGCTGACACCCTGCGGCCCCGCACCGGGCCGGTGCGGGGCCGCAGGACTCGCCACCGTCACGCCGGGGCGGCCGGGGGGTCGGGTTCGAGGACGAGGACCGGGATCACGCGGTCGGTCTTCGCCTGGTACTCGGCGTACGGCGGATACGCCGCGACCGCGCGCTGCCACCACCGGGCCTTCTCCTCCCCCGTGACCTCGCGGGCCGTCATGCCCCGGCGTTCGGCGCCGTCCTGGAGATCGACCCGCGGGTCCGCCCTGAGGTTGTGATACCAGCCCGGGTGGGTCGGGACGCCGCCGTTCGAGGCCACCGCCGCGTACCGCCCGTCGTGCTCCACCCGCATCAGCGGGGTCTTGCGGATCCTGCCGCTCTTCGCGCCGCGCATCGTGACGATGACGACCGGCAGGCCCGTGTCCCAGAGCGTGTTGCCCTGCGCGCCGCCCGAGCTCTCGTACAGCTCGACCTGTTCGCGCACCCACGGCACGGCGCTCGGTTCGTACTCTCCCTCAAGAGGCATCGTGTTCACCCCACTGCTCGCCGACAACCTCAGTGTGACGGCGAGGTGCCGATGTCGCACCCGCGGCTACGCTGCGGGAATGCCGTACGAGCTCAACGCCGTCATAGGACGGTTCGACCTGCTCAGGAGCCGGACCGCCGGGATTCGGGAGGCGGCCGTCGCCCCGCTCCGGCAGCGCATGGGACTGCTGCCCGTCACCGGACGGCTCGTCGAGGAGTTGACCGGTCCGGCGGCCTTCGAGCAGACCCTGGGCCACTGGGCCCGGGGCGGGCCGATCGCCCACGTGGAGGCGGACTTCCACGGAGGGGGCGGGCACCAGACCGCTGCCGTGTGGCGGGCCGGCGCGAAGGTCTGGGGCCCGGCCCACACCCGGGACTTCACCGGTCCACGGGAGGACTGGCCGGTCAATGCCGCGCTCGCCCTGCTCGGCGTCGTTCCGACCAGCGCCGAGGACGCGAGCCACCGTGACCTGTTCCTGGAGGTGGGGCTCGGCCGGGAACAGGACATGGACGGCTGGCGGTCGGCCGGCCTGGCCGCTCGGTGGGCGGCGAGCTACGACGAGTGGCACGAGGAGCACGCGAGAGCGGCGCGGGCCGCCGCGGAGGCCGAGAAGCGCAGGAGGCTCCCGGACGTTCCGGTGCCGCTGGACGGCAAGGCGATCATGGACCTGCTCGGCCTGCCCCCAGGCCCACTGATCGGTGCCGCCACCCGCCACCTGCAGGACCTGCACCTCGAAGGCGGCCCGCTCTCGCGGGACGAGGCCACGGCCCGGCTGCGGACCTGGGCGGCGGAGCAGGGGGCTACGGCACTGCCGCGAACGCCTCCCGGTGGTCGCGTGCCCACTGCTCGAACGTGCCCGCCGGCCGGCCGAGCACCCGCGGCACGTGATCGGTGACGTAGGCCGCACCGCCGGCGCGTGCCCAGCCGATACCGGTGACCATCCCGGCCGGCAGCCCGTCGAGCGCAGGCGCGTCGGCGATCCTGACCGGCCGTTCCAGCACGCCCTCCAGGATCGCCGCCTGGTCCGCGAACGTCAGCAGCTCCGGCCCGGTCAGGTCGTACCGCTGCCCGTCGTGCGCATTGCCGGTCATGGCGGCGACGGCGACCTCGGCGACGTCCCTCGGGTCGACGACGGCCTGCCGGGAGTCGCCGACCAGGTTCGGGATCGGTTCTCCCGCCTGGATCAGGGCCCGGTGCCACAAGAGGTTCGAGGCGAAGCTCGGCGGGCGAAGCATCGTCCACGCGAGCCCGCCGGCCTCGATCGCTTCCTCCGCGGCGAGGTGCCAGGCGCCGACGGTCGCCCCGTCGAACCGCTCGCCGCTGCCGATGGCGGACAGCTTGACGATCTTACGGACGCCTGCCGCCCGCGCGGCCGTGACCAGGGCGAGGTCGTGGTCCGCGGTCGGTACGGGGGGCACGGTGACGAGGAAGACGGTGTCGACGTCGGCCACCGCGCGCGCCAGCGACGCCGGGTCGCCGAAGTCGGCCCGCACCCCGCCGGGCCGCTCGCGGCGGGACATCGCCCGGAACGGCAGGCCCCGCTCGGTGAGCAGGCGGACGACGTGACTTCCGATGGTGCCGGTGGCACCGGTTACAAGGATCATGTCCCGACGATGACAGCGCTCCCCCGGCCCGTGATAGGAAGTTTCGGCACTGTCGCGGGCCCACTATCGTGGGCCGCGTGAGTTCTCTCGTCGTGCCGCCCGCCCTTCTGCGGTGGGTGGCCGGGATCGATGTCGCCACGGCGGCCGGGTCGGCGGCGGTCGACGCGCCCGACCACGCCACCACACTGATCGTGCGCGCGGACGAGCGCGAACTGATCGTCATGGGCCCCCGCACCCGGGCCGCCTATCACCTCGCCGCGCCCGGCCGCTCGTGCGTGCGGGTCCGTATGCGGCCGGGCCGGGCCCAAGCCCTGCTCGGCCGTTCGCTGAAGGGTCTCGCCGACGGCGCCCTGCCACTGCGTGAACTACCGGGCCTGGACGTCGACCAGCTCGCCGCCGATCCGGTCACCGCTCTCGCAGAGGCACTGGCCGACCGCCCGGAGCCGTCGGAGCGGCTCGACGAGGCAGCGCGTCTCCTGGCCGGCAGCACCGTCACCGCGACCGCGGCCCGGCTGCACATCAGTGAGCGCCGCCTGCACGCCCTGTTCACCGACGCCACCGGCCTGTCCCCCAAGCACTTCGCCCGCATCGACCGCGTCCGCACCGTACTCGCGGCCGGTGCGGGCCCATGGGCGGACATCGCCGCGACGGCCGGCTACTACGACCAGTCCCACATGACGGCCGAGTTCCGCCGCCTCATGGGCGTTCCGCCGGCCGCGTTCACCGCCGGCCGGCGCCCCGCCGCGACTTCGTGCACCGCCTGATCCTGCGCCACCTCTCAGTCCACCAGGGCCGAGCGGCGTTCGAAGACCTCGGGGCGCGCGCGGTCGAGGGCGGTGGCGACGGCGCCCAGCAGGACGGCCTCGTCGCCGAGGCGGCTCGGGGCCAGGGTGGGCCGCATCGGGCTGAGGTGGTTCAGGGCCTGTCCGAGGGGTTCGAGCAGCAGGTCGGCGCTGGCGCCGATGCCGCCGCCGAGGACGATCAGGTCCGGGTCGAGCACCGCCGACAGCACGGCCACCGCGTAGGCGAGCTGGTCGGCCGCGCGGCTCACCGCGGTGGCGGCCAGCGGGTCGCCGGAGCGCGCCGCGTCGAAGACCTCCTTGGCCGTCAGCGGGCCGGTCATGCCGAGGTCCAGGGCCGTGCGGACGACGGCGTCGGCCGCCGCGGCCTGTTCGACGGTGCCGCCCGGTGTCCCGTCGGCGCACGGCGGGAGCGGGACCAGGCCCACCTCGCCCAGCGCGCCGTGCGCCCCGATCAGCGGCTCGCCGTCCTTGACGACGCCGACGCCGAGGCCGGTGCCGACGAGCACGTAGGCGAACATCCGGCTGCCGCTCCCCCGGCCCTCGCCGAGCGTGTACTCGCCGAGCGCGGCGAGGTTGGCGTCGTTGCCGACGGTGATGGTGGTCGACAGCCCGTCCGCTATCCGGTCGAACAGCCCCGGCCTGCCCCAGCCCGGCAGGCTGGTGGCGTACCGCACGCCGCGCCGCTGCTCGTCCCAGACGCCGGGCGTGCCGATCACCGCGTGCACGATGTCCACCGGCGCCAGGCCGGCCTCGGTGGTGGCCTCGCGGGCCGCCGCCACCACCGCGTCGGCCACCGCGTTCGCCGTCCGCCCCTCGTTGGGGACGTCCCGGCGGGCCACGATGTCCCCGGCGAGGTCGGCGACGGCCACCCGCAGCCGGGCCCGGCCGATGTCGACTCCGAGGACGTGCCCGGCGCACGGGTCGGGCTCGTACAGGACGGCGGTGCGCCCGCGCTCGGGGATGAACCGCCCGGCCTCGCGGGCCAGCCCGGCGTGTTCGAGGGAGGCCAGGGCGGCGGAGACGGTGGGCTTGGACAGGCCGGTGTCGCGGGCGAGCTGGGCGCGTGAGGACGGGCCGCCGAGGCGCAGCCGTTCGAGCAGCAGCCATTCGTTGTTGCTGCGCAACCGCTGCCGGTTCCACGGCTGCGCCGGCACGGGGACCGGCGGAACGGTGGTCGGCAGGTCGCGGCTCATCAGGTCCTCCGGTCTCGGGCGTTGCGCGGTCGCGCGGTCCATCGGCGCGGGTCCGGAGCGCGCGGCGTCGGCGCCCGGGCCTGGGCACCAGCCAGTATGACCGGTCGTCACGCCGCTCACCGGCGGGTTTCCGCGCGCGGACGTGAGCCGGGTGAGCGGAGGAGAGAGGGGAGGGAGCGGGGCGGCGGAAGCGGTGGAACGTCACGCTCCTCTTGCCACTCTCAACTTATAGCGCACGGGGGGTCTTGCCGCAAGGCCCCGGTCCTGGCGCACAATCGTCGACCTGAACCGAAACCAGCCCCTCGGGGAGTTTGACGTAGTGCCTTCCCTTCTGTCGGAATCCCGGACCGGAGCCGCCGCCATGACCTCCCTCGCCACCAGCGCGTTCGCCCTCCCCGACCGCCTCCGTGCCAAGGCCGACCCGGCCCTGGTCTCCCGGGACGAGCGGCACTTCGCGGCCGTCGCGGCGAGCCTGGAGCAGGCGATCGCCGAGGTCTCCGACCAGCTCGACGCCGCCCGGCGGGCACCCGGCGGCGCCGGCCGGGCCGCGATGGACCGGGACGTGGAGGTGCACCGCCTCACCGGCCGGCTGCGCGCGCTGCGCCGCTTCGGCCTGGACCTCTGCCTGGGCCGGATCGTCCCGGCGGACGGCGGTGAGCCGGTGTACGTCGGCCGCCTCGGCCTCACCGACAGCGAGGGCCGCCGGCTGCTGCTGGACTGGCGCTCCCCCGCCGCCGCACCGTTCTTCGGCGCCACCCACGCCGATCCGGCGGGCCTGGCCAGCCGGCGCCGCTACCGCTGGACGGACGGGCGGATCACCGACTACTGGGACGAGGTGTTCGCCGCCGAGGGGCTGGAGGGGCATGCCGCCCTGGACGACCAGTCGGCGTTCATCGCCACCCTGGGCGGCAGCCGTTCGGCGCGGATGCGGGACGTGCTGGCCACCATCCAGTCGGACCAGGACGCCGTCGTGCGGGCCGGCTCGCGCGGCGCGCTGGTCGTCGACGGCGGTCCCGGCACCGGCAAGACGGTGGTCGCCCTGCACCGCGCGGCCTACCTGCTCTACTCGGACCCGCGGCTCGGCCACCGCCGCGGCGGCCTGCTGTTCGTCGGCCCGCACCAGCCCTACCTGGACTACGTCTGCGACGTGCTGCCCAGCCTGGGCGAGGAGGGCGTGCGGACCTGCACCCTGCGGGACCTCGTCGCCGAGGGCGCGGGCGCGGCGGTCGAGCGCGACCCGGAGGTGGCGCGGCTGAAGTCCTCGGCGGACATGGTGCGGGCGGTGGAGAAGGCGGTGCGGATCTACGAGGAGCCGCCCACCGAGGGGATGGCCGTCTCCACCGACTGGGGGGACCTCTGGCTGAGCGCCGACGACTGGGCCGACGCCTTCGGGGCGCCCGATCCCGGCACCCCGCACAACGAGGCGCGCGAGCAGATCTGGGCGGAGCTGGCCGAGATCCTGCTGGCCAAGCTGGACGGCGGCGAGGAGATCCCGGTGGAGACGTTCCTGCGCTCGCTGCGGCGGGACGAGGAACTGGTCGCCGCCCTGCACCGCGCCTGGCCGCTGCTGGAGGCGGCCGACGTGGTCGGCGACCTCTGGACGGTGCCCGCCTACCTGCGGCTGTGCGCCCCGTGGCTCGCCCCCGAGCAGGTGCGCCGGCTGCAGCGCGCCGAGGCGCAGGCCTGGACGGTCTCCGACCTGCCGGTCCTGGACGCGGCGCGGCAGCGGCTCGGCGACCCGGAGGCGGCCCGGCGCCGGCGCCGCCAGGAGGCCGCGCTCGCCGCCGAGCGGGACCGGATGGCCGAGGTCATCACGGACATCCTGGCGGCCGACGACGACGGCGAGGGGGCGGTGGCCATGCTGCGCGGCCGGGACCTTCGGGACACCCTGGTCGACGGGAGCGCGCTGCCCGCCGCCGACCCGGACCGGCTGGCCGGACCGTTCGCCCACATCGTGGTGGACGAGGCCCAGGAACTGACCGACGCCGAGTGGCAGATGCTGCTGCAGCGCTGCCCGTCGCGCAGCTTCACCATCGTCGGCGACCGCGCCCAGGCGCGGGACGGCTTCTCCGAGTCCTGGCCGGAGCGCCTCGCGCGGATCGGCCTGGACCGCGTCGAGGTCGCCTCGCTGAGCGTCAACTACCGCACGCCGGAGGAGGTCATGGCGGAGGCCGAGCCGGTCGTCCGGGCCGCCCTGCCGGACGCCAACGTGCCGGTCTCGGTGCGCCGCAGCGGGGTGCCGGTGGTCCACGGGAGCGTCGCGGAGCTGGACGGCGTGCTCGGCGGCTGGCTGGCGGAGCACGCCGAGGGCACGGCGTGCGTGATCGGCGACGCGGCGTTCGGGGAGGCGTTCCGGGCGACGTGCCGCGCGGAGTTCCGCGAGACGTCCCGGATCCGCTCGCTCACGCCGGAGCTGGCGAAGGGGCTGGAGTTCGACCTGGTCGTGCTCGTCGACCCGGCGTCCTTCGGCGAGGGCGTCGCGGGCGCGGTCGACCGCTACGTCGCGATGACCCGGGCGACCCGGCAGCTCGTCGTCCTCACCGGCCCCGGCCGGGCATGACCGGCCGTGCCGGTCGCGGCCCTCGACGGAAGGGGCCGCGACCGGCACGCCGGATCAGGTCCTGGCAGTCGTCCTAGCAGTCGGGGATGGTCGTGCCGTTGTTGTCCTTGGCCGTGTCGTTGCCCCACCGCGACAGGTAGAACGCCGACACCCACTGACCACTGGAGCCCACGTCCGGGTCGGTCTTCAGCCACCAGTGGTTGTAGCCGCCGCCACTGGACACCTCGCGGCCCCAGGCCTTGCAGTACACGTAGTTGGTGCCCTGGTACAGCGTCCCCGTGCTGCTGGTCGAGGTCGGCGAGCCGTACACCGGAGCGTTGGCGAAGGTGTCCACCCAGTACGTGCCGCCGCCCGCCGGAGGCGTGGTGGAGCCGCCGGACCCGTAGAGCCGGATGGCGCCGTAGTAGTCGTCGTGCGAGGAGAGCGCCGCCACCCGGACGTAGCCGCCGGAGTACGGGGCCTCGACGATCCAGCCCTGTCCGAGGTACATCGCGACGTGGTGGATGGTGGAGGCGGTGTTGCCGAAGTACACCAGGTCACCGGGGAGCAGCGGCGCGGTTCCGTCCGCCTCGTAGTAGCGGGCGACGGCTCTGGAGGTCGGCCACTGGGTGCGGGTGGTGCCGTTGATGACGTCCTCGCCGACCGCGAGGTAGTAGGCGTAGCGGACCATGCCGGAGCAGTCCAGACCGCGGACGTTGCAGTCGTTGGGCGCACCGTTGGCGGGGTCGCAGAGGCCGTACGTGGCGCCGGGCTTCGAGCCGTGGCCGCCGCCCCACGAGTACGGGGTGCCGATCAGGCCGCAGGCGGAGCGGACGGCGTCGTTCGCCTGCGACGCCGCGCCGGTGGAGAGCACGCCGCAGGCGGGCGCCGCCTGGGCGGCGCCGGCGCCGGCGAAGAACACCCCGACCGACACCAGCAGCGACAGCAGGGCCGCCCACCGTAACGGGGCGATCAGCCGACGGGAGAGAGGGTTTACGCGCGTAGTCATGGTCCCGAATCGTTTCAGCGGCGCCGACGGTGCGTCAATGATCATTAGGTGAACATGACGACACTCGCTTCACACCTCCCCCACGGGCCGTCCGCGTCCGCCCGGCGCGGACAGCCCGGCCGGCTCGGGCGACCCGGCCCGCCATGGCCGAGCTCAAGCGGCCCTCCGGACCTGAGCGCCGGGCGTACGGTCGCACTATCGGAATCCCACCACATGGTCAAGCACCGCCCACTCCGTGGGCGAGCCGCGCTCCGGGGCGTGATCATGGACCCATGCGGTTCCGGTACGGCAGAGGAGGAAAGGGCGGCACCCCGGCGGGCGCGGACGAAAAAGCGCTCGCGGAGGCAGCCGCGGCACTCGCCGGGAGCACCGCCGCGACTACGGACAGCGACCATCCGGACCTGCCGGGTGAGCTGCTCGCCGCCCTGCCCACCGCCGTGGGGCTGCTCGACGCCGAGCTGCGCTGGCTCCACCTGAACGCGGCGTTCACCACCGTCACCGGCCTGCGCCGGGCCGACCTGCTCGGCCGTCCGGCGGAGGCGACGGCCTTCGCGGGCGCCCTCGGGACGCTGCGCCGCGTCCTGGCCGACGGCCGGGACCGCGAGCACGCCACGGGCGGCCCGGACGGCCCCGGCGCGCCCGTGCCCCCGGGCCTGCGGGTGCGCTACCGGCCGCTGACCGCCGCCGGCCGGATCACCGGCGTGGTCGTGGTGGTGCTGGACGACCCCGACCCCGTCCAGGAGCTGCGCCGCGAACTCGCCCGGGCCCGCACCCGCCTCGCCCTCCTGGAGGACGCCGCCGAGCGGATCGGCACCACGCTCGACGTCGACACCACCTGCGCCGAACTGGCCTCGTTCGCCGTGCCCCGGCTGGCCGAGCTGGCCACCGTCGACGTGCTGCCGCCGGACGCCGACGCCCGCAACGGCCTCACCCCGGACCGGCGCTTCCACCGGGCCGCGCTCGGCTGCGCGGACGCGCTGCGCCCCGCCGTGGAGCCGCTGCCCCGCCCCGGCGAGTCGGTGCGCCACCACGAGGGCTCGGTCGCGACCCGCGCGCTGGCGTCCGGCGTCGCCGTGCTGCTCGCCCCGCGCAGCGCCGAAGAGCTGGCCGAGGCCGCGCCCGACGCCGCCTGCGCGGCCGCGTACCGGGCCGCCGGGGTGACCTCGCTGCTGGTGGTGCCGCTGACCGCGCGCGGCCGAACGGTCGGACTGCTGACGCTGGCCCGCACCGCGGCCTCCCCCGCCTTCGGACCAGACGACGCGGTGCTGGTCGGCGACCTCGCCGCGCGGGCCGCCACCGGCATCGACAACGCGCGCCGCTACACCCGCTCGCAGGGCATCGCACTCGACCTCCAGCGCGCCCTGCTCAGCGAGCCGGGCCACCCGCACCAGAACCTCGAACTCGCGTCCCGTTACCTGCCGTCCGGCAGCAGCTCGGTGGTCGGCGGCGACTGGTACGAGAGCGTCCGGCTGTCCTTCGGACGGACGCTGCTGGTCATGGGCGACGTGATGGGCCACGGCGTCGCGGCGGCCGTCGACATGAGCCACTACCGCGCCGCCCTGCGCGACATCGCCGGCACGGACCTGCCGCCGCACCGGATCCTGCGCCAGCTGGACGCCGTCATCGCCGCCGACGAGTCCGCCCGCCCGGCCACCTGCCTGCTCGCCCTCGCCGACCCGGGCCGGGGCCGGTGGACGTTCTCCAGCGCGGGCCACCTCCCGCCGGCCCTGATCGCGCCCGGCCGGCCCACCGAACTGCTGCGGATCCCGACCGGACCGCCGCTCGGCACCGGTCTCGGCGGCTACGAACAGGCCGGCCGCGACCTGCTGCCGGACGAGACCCTGCTGCTCTACACGGACGGCCTGGTGGAGCGGCGGGGCGAGGACATCGACGCCTCGCTGGCCCGCCTCGCCGCCCTGCACCTGCCCGCCACCGGCCCGCTGGACGACCTGCTCGACGCCGCGCTGCGCGGCGTCGGCCCGGCCACCGACGGCCCGGCGGAGGACGACATCGCCGTCCTCGCCGCCCGGCCCCGGCCGCGCTCGTAGAGCGCCGCCGCCGCGGCGGCGGGGGATCAGAATCCGGTCAGGGCCTGCTCCAGGTCGGCCCAGAGGTCCTCGGGGTGCTCGATGCCGACGGCGATCCGGACGGTGGCCGGGCCGATGCCGGCGGCGGTCAGCTCCGCGTCGGACAGCTGACGGTGGGTGGTGCTGGCCGGGTGCAGCACCAGGGTGTGCACGCCGCCCAGCGAGGGGGCGAGCGAGGCCAGGCGGACCGCGCCCACGAAGGCGCGGGCGGCCTCCCGCCCGCCGGCCAGGTCGAAGGCGAACGTCCCGCCCTGGCCGTCCGGCAGCAGCCGGAGGGCCCGCTCGTGGTCGGGGTGGCCGGGCAGGCCCGGGTGGTGCACGGCGGCCACCGCCGGGTGGGCGGCGAGCCGGCCGGCCAGGTCGAGGGCGGCCTCGCAGTGCCGGCGCATCCGCAGGCCCAGGGTCTGCATCCCGCGCAGGGTCAGCCAGGCGGCGAACGGGTCGAGCGCCGCACCGTGCTCCACGGCGTGCTCCCAGACGCGGTGGTGCAGCCGCTCGTCGGCGAAGACCGCGAGCCCGGCCAGGACGTCGGAGTGGCCGCCGAGGTACTTGGTGGCCGAGTGGATCACGAGGTCGGCGCCGTGCTCGATCGGGCGGCAGAGCAGCGGCGTGGCGAAGGTGTTGTCCACCACGCTCAGCACACCGGCCGCGCGGGCCGCGCCGATCAGCGCCGGCAGGTCGGTGACGCGCGCGACGGGGTTGGAGACGGTCTCCAGGTACAGCAGGCGGGTGGTCGGCCGCAGGGCGGCGCGCACCTCCCCGGGGTCGTCCCCACGCACCTGGGTGACCTCGACGCCCCAGCGTGCCGCGAGGTCGGCGAGGGTGGCGAACGTGCCGCCGTACAGGCTCTGCTGGGCGATCACGTGGTCGCCGGAGCGGAGCAGCGCGTGCAGCACGGTGGTGATCGCGCCCATGCCGGAGGAGGCGGCCAGGGCCCCGCTGCCGCCCTCCAGGTCGGCCACCGCGCGCTCCAGCGAGCGGACCGTCGGATTGCCGAACCGGCTGTAGTGGAACGCCCCGTCGGGGCCGCCGAAGGCCTCCGCGAGCGCGTCGCTGTCGGGAAAGGCGAAGACGTGGCCCTGGTGCAGCGGCACGCCCAGCGGGCGGCTTCCGGTCACCTCCTCGATGGGAGGGTGGACGATCCGGCTCTCGGGGCGCAGCCCGCGGTGGTGGTCGCTCATGCCGCCCATGGTGGCCCGGTCGGCGGAGCCGGAACAGGGCCAATCGCGCTCAGGTGGCCCCGAACGACCGCACCGGCCGGGGCCGGTGGCCGCCGGATGGCCACCCTCCGTGGCCGTCGGCGGTGGCGACCGTCAGCGGAGGCCGTCGCCGGACCGCCTCGCCCAGCGCCGCTGCCAGAGCGCGAACGGCACGGCCGCGGCCACCGCGGCGGCCTCCGGCGCCGGCGGCGCGGCCGGCCGCTCCCCGCCGGGGAGGGCGCCGCCCGACGCCAGGCCCTGCTGCCCGAAGGTGTCCGGCACCGGCAGGGTGTCCCAGCGCGACAGCGGCCACGCGATCACGAACGCCCGGCCGACCACGTTCTTCACCGGGACGAACCCGCCGCCCGGCTCGTTGACGTGGAAGCGCGAGTCGCGCGAGTCGTTGCGGTGGTCGCCCATCACCCACAGGTGCTCCTCGGGCACCTTCACCTCGCCCACCGGCGCGTCGTCGCACGGCGTCGAGCCCGGGAACAGGTACGGCTCGTCCAGCGCCACCCCGTTGACCTTGACCGGGCTGCCCTGCCGGCACTCGACCGTGTCGCCGCCGACCGCGATCACCCGCTTGATCAGGTCCTTCTCGTCGTCGGACGGCAGCAGGCCCACGGTGCTGAGCACCGAGCGGATGCCCTCGACGACGGCGTTGCCCTTCTCCCGCGGCAGCGTGTCCAGCCAGCCGCCCGGGTCCTTGAAGACCACCACCTCGCCGCGCTCCGGCTCCGCGCCGAACCACGGGGTGAACTTGTCGACCAGGACGCGGTCGTTCTTCTCCAGCGTGTGCTGCATCGAACCGGAGGGGATGGAGAACGCCTGGACGAAGAAGGTCTTGATGCCCAGCGAGAGCAGCAGGGCGATGCCGACGAGGATCGGCAGTTCCTGCCAGAGCGGCCGCTTCTTCTTCGCCGCCTTCCCGCTCCCGCCGCCCGCCTCGGCATCGGCGTCGGCCTTGGCCTTGGCCTTGGCCCGGTCGCCGGCGCCGTCCGCGCCGTCCGCGGCGGTGGCGGCGGTGGCGGCGGTGGCCTCACCGCCAGGCCCGGGCGCGCCGGGCGCCGCGAGACCGACCGGGCCCGTCGCACCGCCCGTCGCACCGCCGACCGCACCGCCCGCCGCGGCGCCCGGCGCTCCCGGACCGTCCGCCGGGCCGGTGCCCGCGCCGGCCTCGCCGCTGCCCGTCGAACCCGCGGTCTCCTCGATGCTCATCCCTGGCCCCCTCCGGACGGCCCGGCGGGCCCCGCCGCGGGACCCCCCGTTGTCAGCTAACGAACGGTGGTTCCCGCCGACCCGTCAGAACGTACACCCGTAACCCCGCGCGGCCTACGCCGTGCCGCCGGTCAGCATGATCCGCGCGACCAGCTCGCGGCGGCTGGCCACCCCCGCCTTGGCGAACACCGACTTCAGGTGGTCCTGCACGGTGTAGGGCCTCATCGCCAGCAGCCGCGACACGTCCCGGGTGTCGCACCCGCGCACCAGCAGCAGCGCCACCTCCTGCTCACGCGCCGTCAGCCCGTACGCGGA
Source organism: Kitasatospora sp. NPDC001527 (assembly GCF_040298605.1). Classification (NCBI taxonomy): domain Bacteria; kingdom Bacillati; phylum Actinomycetota; class Actinomycetes; order Kitasatosporales; family Streptomycetaceae; genus Kitasatospora; species Kitasatospora sp. NPDC001527. Next base: position 162,109 of record NZ_JBEPAM010000009.1, on the reverse strand, counting down.
GAGGTAGAGCGGCATCGCGTCCGCGGGCGTGGCCGGGGACGCCACCACCGTCACCTCCCCCTCGCTGCCGCCCTTCAGGGCCGAGCCGTGCAGCACGTACCAGCGGCCGTCGCCGTCCTGCACCCGGATCTTGGACTGCGGCACGGCCACGCCGCGCGCCGCCCGGCGGGCCTGTTCGGCGGCCACCGCGAACGCCGTCGGCACTCCGAGCGAGGTCCGGCTCGGATCGGCCAGGCGCCCGAGCAGTTCCTCCGCCGGACCGGAGAGCGCGAGCGGCCGGTTCGCCGGACCGAGCAGCACCACGGCCGGGCCCCCGTCCCAGCCGTCGCCCCCGGGGGCCGGAGGCAGGTGGCAGGCCCGCAGCGCGTTGCCCAGATGGCGCGCTGCGAGGTCCGCGAGGTCCCGCTGCTGGGCCAGGTACGGCCCCCGGTCGGCGGCCCGCATGAACGCGGCGCAGCCCCACATCCCGCCGTGCGCGTCGAACACCGCCCGCAGTTCGTCGCCGAACCCGGCCGGTCCGATCAGCTCACGGAACCGCGCGCTGTCCGCCGGCCGCCCCCGGGTGGCCCGGCTGAGCGTCTCGGCGCGCACGCCGCTGAGGCGGATCGCGGGGAAGGTCGCCACGTCGTCCGACCACACCTCCAGGCGTACGGCGTCCTCGAACCCCGCGAGGCTGAGGTCGTCACTGAGCACCGAGGTCACCAGCCCGGTCGCCGGGTCCGCCGAGTGCCAGCAGACCGCGTCGTACTCCAGTGCCGGCCGCAGCAGTTCATCGGCTCTGCGGAACACCTCATCGGCCGTCAACCCCGCTCCGGCGAGCTCCCGGAGCCCCTCGATCGCCTGTTGCGCCGCCACCCCACGTGCCCCACGTGATCCCATGGCCCGGAAGCTAGCACGCACACCGACCACCGGCCCATGCGCCGACAGGCGGATCCGCCCTCCTCCTCACGAGGGTCCGCGCGACCACGGGAGCGCCCCCACGGCCGATGACACCGGCCTCGTGCACCGGCTCCCGGCCCGCACCCAAGTCGACGACACCGCAACCGGGTTGGGAGCGGCCGAGGAACGGCCCACTTTGCAGAACTTCTTTTGCAGAGCGCCCGGGAACCGCTACCCTCCTCGCATGCTGGACGACGGACAGCGGCGCAGCCTCGACCCCGAGCAGGACACCGCCGCTTTCAAGGCCCTCACCCACCCACTGCGGATCCGCCTGCTCGGGCTGCTCCGCCAGGACGGCCCGGCCACCGCGAGCGAACTCGCCGCGCGGACGGGCGAGTCCTCCGGTTCCACCAGCTACCACCTGCGCGTGCTCGCCAGGTACGCCTTCGTCGAGGAGGCGGAACACCGCGACGCACGCGAACGCCGCTGGCGCGCGGTGCACCTGATCACCTCCTGGGACGCCCGCGCGGTGCACGCCACCCCGGAGGGCCGGGCCTTCGTCGAGTTCTCCCGACGGCACCAGATCGACCACCTCGCCCGCTCGCTCGCCCGGCACGAGGAGGACGTCGCCACGGGCCGGCTGGACGGGACCTGGTCGGCCGCCGCCGGCATCGACGACCTGATCCTGCACCTCACCCCGGAATCGCTGGCCGAACTGCGCGCACTCGTCCACCGGCGGGCCCTCGAACTGGCCGAGCGGGACCGGGACGCCGACCGCACCGAACAGGTGGTCCTGGTCACCGCCGCGATCCCGCTCGCCGCCGGTGGTGCCGCGTGAGCACGCCGTCCCACGAGGCCGCCGCCCGCCGCAGGTACCTGACGGTCACCCTGCTGTTCTGGTTGCCGATCGGTCTGGCGACCGCTCCACTGGTACTGCTGTTCACCGCGCGCGGGCTCGGACTCGGCGCCGTGGCGGGCCTGTTCGCCGTGCACTCGCTCACCACCGCCGCCCTGGAGCTGCCGACCGGCGGGCTCTCGGACGTCATCGGGCGCCGGCCGGTGCTGGCCGCCGCCGGAGTGCTCGACCTCGTGGCCTTCACCCTGCTCGCGCTCGGCGAGGCGTACGGGGTGCTGCTGCTCGGGATGGCGCTGATGGGCGCCGGTCGGGCCCTGGCCAGCGGACCGGCCGAGGCCTGGTACGTCGACACGGTTCGCGCCCAGGCCGGGCCGGAGGCCGACCTGCGGCCCGGCCTGGCCCGCGGCAGCGCCACCGGCTCGCTCGCCCTCGCGGCCGGCACCCTGCTCGGCGGGGCGCTGCCGTGGCTGCTGTCCGTCCTGGACGTCCAGGACGCCTTGGACGCCTTGAACTCCATGGGCTCCATGGGCTCCCTGGGCGGCGCCACCGTCCTGCCGCTCTCGGTACCGCCGCTGATCGCCGCCGCCGTCGAACTCGCCTACGTGGTCCAGGTCTGGGCGGCACTGGCCGAACCGGAACGCCCGCCCGCCGCCCTGCGCACGGTGTTCCGCAGCGTGCCCGCCACCGTGCTGACCGGGCTGCGCCTGGGGCGGCGCGACGCGGTGGTCCGCCGGGTGCTGCTGACCGCCGCCGCGACCGGCGTCGGCCTGGGCGCCGTCGAACTGCTCACCCCCGGCCGGGCCGCCGAACTGACCGGCGCGGCCGAATCCGGCGCGGGCGTGGTCGGCCTGCTGAGCTGCGCGGGCTTCCTCTGCGCGGCCCTCGGAGCCCGGCTCGCGCCCGGTGCGGCCGGACGCTCCGACGGCAGCCGGGCCGTGCTGCTCGGCCTGGCCGCCTGCACCGCCGGCGTCCTGCTGCTCGCCGTCACCGCCCGCACCGCCGGTCCGGCCGCGGCCGCCGCGGCCGCCTTCGGCTACGGCCTCAGCTACCTCGGCCTAGGCACCGCCGGCCCGAACCAGAACGCCCAGCTCCACCAGCGCGTCCCCACCGAAACCCGGGCCACCGCGCTCTCCGTCCAGTCGCTCGCCCTGCAGCTGTGCGGCGCCCTGTCCGGCCTGGCCCTCGCCCTCCTCCCGCCCGGCCCGCCCCGCTGGCTCCTCGCCGCCACCGCCCTCGCCGCGGCGGCCCTCCTCTGGACCGGCCACCGCCCCGACGGCAGCCCGCCCGTGCCGGTGACCGCCCCGACCGGCCGCCGGATCACCGGGACGCGCGCGGGGCGGTCCGCTCGTGGACGGTCCCTCCGGGGATGAACCAGCCCGCCCTCTTCCGGACGGCAGCAGCCCTCCCGGACGGACGGCCGCCACTCGGCGGGACGGCCGGGCAACGGCATCTCGCCCCGGCCGCCTCCCGCGCGGACCACTCACCCCTACAGCCAGTCGCGGCGCTTGAAGATCAGGTAGAGGCTGGTGCAGACCAGGGCCATCAGGGCGATCGCGAAGGGGTAGCCGAAGGCCCAGTGCAGTTCCGGCATCGTGTCGAAGTTCATGCCGTAGACGGTGCCGATCAGGGTCGGCGCGAAGAGGATGGCGGCCCAGGAGGAGATCTTCTTGATCTCGTCGTTCTGGGCGTGGCCGGCCTCGGCGAGTTGCTTCATCTCCTCGTTCTGGCGCTGCGAGACGAGGGTGGCGTTGACGGTGAGGATGTTCTGCAGCATCTGGCGGAAGCCGTCGACCCGCTCGGCGGCGTAGGTGGCGTGGTCGGCGACGTCGCGCAGGTAGCGCTGGAGCTCCTCGTCGGTGCCGTACTTGCCGAAGCCGGCCTCCAGGCTGCGCATGATCTCCAGCAGCGGCCGGGTGGCGCGCTGCAACTCGATGACCTCCCGGGAGAGTTCGTAGATGCGCCGGGACACCTGCGGGTCGCCGCCGAAGACCTCGGTCTCGATCTCGTCGATGTCGTGCTGGAGGCCGGCGATGACCGGGGCGTAGCCGTCGACGACCGCGTCGAGCACCGCGTAGAGCACGGCCTCGGGGCCGAGGGCGAGCAGTTCCGGGTCGGCCTCCAGGCGGCGGCGGACGGCGGAGAGGTCGGGGGCCTGGGAGTGGCGGACGGTGAGGACGAAGTCGGGGCCGACGAAGAGGTGGATCTCGCCGAAGTCGACCTCCTCCACGTCGTCCAGGTAGCGGGCGGCGCGCAGCACGACGAACAGGGTGTCGCCGTAGCGCTCCAGCTTGGGGCGCTGGTGGGCGACGATGGCGTCCTCGATGGCCAGTTCGTGCAGGTTGAACCGCTCGGCGGCCTCCAGCAGCTGGGACTCGGCGGGGCGGTAGAGCCCGATCCAGGCCATGGTGCCGGGCTTGCCCGGCAGCTCGCGGTAGACGTCGGCCAGGTTGGCGGCCGACTGCACGCGGTGTCCGTCGCGGTAGACGGCCGCGTCGACGACGGAGCGCTCCAGGCTCACCTGCTCGACCGGCTGGTCCGGGCGCGGGTCCATCGAGTGCTCGGGGGCGGGCTGGGCGGCCGCGTCGTCGGCCGGGGAGACGGGACGGGTGAAGGGGAGCTTGCTCGCGCGCACGGCGCGCACACGCCAGTCGGACATGGCGGGGTACCTCCGCGGTTCGGGGGCCGCCGCACCCGGGAGCGTGGCTCGCGGGGTGCGGGGCGGGCGGGAGGCGCCCGGCCGTCCTCCACCGCGCACGGCGACCGGGCCGCGCGCGTCCGCGCCGGGGTCAGCGGCGGGCGGTGCGGCGGCGGGGGTCGGGAGCCGTACGGGAGGAGGGGCGCCGGGTGCCGGGAAGGGTGGGGGACGTCCTGGCCCGGGTCCTACTTCGACCCGGACTACTACTGCACTCCACTGCTCTCACCTCCTCGCCGTCGGGACGCCCGTGCGGGTCGCCGTTTCCGGGCCACCAGGAGGCTCCACACCGCCGGGCGGGCACACGCGGGCGCCACGACGGCGGGTGGGCACCCCTGATCTCGTCAGAGCTTTGGCACGCCACGGCGTAGCGCCCCGGTATTTCCGGGCCGCAGCCACTTGGGGTCACCCCTTAGGCCGGGGAGACCTGTCCTGACCCTGGGCGTCTCTCGACGTCGTGGGGTCAGTGGCCTGTGTCCGTGGCGACGCCTCACCGAACGAGGTGCCTTCACAACCTCCACGAGTCTAGTACCCGCCGGAGGGTTTCTTCGACCGGGGGGAGGGCCACGAACCGCCATCGGGGGGAGCGGCCCGGCGCTCCCCCGCCTGACACTTCGTCACGTGTCGGCGCGCGGGCGGCCGGTCAGCCGGACGGCGCGAGGTGGGCCGCCACGTACGGCACGGCGACCGCCTCCAGCGCGCCGGGCGAGCCGAACGCCGGGTGGACGTTGACCTCGAAGACCACGCCGCCGCTCTGCGCCGCGAGGTCGACGGCGGCGAACGGCAGCCCGACCGCCCCGGTGGCGGCCACCGCGAGCTCCGCCAGGCCGGCGGGCAGCTCCTCCAGCGGGAGCGGGGTGGAGACGGCGCCCCGGGCGAGGTTGCAGGGCTCGTCCGGGTCGTCCTGCACGTGTTCGACGGCCCGCAGCGGCCGCCCGCCGAGCACGGTCACCCGGTACTGGTGGCGGCGGCCGTCCGCGGTGAAGTTGCGGGCGTCCTGGGCGAGCAGCCAGTCGGTGCCGGCCCGCGCGTAGCACTCGGCCGCCTCGGCGAGCTGGGCACGGGTGGTGACGTGGAACACGTCCTGCCCGCTCATGCCGACGGCCGGGCGGGCCCAGACGTCGCCGCCGAGCCGCTCGAACACCGCGACGGCCTCGGCGGCGGTGGGCCGGGAGAGCGTGACGGTGGGCATCTGGCGGACGCCCGCGCGGGCGAAGCGCTCGACGGCGAGCCGCTTGTCGCTGGCCGTGCGCCAGCCGTCGTGGGCGGTGCCCAGCGAGCGGACGCCGTGCTCGCGCAGGGCCCGCTGGAGGTCGGCGAGTTCCGTGCGCCGGTGCGGCGGTATCTCGTAGAGGATCACCGCCCGGGCGGTCGGCGCGAGGCCTTCGGCGGGGACCTCCAGGGCGAGGCCGTCGCCGGTGCCGCGCAGCCGGCCGCCGCCCGCCGGCCCGTGCGGTCCGCCGCTCATGAAGTGCCGCGCGTCGAGCAGCACCGGCGCCCGCCCGGTGAGCCGGCGCACGGCGGTGGCGAGCGCCTCCCGGCTGCCTTCGGTCGAGCTGTGATCGGTCATCAGAACGAGCTCGCTGCGCCCCATGGAGCCATCGAACATGTCGCGGACATGCCCACGCAAGGGCTTCCGGGAATTCGAGGCTCCGGACGGGGCACGGGCCACCACCCCGATCGAGTGGACGGCATTGCCTCCGGCCGCCCCCGGGAGGTGTGCTCGAAGGACGACGTTCCGTCACCACCCCGGGAGAGACACGCGTATCCGAACCGGCCTCGCGGCCGCCGTTGCGGCCGCGGCCGACGTCCTCGCCGTCCCCATCGACCTGACCCCGAACGCCACCGCCACGTGCCACAGCGGTGGGTGACCCGATCACCGCCTCCGGCGGCCGGCCTGGTACGACGACCGGCCCCGCCGGCCTCCTCGGGCGGGCCTGCCGCACCGCCCACGGCCGCGCCGCAAAAACCGGATGCGCCCACCGGGCACCGCGGGCTACCCTCGGCGCCATGTCGACGCCCCGCATCTCCTAGCTGACGGACCCACCTCCACGCCACCCGTGTGTCCGTTCGCTGTTACGGAGCGTCATCCCCTTGATCACCACCCGTGGTGTCGACGTGCGCGTCGCCGCCCGCCTGCTGCTGTCCGACCTCACTCTCCACATCGCCCCCGGCGACCGCATCGGCCTGGTCGGCCGCAACGGTGCCTGCAAGACCACCCTGCTCGCCACGCTCGCCGGCCGGCTGCGCCCCGCCGCCGGTACCGTCACCCGGACCGGCCCGGTCGGCTACCTGGCGCAGGACTCCCGTGCCGCCGACCCCGCCGTGACCGTCACCGCGCGGATCCTGTCCGCGCGCGGCCTGGACACCGCCGTCCGGGAGCTGCGCGCCGCCGAGAGCGCCATGGCCACCGCCGCCGACGAACGCGCGCAGCGCCGCGCGATGGCCGCCTACAGCCGGGCCGAGGCCGAGTTCCAGTCCCGCGGCGGCTACCCCGCGGAGGCCGAGGCCGCCCGGGTCGCGGCCGGCCTCGGCCTGCCCGACGGGGTGCTGGACAGCCCGCTCGGCGCGCTCTCCGGCGGCCAGCGCCGCCGGGTCGAGCTGGCCCGGATCCTCTTCGCCGACCACGGCACCCTGCTGCTCGACGAGCCCACCAACCACCTCGACGCGGACGCCGTCGCGTGGCTGCGCGGCTACCTGGCCGGCCACCCGGGCGGCCTGGTGCTGATCAGCCACGACGTGCCGCTGCTCGCCGACACCGTCAACCGGGTGTTCCACCTCGACCCGCAGCGCGCCACCGTCGACGTCCACAACACCGGCTGGGCCGAGTACCTGGCGCAGCGCGCGGCCGACGAGCGCCGGCGCGCCCGCGAGCGGGCCAACGCCGAGCGCAAGGCCGCCGCCCTGCACGCCCGGGCCGACCGGATGCGGGCCAACGTCGCGACCGCCGTGACCGCCCGCTCGATGGCCCGCCGGGCCGACCGGATGCTCTCCTCGCTCGAACCCGTCCGCCGGGCCGAGCGCACCGCCCGGATCCGGCTGCCCGAACCGGCCCCCTGCGGCCGGATGCCGCTCGGCGCGGTCGGCCTCACCAAGGCGTACGGCGGGCGCGCCGTGCTCGACGGGCTCGACCTCGCCGTCGACCGCGGCAGCCGGCTCGTCGTGCTCGGCCCCAACGGGGCGGGCAAGACGACCCTGCTGCGCCTGCTGGCCGGCCGCGAGGCCCCGGACGGCGGGCGGGTCGTGCCCGGGCCCGGGCTGCGGCTCGGCTACTTCGCCCAGGAGCACGACACCCTCGACCCGGAGCGCAGCGTCCGGGAGAACCTCGCCTCGGCCGCGCCGGGGCTCACCGACGGCGACCTGCGGCACGTGCTCGGCGCGTTCCTGTTCCGGGGCGACGACGCCGACAAGCCGGCCGGGGTGCTGTCCGGCGGCGAGAAGACCAGGCTCGCGCTGGCCGGGCTGGTCCACTCGGGCGCCAATGTGCTGCTGCTCGACGAGCCCACCAACAACCTCGACCCGGCCTCGCGGGCCGAGGTGCTGGCGGCGGTGGGCGGCTACCCGGGAGCGATCGTGCTGGTCACCCACGACCCCGGGGCGGTGGAGGCGCTGCGGCCGGACCGGGTCCTGCTGCTGCCCGGCGGGGACGAGGACCTGTGGAGCGAGGACTACCTCGACCTGGTCGCCGCGGGCTGACGTCCCCGCCCCGGGGCGGCGTCAGGGCTTGCGGGCCTCGATGAGGAACCGGGCGGAGCGGGCGACGAACGGCCCCTCCGCCCGGATCAGGGCGTCCAGCTCGCGCAGCCGCTCCCCGTGGGCCTCGACGGTGAAGCCCGGGACCATCCAGATCACCTTGCGCAGGAACCAGACCACCGCGCCGATGTCCCGGAACTCGACCCGCAGCCGCTCGGAGCGCAGGTCGAGCACCTCCAGCCCGGCGGCCCGGGCGGCGTCCGCGTCGTCCTCCGGCCGCCGGGCCCGGCGTGCCCGCGGCTGCGGCCCCAGGAAGAACTCGACCAGCTCGAACACCGAGGCCGGACCGATGTGCTGGGCCAGGTAACTGCCGCCCGGGCGCAGCACGCGGGCGATCTCCGGCCACCAGACGCTCACCGGGTGACGGCTGGTCACCAGGTCGAAGGCGTCGTCGGCGAAGGGCAGCGGGGGCGTGTCCGGCCCCGCCACCACGACCGCGCCGAGCGGGTGGAGCAGGGCGGCCGCCCTGGCCGCGTTCGGCGGCCACGACTCGGTGGCCGCCATCGTCCGGGGGAAGCGGTCCGCCACGCCGGCGAGCACCTCCCCGCCGCCGGTCTGCACGTCCAGCGCCGCCGAGGCGTGCGCCAGCCGCTCCCCCAGCAGCCGCTGGTAGCCCCAGGACGGGCGCTCCTCGGTGGCCCGGCCGTCCAGCCAGGAGAAGCCCCAGCCGTCCACCGGGGCCTCGGCCGCCTCGTCCACCAGCTCCTCGAACGTGCGCTCCATGCCGCCCATCCTGCCCCGGCCGCCTCCGTGGCGGCCAGCCGGTTCTACAGCTGCGCGGCGATCAGCTCGTTGCCGTAGAGGTCGCGGAAGTGCAGCGAGCGGCCCGGCCCGCCGTCCGGCACACCGGGCCGGGTGGCCACCCCGAGCCGCGCCAGCCGGGCCGCCACCCGGTCGAGGTCGTCCGTGTGGAGCACCAGCAGCGGCATGCCGCCCGTCTGACACCCCACCGCCGCCCGCGCCTGCGCGGACTCGGCCGGCATCAGCCACAGCCCCGTCCCCGCCCCGCCCGCCGGACCACCCGCCGGACCGACGTGCAGCAGCCGGTAGCCGCCGAGGTCCCCGTCGAAGAGCACGGTGAAGCCGAGACCGTCCCGGTAGAAGGCGAGCGCCGCCTCGGCGTCCTCGACCAGCACCACCGTGCGGCCCACCGCCGTGAACAGCCCTGTCGCAGCGTCGTGTTCGTCATTCATGCCGCGACCGTAGACCACCCCACCGACACCCGGGCCGGCCGCCGTCCTCCCGCCGCGGCAGGCACACGATCCCCTCGTCGCCGCCGGACCGAGGCCCGGTGGCGGCCGGGCCTTTCTGCCGCGCGAGTCAAGGGCTGAGGCGTGTCTGGCAATTCCCGCCGGGCGTGCGGCGCCAGGGCACGCGCGGCCCCAGCCTTCGGCCGGGAGGTACCCCTACGCCGCGTTGTCGTCGGTCACCGATGGGCCCCCTACCCGGCGGCCGGCCCGAAGGCGCGGATCCGGCCCGGTTCAGGTGACGAGGCGTTCGCCGCAGGCGGTGTCGGACTCAACGCCTAGGGTGGTGGCTGCGTCGGCGGGCAAGGAGTGGAGCAGTGCGGATCGAGCGTCATCAGCTGCCGGTGTCGGTGGTCTCGGCAGTACGTGCGGAGTTCGAGGACAGGCTGTCCACACAGATCCGGATCATGCGGACGCACGCCGCGGGCAGCCGCGAGTGGCGGGAGACCGCCGAGGTGTTCCTCGACTACCTGGGCGCGCTGTCGGCCGGGACACCGGCTCTCGACACCCCGGAAGCGCGGACGATCCTGCGAAACGCCGCCCTGGCCGCCGGCGGAGCGGTGAAGTGCGCGGCATACGCGGGGTACGAGCGGTTCTCCGTCGGCATCGACTACGTCAACTTCGGGACCATCCACGAGCTCGACGAGAACGAGACCGCCTCTCCGGTCGACCCGGCGGCCTGGACCGAGGCGTTCTGCCTCGTCATCCTCGCAGGGCAGGTGGACGAGTTCGGCGAGTCCTTCGACTTCACCCGCACTGTCGGCGACGACGCGGCCGGCGACCCCTCGGCCGAACTCGCCCGGGGTCTGCTGAGCCAGGCGAGCGGCTACATCGTCGACGACCGCACCGCGAGCCACCCGCCGAGCGTCCAGGAGCAGCTCGCCGCCCTCGATGCCGCGCTCACCCGCATCCGGACCCGACGGGCCACGGGCGGCGACCGCCTGCCCGGCCACCCCCATACCGTCGCTCTCCAAGCCCTGCGTGCCACGGTCGCGGGCGACCGCGAAGCCTTCGACTCCCGACTCGCCGCACTCCTGCTCCAGCACAGCGCGACGCCCGGCCCCGGGTCCCGAACGAGCACTCTCCTGGCACTCCTGCCGCTCGCCCTGGCCGCGCTCGCCTACCGGGCCCAGTCCTGGACGCCGGGTGTGGAGAGCGACTACCTGCCTCACAGCCTGGTCACCGGTCCCGAAGGATCCGGCCGGCCTCTCCCCCGGTGATCAGGCCCGTAGGAGCCACGACACGGCAGCCCGCGGGGGCGGTGGGATACGGGTCGCGGTGAACGGTGAGTGCGCCCTGGCCAGGGAGTCAGGCGCTCGGACGGTGCGCGGAGCAGGAAGTCGGCCCGTCCGACGTCCTGCTCCGGCGAGGCCACGCACGGTCGGTCACCGGGTGCCGCCGGCGGCGCGCACCCGGGCGAAGGCCTCGCCGGCCAGGTCCGCTTCTGCCCGCCGGGTGGCCGTGCTCCCGGCCGCGAATCGCGTCGAGTGCTCGGCGGGCGGCCTTCCGGACCGCCTGCCGGAGTGGTCGGTCACGGTAGGCGTTCGGCTGCGCCGCAGAATCCGTGCGCGTCGGCTACCAGATCTGGACTCCGCCGCGGATCCGCAACGCCCGGCGGGCGGCGTCGAGGACGTTGTCCAGCCGATCGGCGATCTCGCCGGCGCGCTGGGCGACGGGCTTGGGTGAGTCCCTGTGAGCGGCAATGGACTCGATGTTGTTCAGGAGCAGGAGGACTTCCTCGATGAACTCCGGAACGTCGTCCGGCAGAACGCGGAGCCCGCCTCCAGCCAACCGGGGGAAGAAGCGTGCGCCGAGCGAGCGGACGGCCTCCGATCCCCAGACCGTGGTGCGCCAGCTCTCGAAGCCGGCAAGATCAGACGACCCTTCGGGAACGTCGAGGAAGCGGGACCCACCGTTCTCGTCAACGGTGAACACGTCTACCACCAAGCTCATGCGCGCAGTGGACCACGCCCTCGGCCGGACGGTCCACGTCTTTCGCGCCGCGGTCGGCGGGAGCGGCCGGGGCGCGGTCACGGGTCCGGCAGGACGCGCTTCCGCACATCCGGTTCGGGTGGCCGGCGAGCCGTTTCAGGTCGGCCGGAGGTCCCGGTCGGCGCGGTGGGCGGCGACCGTCCAGGCGGCGGTGACGGCGTGATGGGCGCGGGCGGTGGCCTCGGCGGTGTCGGTGGGGAGGTGCAGCGGGGTGCCGAGGTGAACGTGCAGGGTGGGGCGGCGGACGGGGGCGGTGGCCAGGCCGGCGAGCTGCTTGAGCGGGCCGCCGGAGCTGAGCCGGCGGGACCCGGCCTGGCCGAGCGGGACGACCGGTGCGCCGGTGGCCCGCGCCAGGCGGGCCAGGCCGCTGCGGAACGGTCCGGGCGGCAGTTCCCCGGAGTCGCGGCGGCGCGGCAGCCCGCCCTCGCCGTAGATCAGCACGATCCGCCCGGCCGCCAGTGCCGCGGCCGCCGCGTCCAGCGACTCCGCCGCCCGCGCGGTGCCCCGGCGGACGGCGATGTGCCCCTCCCGGCGCAGCACCGTTCCGAGCACCGGGATCCGCCACAGCCCGGCGGCGGCCAGGACGACCGGCCGGGCGCCGAGCCGGTGCAGGGCGGCGAGCACGACGGCGGGGTCGGCGAGCGAGGTGTGGTTGGCCGCGACGATGCTGCCCGGCGCGGGGCAGCCGGCGGCGGCGGTGTCAGTGGTGTCGGCGGTGTCGGATGCGTCGGCGGTGATGCGCAGGCGGCCGACGGCGGGCAGCAGGAGGGCGGAGGCGCGGCTCAGCATGGCGGTGAAGTGGATCCTCGGTGACGGCGGGAGCGGGTCCTGTCCGCCAGTCTGCGCGGAGCCCGGCCGGTGGCGCCTGAGTACCCGTACTCAGCCGTTCCTGGGGAGGGCCCCGGTCCCGCCGGCCGCTCACCGCGCGCCGCGCGCCGGCGGCGTCTAGGCTCGTACGAATGAGGCGATTGGATGTCATCGACCGGGCGCTGTTCCATCAGATCGCGGCGGCCCACCGTCCCTTCGGCACGGGATCGCTGACCGGCCGCTGGCTGCGCCGGCTGAGTCACGCGGCCGACCACGGGATGCTCTGGCTCGGCACGGCCGCCGTTCTCGGCGCCGTCGGCGGACGGCCTGGGCGGCGGGCGGCGCTGCGCGGGGTGAGTTCGCTGCTCCTCGCCTCCTCGGCCGCCAACATCGCGGCCAAGCAGCTCACCCGTCGTCCGCGCCCGCCGCTGGACCCGGTGCCGCAGGTCCGGAGGTTGCTGCGCCAGCCGGTCACCACCTCCTTCCCCTCCGGCCACTCCGCCTCGGCCGCCGCCTTCGCCACCGCCGTGGCCATCGAGTCCCCGGCCGCGGCGGCCCTGGTGGCACCGGCCGCGCTGGCCGTCGGCGTCTCGCGGGTGTACACGGGCGCGCACCACCCGGGCGACGTCCTGGCGGGCTTCGCACTGGGCTCGGCACTCGCGGTGCTCACGCTCCGCTGGTGGCCCCGCGCCTCCCACCTGCGGCCGGCCGCCGGGCCGCCGCGCCGCCCCGCCCCGGCGCTTCCCGAGGGGGCGGGCCTGTCGGTGGTGGTCAACTCCGGGTCCGGCAGCGGCGCGCTGACCTCCGACGGCCCCGAGGACACGGCCGACGCGCTGCGCGCCCTGCTCCCCCGGGCGGACGTCCGGCTCTGCGGGCCCGAGGACGACCTGCAGGCCCTGCTCACCGAGGCCGCCGACCGGGCCGCGGCGGCCGGCGGCGCGCTCGGGGTCTGCGGGGGCGACGGCAGCGTCAACCTGGCCGCCGGCCTGGCCGTCGAGCGGAACCTGCCGCTCGCGGTCTTCCCCGGTGGCACCCTCAACCACTTCGCGCTCGACCTCGGCATCCACGGAATGGAGTCGACGGCGGAGGCCGTGACGGCCGGCCGGGCGTGCGGGGTGGACCTCGGGGTGGCCGCCGACGACACCGAGCGCCGGGTCTTCCTGAACACCTTCAGCCTGGGCGTCTACCCCGAACTGGTCCGGATGCGCGAGGCGTTCGAGAACCGGCTCGGCAAGTGGCCGGCGCTGGCGGTGGCCACCGCCCGGATGCTGGCGACCGCCGAACCCGTCACCGTCCGGGTGGGCGGGCGCGACCGCCGGCTCTGGCTGCTGTTCGCGGGCAACGGCGCCTACGACCCTCCCGGCTTCGCCCCGACCCACCGGACCGGGCTCGCCGACGGCCTGCTGGACGTCCGGGTGGTCGACGGCGGGCAGCCGCTCGCCCGGACCCGGCTCGCCGCCGCGTTCCTGTCCGGCACGCTCGCCCGCTCCCGGGTCTACCACTCCGCCCGGCTCCGGGCCCTCGACCTGGAAGCCCTCGGCGACGCCGAACGGATCGCCGTCGACGGCGAGTCGGTGCCCGCCTCCGGCGCGCTCCGCCTCGCCAAGGCGCCGCGAGCACTGACCGTCTACCGGCCCGAGCCGGCCTGAACGGCCCCGGAAGCTCCCGGGACGGGCGCGACCGGCCTCGGTGGCGTGACCGCATCGACGAGCCCACCGACCCGACCGGCCCGTGGTGTCGGCCCGCGGTGTCGGCCGCTTCTCCGACCGACTGGCCGCCGATTAGCACCCGGTGCGGGCCGGCTGGGAGGCGAGCGTGGCCCGGCAGGGCTCGGATCTCGGCGCGCTCCTGCGGGACCGGCTCGGCGACGCGCCGACGGAGGTCCTCGACCGTGCCTGCGGCATCGGCACCCAGGGGATCGGGCTCGCCGCGCGCGGCCACCGGGTCACGGGTACCGATCTCAGCCCGGTGGCCTGCTGCTGCTCCCCACCCGCCCGTACGACGAACGTCGGCGCAGCCGGCCGACGGCGGCGCCGCCACGGGTGTCGACGGACGGGGGCGGCGAGGACTGGGGACCCGGGCCCGGTGGTGGGCGGGAGAACGGGAGCCCATCTGACGTCCAACGAACGATCGAGCCGGGCGACACGTGCATCAACCCGTTCGGGTGACATTCCTATGCCTGACGCAGTGTCGGTCCCTAGAGTTCGAAGCACTGTTGGTCCACGAAGGGATAACCATCATGTACCGCACCGTCCGCACGTTCGCCGTCCTCATCGCCGCCGTCGGCGCCGTTTCCCTGCCCACCCAGGCCTTCGCCGACGAGGTGACGGTCAACACCACGACCATCACCGTTATCGGCACCGGCAACCAGCTCGCCGGCGGCGAGATCACCAACGTGGGCGGCGACGCCATCATCGGCTCGTTCGACGGCATCGACGTCCACTGACCCCACCCGCCCCGTCGAATCCGCATCGCCCGCGCCCGTCCCAGGCGCGGGCGATGCCGCGTTCCGGAAAGGGACGGGGCTACCCGCGTCCGCCGAACTGCCGGCGGTGGACCTCGACGGCGGCGTAGCGGTCCGCGGTGAGGACGGCGCGGGCGGCGTCCGGGCCGGGGGCGCGGAGCAGGGCGGCGGTGCCCAGCCAGGCGCTGCCGTCGTCGGAGAGGAGCGGGCCGTAGGCGATCAGCTCCTCGCGCTCGGGCGGGGGTGTCAGGTCGGCGGGGCTGCCGGTGCCGAGGCCGAGCACCAGGTAGCGGTGGCCGCCGGTGCGTCCTCCGGGGAACTCGGCCATGGTGCGGCCCAGGAGGTTGCGCCAGCGCCGCAGCAGGACGTCCCGGTAGACGCCCGCCTGGTAGCAGGGCTCGTCGAAGGCGAAGGCCCGGGCGGCCTCGGGGTCGGGAAGGTCGAGGATGTGGACGCTGCCGGTGGGCGTGCCATCGGTGCGGGTGCCGTCGGCGTCGGCGAGGGTGGGGCCGCGGGCGATCATCTCCGCGGCGAACCCGTCCATGTAGGACCAGTGCTCCTCCCGCAGCTCGCGGCGCAGCGCCTCGGAGTGCGCACGGTCCCGGTGGTAGGTGAAGAACTCCGTCCCGGCAGGGTGCCGCCCGGGGGTCAGCACGTCGACCCGAATTCCGCGACGGCCTCGGCGACCCGGGCCGCGCCGTCCTCGCGCGCCATCGCCCCGGCCGCGGCGCGGGCACGGGCCCGGTACGCCGGTTCCCGCAGGACCTCGCGGAGCGCGCCGGCCAGGCGGTCGGCGGAGAGTTCGGCGAACGGGACGGGGGCGGTGGCGGCGCCGGTGCGTGCCAGGCGGGCGGCCCAGAACGGCTGGTCCGCGAGGACCGGGACGGGGACCGCCGGCACGCCCGCGCGCAGGCCGGCGGCCGCCGTGCCCGCGCCGCTGTGGTGGACCACGGCGGCGGTGCGCGGCAGGAGCAGGGCGTGCGGGAGCTCACCGACGGTCAGGAGGTCGTCGCCTCCGGCGGTGAGGCCGGCCCAGCCGGACTGCAGCACGCCCCGGACGCCGGCCCGGCGCAGGGCGCGTGCGACCAGGTCGCCCAGCCGCTCGCCCTCCCCCGCGGCCATGCTGCCGAAGCCGACGAACACCGGCGGCGGGCCGGCCTGGAGGAAGTCCTCCACCTCGGCGGGCAGGCCGCCCCCGGCCGGTTCGTGGGGCCACCAGTTGCCGACCACCGCAAGCTCCTCGGGCCAGTCGGCCGGGCGGGGCAGCAGGACGGGGCTGAAGCCGTGCAGGGCGGGCGCGCCCGCTCGCTCGCGGAGCCGCCGCTGGGCGCGCCGGGGGCGCGCGGGCAGCCCGAGACGGGCCCGCAGGCGGCGAGCCGCGTCCGCGTGCAGCCGGTCCACGGCGTGCCGGGCGAGGGCGCCGGCCGCCCGGTTGCCCCAGCCGCCGAGCGACCGTACGCCACCCACGACCGGCGGGAACTCCCGGGTGGGGGCGACCGGTTGCAGGGGGACGTCCAGGCCGGGGACGCCCATCGCCTCGGCGAGGTGCCGGCCGAGCGGGGCGGTGGTGGCGGAGAACAGCAGCAGGTCGGCGCCGGGGGCGGCGGCGTCGGCGAGGCCGTCGCCGAGCCGGTCGACGAAGGCGGCGGCCTTGGCGAGCAGCGAGGAGCGCCCGTCGGCGGGCGCGCGCGGGTCGACGGGCAGCGGGCGGAACTCCAGGCCGGCGGCGGTGACCAGCGGACCGAAGGACTCCGGCGCGGCCAGCGCCACGGCGTGTCCCTCGGCGCGGAGCCGGGCGCCCAGGCCGGTGTAGGGGGCGACGTCGCCGTACGAACCGGCGGCGGTGAGCAGGATGTCCATGGGGTGTCCTTGGCAGGGGGTACGGGTGCGCGACACGGGGCGCGGGCGGCTCAGGCCCCGGGTGCGTCGGGCCGGCCCGGGGCGCGGAGGCGTCGGGCGTTGGCCGCGATGGCGGCCCGCAGGTACGGCGCCAGGCCGGGGCGCTGCTCGCCCGGCGGGACCACCAGGGCGAAGGCGCGGGCGTCCGCCTCGTAGTCGTCGGCGATCCTGCGGTGCATCTCGGGCGGGCAGGGCGTGAACCAGCGGCCGATGTGCCGGCGGTGCTCCTCGGCCAGGTCGAGGACGGGCCCGCTGTCGGGGGCCGCGCCGGCGTCGAAGGCGGCGAGCAGCCGGGCGCGCCAGTCGGCGGCCTCGGCCATCAGCCGCCGCCAGTCCTCCTTGGTGTGGGCCGCGGCCCGGGCGAGCGCCTGCCGGTGGCTCTCCCGGTCGCCCCACTTGAGGTGGGCGTCGGTGGCGTAGCTGAGGTCGAAGACCACGTCACCGAAGACCTCGAACCGCTCCTGCGGGGTCAGCTCGACGCCGGTGCGCCGGACCTCGATCGCCCGCTCGGCCACCTCGACGAGCTTCTGCAGCCGGGCGATCTGCTCGGTGAGCGCCTGGCGGCGGGCCCGCAGCCGGTCGAGCGCGTCGGCCTGCGGATCGGCCAGGATGCTGGCGATCTCATCGAGGGTGAAGCCCAGCTCCCGGTAGAAGAGGATCTGCTGGAGCCGGGCCAGGTCGCCCTCGCCGTAGAGGCGGTAGCCGGCCGGGCTGCGCTCGCTGGGCGAGAGCAGGCCCGTACGGTCGTAGTGGTGCAGTGTCCGCACGGTGACCCCGGCGAATCCCGAGACCTGCCCGACCGACCAGCTCATGCCGCCCCCACCCCGTACCGTCCGTCAGCGTTCCGTGTACGCCCTCCACGGTGCGCCCTGACGCGGGGTGAGGGTCAAGGGGCGGTGGTGCCGTCGTACGCCCGGCGGGCCCGCTCGACGCGTTCCAGGTTGGCGGCGGACCACTCGGCCAGCCCGGCGAACAGCGGGGCGAGGCTGCGGCCGAGCGGCTTCCACTCGAACGCCTTCGCCTGGGCCGAGCCGGTGCGCTCCCGGCGCACGGTGGCCGCGCCGTTCGGCGACGTCGCCCTGCCGACGGTGGACCCGCAGGACCTCGCCGAGGTGGCCGCCGCCGTCCTGCGCGGTGGCGCGGCCGCCGGGCCGCGGGCCTCCGCGCACGCCGGCCGGACGTACGTGCTGACCGGACCGGCGCCGGTGTCGCCGCGCGAGCAGGCCGAGGCGCTCGGGGCCGCGCTCGGCGAACCGGTGGGCTTCGTCGAGCTGAGCCGCGAGGCGGCCCGCGGCCACCTGCTGACGGTCATGCCGGAGAGCGTCGCGGACGGCACGCTCGACATCCTGGGCGAACCGACCGCCGCCGAACGGCAGGTCAGCCCGGACGTCGAGCACCTGCTGGGCCGAGCGGCCACGCCGTTCGCCGCGTGGGCCCGCCGGAACGCCGCCGCCTTCCGGTGACCGGCCCGGCACGGCACGGCCCGACACGGTCCGGCGCGTCCGGCCCGACGCCTCCCGGGCCGCGCCGCCGCCCGGGACCGGCCGTCCGGCGGAGCACCACCCGCTCAGGTCTCGCGCTGCGGGTGGTACTCCGCCTCGGTTATGCCGAAGGTCCAGGCCACCCCCGCGCGGGCGGTGAGGGTGCTGGGCGGCACCCGCAGCCAGTAGGTGCGGAAGGTGCCGTCGGGCTCGGCGGTCGAGTTGACCACCTCGACCATCACCACCGGCTCGTCAAGGGGCAACTCGATCCGCCAGAGCACACCCGTCTCGTCCTGGTGCACCGGGACGGCGCCGGAGTCGGCCAGGTACCGCTCGTAGCCGTAGTGCTCCAGCAGGACGCGGCGCAGCTCGGCGTTCTCCTCGGTACGGATCCGCTCGACGGTCACGGCGCCGAGCCCGGCGAGGAAGTCGGCAGGCACCGGCATGCCCCGCCAGGCGTGCAGGGCGAAGCCGTCGGAGTAGGCCAGGGCCGGGCCGTCGGCGCGGTCGAGCCGGCCCGCCTCGTCGCGGTGCAGCGCCACCGGGCGCTCGCTGACCAGCACCACGTCCGCGTACGGCCACCACCAGCCGGCGCCGCGCGCGACCTGCGCCAGCGCGGCGATCGCCGCACCCTCGGGCCCGCCGGACACGGCCTGCGCGTCCGGCACGTCCGGCGCCGCCCCCAGCACCCCGGCCGCCTCGAAGGCGGCGAACCAGGGCGCGTCGAACTGGCCGCGGACGGCGTCGAGCAGCGCGAGGCGGGTGACGACCCGGCGCTCCCGGGCGGCCTCCACCACGTCGTCCTCGTCGTTCTCGGTGTCCGGCTCCGGCGCCAGCCGGTCGAGGACGGCGCCGCGGATCCGGTCGGCGAGCGTGTTGGTCACCGGGCCGAGCTCGCCGCCGGTCAGCGCCCAGAGCGGCGCCCAGCCCGCCGCGCCGGTCCGCTCGACCGCCTGTCGGCGGACCGCGTCCCACGGCAGCGTCCGGACCGCCTCGCGCACCGTCACGGCGCCCGCCGCGCGCAGCTCCAGCGCCGCCTCCGCGGCCGCCAGCGGCGAGCCGAACCACCGGACCTCGGCCGGTTCGGCCAGGCCCACCGCGCGGTACGCGGCCCGCACCGCCCGCTCGACGCCGGCCCGGTCGGCCGGGCCGGTCGCGGCCGCCGCCGCCCGCCAGCGGGCGGTCGCCTCGGCGGGCCCGCCCGCCGCGGGGGCCGGTGCCGTCTGTCCAGTCACCATCACACTCTCCGTTCCCGCCCGGGCACCCCGCCCGGCCGTGCCGCGGGCGCCGCGCGCCCGCCCCGATCCCCGTTCACGGTCCGCGCGCTCCGGCGCGCCGCCGTCCGTCAGTCCGCGACCACGCGCACCGCGCCCGGCACGTACTCGCGCTGGCGGACCACCTGGTACCAGCCCTTGGGCAGCGGGATCGCCGCGTGCTCCTCGTGCACCACCCGGCCGCCCTCCGGCAGGTGCAGCCAGGCGGTGCCGAACGGGCCGGACTCGCGCCGCAGCTCCCCCGGACCGACCACCGCGTGCGCGTGGCCGGTGACCTCGCCCAGCGCCAGCACCAGCCGGCCCCGCGCGTCCCTGGGCTGCGCGGCCAGCGACCCCACCCGCACCGGCACCGCGGACTCCTCCACCGGCACCATCAGCACATCTCCCTGACGGAACATCAGTTCTCCCTCGCCGACTCGACGACGCATCGGATTCCCACGCCCCGGACCATAGGACAGGGGTCTGACAACGGTGCCCGGTGCCCCGGGCGGCGGCCGCGCCGGTCGGGTCCGGTGAGGCGGGCCGGGAGACGCGTGCAACGCGCCCGGGCGACGCCCCGGGCACCGGATTGTCGGTCCGGGCTGGTAGACACTTGTTCGGCCCGCACCGACCCCTCCGAGGAGCAGCGCATGACGGTCAACAACCACATCGAGGCGTTCCACGGCCTTCCCGTCTTCGACTTCGTCACGGCCGTCGACGAGGGCGCCGAGCTGCCCGAGCCGGCCGCCGCGGCCTGGAAGATCGCCGTCGAGTTCGAGGCCGATCAGAACTGGATCACGCGCTGGCAGCAGTTCCTGGACCGCGTGGACGTCTCCCGGGTGACCGCCGTGGTGGTCGGCGAGTGGTCGCAGGACGGCCCGGAGAGCTTCGCCGAGCCGCTGGCCGCGATCCTCGGCGCGGCCGGGCGGCTGCCCGCCCTGCGCGGCCTGTTCATCGGCGACATCACGTACGAGGAGAACGAGATCTCCTGGATCGACATGACCGACGTGACGCCGGTGCTGACGGCCTTCCCGCAGCTCACCGAGCTGGTCGTGCGCGGCGGCTGCGACGAACCGGAGGAGGGCGGGACCACCATGCTCCAGCCGGTGCGGCACGAGCACCTGCGGGCGCTGCGGTTCGAGTCGGGCGGCCTGCCCGGCGCGGTGCCGCGGGCCGTCGCGGCGAGCGAGCTGCCCGCGCTGGAGCGGCTGGAGTTCTGGCTCGGGGTGGAGAACTACGGCGGCACCACCGTCCTGGCCGACCTGGAGCCCTTCCTGGACGGCGCGCGCTTCCCCGCGCTGCGCCACCTCGGTCTGCAGAACAGCGAGTTCCAGGACGAGATCGCCGCCGCCCTCGCGCACGCCCCGGTGGTGCCGCGGCTGGAGTCGCTGAACCTGTCGATGGGCGTCTTCACCGACCAGGGCGCGACGGCGCTGCTGGAGGGACAGCCGCTCACCCACCTCAAGTCCCTCGACCTGCACCACCACTACCTCACCGATGCCGTGCAGCAGCGGCTGCGCGAGTCCCTGCCCGGGGTGGCGATCGACCTCTCCGAGCCCGGCAAGCCCGACGACCAGTGGCAGTACGTCGCCGTGGCCGAGTAGCCCACGCGTCGGCCCGCTCGTCCACCACCCGCTCCAGTACCAGCCAGCCATGCCAGCCAAGGGGCACCCGTGTTCATCACCAAGCTCGGCGACCACTTCCTCCACCTGCCGGTCGTCAACCTCTCGCTCCGCGAGCCCGGTCTGCACGATCGGCGCGGGCTGACCGACGAACTGCCGGCGGCGGACACCGCCGCCTGGCGGCTGTCCGTCGGCTACGGTTCGAAGCAGGGCTTCGACGAGCTGTGGTCGGCCTTCCTCGCCGCGGTCGACCCCGCCGCCGTCCGCGCCCTGCTGATCGGCCCCTGGTGGGTGCGGGACTACGTGCCGGTGCGCGAGACGCTCGACCGGATCGTCGCCGACGCCGACCGCTTCCCCGCCCTGGAGGCGCTGTACATCGCCGACGTGACCTCCGAGGACTGCGAGATCTCCTGGCTGGAGATGTCGGACGTCACCCCGGTGCTGAAGGCGTTCCCGCAGCTCACCGACCTGGTGGTGCGCGGCGGCAACGGGCTCGTGCTCAACCCGGTGCAGCACGGGCGGCTGACCACCCTGCGGTTCGAGTCCGGTGGCCTTCCGGACGACGTGGTGCGGGCGGTCGCGGCGAGCGAACTGCCCGCGCTGGAGCGCCTGGAGCTGTGGTTCGGCGTCGACGAGTACGGCGGCGACGCGACCATCGACGACATCGCGCCGATCCTGGCCGGCACCCGGCTGCCGTCGCTGCGCCACCTCGGGCTGGAGAACAGCGAGTTCCAGGACGAGATCGCCGCCGCCGTGGCGCACGCCCCGGTGGTGCCGCGGCTGGAGTCGCTGAGCCTGGCGATGGGTGTGCTGAGTGACGAGGGCGCGGCCGCACTGCTGGACGGCCAGCCGCTCACCCACCTCAAGTCCCTCGACCTGCACCACCACTACCTCACCGACGCCATGCAGGAGCGGGTGCGCCAGGCGCTGCCGGGCGTGGACGTCGACCTCTCCGATGCCGAGGAGGACGACGAGGACGAGTGGCGCTACGTCGCGGTGGCCGAGTAGGCGGACACCGATGCTGACGACGACCCCCCAGAGCTCCGACCGGGCCCGGGCACCCCGTCCGGCCCGGCCGGAGCACCGGCTCCCGCCGGACGGGCGGCTGACCGTGCTCGGCAACCCCGGCCACCGCCGGGTGACGCTGTTCGCGGCCGCCGCCCGGGCCGCCGGGCTGCCCGAGCCCGCCGTCCTGCCCTGGCTCGACCTGCTGCGCGGCACGTACCGGCTGCCCGGGGGCACCGTGCTGCGGATCGAGTCGCCCGGCGAGGAGGAGGCCGTGGACGCGCTGCTGCGCGGACCGGCGCTCGGCGCGCGGTACGCGCCGACCAGGGTCGAGGGCGGAGCCGCCTGGTACGCCGGGGTGACGGCCGCGCTGCGCGCGCTGGCCCGGGCCCCCGGGACGCGGCTGCTCGGGGACCCGGAGGAGATCGCCGTGATGTTCGACAAGCGGCAGGCGCACGCGCTGCTTTCACGCGCTGGTGTACCGGTGCCGCGCGCCCTCGGCGGGGCCTCGGTCGCGGGCTGGGAGGACCTCCGCGCCCGGCTGGACGCCGCCGGGATGCGCCGGGTCTTCCTCAAACCGCCGCACGGCTCCTCCGCGTCGGGCGTGGTGGCACTGGAGTTCGGGCCGCGCGGCCAGATGCGCGCCACCACCTCGGTGGAGCTCGCCGACGGCCGGCTGTACAACTCGCTGCGGGTCCGGCGCTACCAGGAGGAGCGGCTGGTCGCGGACCTGGTCGACCGGCTCGCCCCGGACGGCCTGCACGTCGAGCAGTGGGTGCCGAAGGCCTCCCAGGCGGGCCGCTCGGCCGACCTGCGGGTCGTCGTGGTCGCCGGACGGGCCACCCACGCGGTGGTCCGCACCAGCGCCCAGCCGATGACCAACCTCCACCTCGGCGGCGCCCGGGGCAGCCTGGAGCTGGCCCGGGAGGCCGCCGGAGCGGCCTGGCCGGACGTGCTGGAGACGGCGGAGCGGGCGGCCGCCTGCTTCCCGAACTCCCCGATGGTCGGCGTCGACGTGCTGCCGACCGCCGCCTGGCGGCGGGCGGTGGTCGGCGAGGTCAACGCCTTCGGCGACCTGCTGCCCGGCCTCACCGGCCTGCCCGGCGGGCCCGCCGAGGGCCTCGACACCTACGCCGCCCAGCTCGCCGCGCTCGGCGCCACCGCCGCCGCCGCCACCCCGGAACCGACGACCCACCCACGTACGGAACAGCCCCGATGAACCACCAGCCCGACGCCCACACCTCCGCGGACCCCACCGGCTCCGCCGGGACGGCCCCCGCGGCCGAGTCCCCCGACATGAACGCCGTGGTGGGCAGCCACGACCTGCTGCTCGTCACCCTCGACACCCTGCGCTTCGACGTCGCCGAGGAGCTGGCCGCCGCCGGCCGGACCCCCCACCTGGCCGCCCACCTCCCCGGCGGACGCTGGGAGCGCCGGCACTCCCCCGGCAGCTTCACCTACGCCGCCCACCAGGCGATCCTGGCCGGCTTCCTGCCGACCCCGGCCTCGCCCGACGGACCGCACCCGCGCCTGTTCGCCGCCCGGTTCGCCGGTTCGGAGAGCACCGCACCGCGCACCTGGGTGTTCGACGCCCCGGACCTGCCGGGCGCGCTCGCCGCCGCCGGCTACCGCACGGTCTGCATCGGCGGCGTCGGCTTCTTCAACAAGCAGGGCCCGCTCGGCTCGGTGCTGCCCGGCCTCTTCCAGGAGAGCCACTGGTCACCGCGGATGGGCGTCCCCTCGCCCACCTCCTTCGAGGAGCAGGTCGCCTGCGCGGAGCGGGTCGCCGCCGAGCAGCCCGCCGGGCAGCCGCTCTTCCTCTTCGTCAACGTCCCGGCGCTGCACCAGCCGAACTGGTTCCACCTGCCCGGCGCGACGCGCGAGCACGGGGACAGCCGGGCCAGCCACGCCGCCGCCCTGGAGTACGTGGACGCCCACATCGGCCGGCTGTTCACGGCGATGAGCGCCCGCCGTCCGTGCTTCGCGATCGTCTGCTCGGACCACGGCACGGCCTACGGGGAGGACGGCTACACCGGCCACCGGATCGGCCACGAGGTGGTCTGGACGGTGCCGTACGCCCACTTCACGCTCCCCGCGAGCACGCCGCCGTCCGCCACGCCCGCCGAGGAGTCCGCATGACCACCGCCCCCGCCCGGCCGGCGCCCGGCACGTCCCCCGCGGCCGTGCCCGTCCCGGTGACCGAGCTGCCGTACGCGCCCCCGTACCAGTCGTACGTCTACGCCTACCCCCACAAGACGGCCTACCGCGAGCTGCCCGACCGACCGCCGCTGCGCGAGCTGTGGGCGGGCGAGCCGCAGCACGCGCTCTCCCTCTACCTGCACATCCCGTTCTGCGAGGTCCGCTGCGGCTTCTGCAACCTGTTCACCCGGATCGGCGGTCCGGACGGCCTGACCACCGCCTACCTGGACGCCCTCGACCGGCAGGCGGTCGCCGTGCGCGCGGCGCTGGACGAGGGCGCCCGGTTCGCGCTCGCCGCCTTCGGCGGCGGCACCCCCACCTATCTGAGCGCCGCCGAGCTGGAGCGGCTCTGCGACATCGCCGAGCACCGGATGGGCGCCGACCTGCGGGCGGTCCCGCTGTCGGTGGAGGCCTCCCCCGCGACCGCGACGGCCGACCGCCTCGCGGTGCTCGCCGAGCGGGGCACCACCCGGCTGAGCCTGGGCGTGCAGTCCTTCGTGGACGCGGAGGCCCGCTCCGCGGTCCGCCCGCAGAAGCGCGCCGACGTCGAGGCCGCGCTGGGCCGGATCCGCGACGCCGGAATCCCGGTCCTCAACATCGACCTCATCTACGGCATCGACGGCCAGACCGAGGCCAGTTGGCTCCACTCTCTGGACGCCGCGCTGGCCTGGCAGCCCGAGGAGCTGTACCTCTACCCGCTCTACGTGCGCCCGCTGACCGGACTGGCCCGGCGCGGGGAGGCGGAGAGCCCGGCCCAGTGGGACGCCCGCCGGCTCGCGCTCTACCGGGCCGGCCGCGACCACCTGCTCGCCCACGGCTACCAGCAGGTGTCGATGCGGATGTTCCGCCGGGCGGCCGCGCCGCAGGCCGGGGTGAGCGAGTACGCCTGCCAGACCGACGGCATGGTCGGCCTCGGCTGCGGCGCCCGGTCCTACACCTCGCGGCTGCACTACTCCTTCGACTACGCGGTGGACGCCACCGAGGTGCGCCGCATCATCGACGACTACGTGGCCACCGAGACCTTCGACCGCGCCGTGGTCGGCCGGGCGATGACCCCGGCCGAGGCGCGGCGCCGGCACCTCGTGCAGTCGCTGCTCCAGGCGGAGGGGCTGGCGCCCGCCGAGTACCGGGCCCGCTTCGGCAGCACCCCGGCCGAGGACTTCCCCGCCGAACTGGCGGAGTTCGCGGCCCGCGGCTGGCTCGCGGAGGGCACCGGTGACGCCCTTCGGCTGTCCCCCGAGGGCCTCGCGCACTCGGACGCCGTCGGGCCGACGCTGTTCTCGCCCGAGGTGCGCGCGCTGATGGCCGAATACGAGGCCAAGTGACCTTCCTCGGCATGCCCGCCCCCGGCCCGGCCGTCAACGGCCTCCCGGCCACCGGTCGCCCGGCCACCGGCCTTCCGGGTCCCGCTGAAGGCCCGCCCGCCGACGGCCCGGCGGGGCGCCCCCTCGACCTCGGCATCCTCTACCGGGGCCCGCTGGCCTCCTGCGACTACGACTGCCCGTACTGCCCGTTCGCCAAGCGGCGCGACACGCCCGGGCAACTGCGTGCCGACCGGGCCGCGCTGGAGCGGTTCACCGGCTGGGTGGCCGGACGCGCCGGCACCGGCGACACCGTCTCGGTGCTGTTCACCCCCTGGGGCGAGGGGCTGGTGCGGTCCTGGTACCGGCGCGCCATGGTCGAGTTGAGCCGGCTGCCGCACGTCCGGCGGGTCGCCGTCCAGACCAACCTCAGCTGCCGCACCGCCTGGCTGGCCGAGGCGGACCTCACCACCCTCGCGCTCTGGGTCACCTACCACCCCGGCCAGGTCGACCGGGACCGCTTCCTCGCCAAGTGCCGCGAACTCGACGCCCTCGGTGCGCGGTACAGCATCGGGGTGGTCGGGCAGCCGGAGCACCTGGCGGCGGCCCGACGGCTGCGCGCCGAGCTGTCGCCGGCGGTCTACCTCTGGGTGAACGCCGCCGAGGGGTACACCTACACCGACGCCGAGGCCGCCGACTGGACCGCCCTCGACCCGCACTTCGGCTTCAGCCGGAACGCCCACCCCAGCGCCGGCCGCCCGTGCCGCACCGGCGAGTCCGTGCTGTCGGTCGACGGCGACGGCACGGTCCGCCGCTGCCACTTCGTCCGCGAGGAGCTCGGCAACCTCTACGACGGCTCCTACCGCGCCCGGCTCGCCCCGCGCCCCTGCCCGCTGCCGGTCTGCGACTGCCACATCGGCTATGTCCACCTGGAGACCCTGCCGCTGTACGACGTCTTCGCGGGCGGCGTCCTGGAACGGATCCCGCACACCTGGTGACGCGGCCCGCCCGCTGCGCGCGGCGAGCGCGCCTACGCGGCCGGCCCGCCCGGGCGCGCTGACGGACCGTCGCCCGGTGTGCCGTGGAAGCCCCCGGCCGCCGGCGCCGCCAGGGCCGCCTGGAACAGGGCCCCCACCGTGGCGTACGCGTGGTCGAGGTCGACGGCCTCGGGGGCGATGCGCCACTGCTGGTTCAGGCCCATGACGATGGCGAGCATGACCGTGCCGACGTCCTCCGGGGTGGCCCCCTCGGGGAGCTCGGCGGGGTCGATGCACGCCCGCAGCCGCTCGCGCAGTGCCTGATGGAGGTCGCCGTACCACCGGTGCAGGGGTGAGGCGGTGTCGACGGCCTCGGCCAGCAGTGTCACGAACAGCATGGTCGTGGGCTGTCTGGTGAACGTCAGGGCCTCCCGCAGCGCCCGGTCGAGCGCGCCCGGTCCGGGCTCGGGGGTGCCGAAGCCGGCCCGGACGGTGTCCAGCAGGTGCTCGATGACCGCGGCGAGCAGGCCCTCCTTGTTGCCGAAGTGCCAGGGAATGGAGCCGCGGCTGATCCCGGACCGCTCGGCGATGTCGGCGAAGGTCGTCCCCCGGTACCCGCGTTCGGCGAAGAGCTCGGCCGCGGCCGTCATGAGCAGCCGCCGGCTCTCCTGGGTCGTGTCCGTGCGTCGCGTCGCCATGATCCCCCGTCCGGTTCCTGTTCCCCGCCCAGGGTAGGCGATTGGCCAGCCAGCCATTTACCAGTCAGCCAGAACAGTCTATGTTGGCCAGCACAGACCGGCACAGCCACGGAGGACGAGCCATGCGGTGGGTCACGTTCGAGACCGAGCACGGGGACAGGGTCGGGGTCGTCGAAGACGACAGCATTCACGCACTGCCACCGGGGACCGACCTCGTCGAGCTGCTCGGACGAGGAGCCGACGGCCTGCGGGAGGCGGGCGAGGAGGCGCTTCGCAAGCCCGCCGACATGCTCCCGCTGGCCGCGGCGAAGCTGCGCGCGCCGGTCCCGAGGCCGCCCGTGCTGCGCGACTGCCTCTGCTTCCTCGACCACATGCGCAACTGTCAGCAGGTGATGGGAGCGTCCCGGGCCCTCAAGGACTCCTGGTACGAGATCCCGGCGTTCTACTTCGCCTGCCCCACCACGGTCATCGGCCCCTACGACGACGTGCCGATGGCTCCCGGCTGCGCCTGGTTCGACTTCGAACTCGAGATCGCCGCCGTAATCGGCGCGGGCGGCCGGGACCTGACGCCCCAGCAGGCCGAGCGGGCCATCGCCGGCTACACGATCTACGCCGACTGGTCCGCCCGCGACCTCCAGCTGCGGGAGTCCCCGATGGGGATCGGGCAGGCCAAGGGGAAGGACTGCGCCACCACGCTCGGCCCGTACCTGGTGACCCCCGACGAGCTGGATCCCTACCGGACGCCGGACGGGAGGATCGCCCTTCGGGCGAGCGCCCTGGTCAACGGCGAACCGGTCGGCAGCGGCCGTACCGACGCGATGGACTGGAGCTTCGGCGAAGTCGTCTCCTACGCCTCCCGCGGGGTCACCCTCGGGCCGGGTGAGGTGTTCGGATCGGGCACCGTGCCGACCTGCTGCCTCATCGAGCACCTCGACCTGGGCGACCTGTCCGGTTTCCGGGGCTGGCTGAAGCCGGGAGACGTCGTCTCCCTGCGCGTCGAGGGGCTGGGCGAGACCCGCCAGACCGTCCGCGGCACGCCCTCCCCGCACAAGCTCGCGCCCCGCCCCGCCCCCGGCGCCGACCGCAGGGCCGCCCGGACCCGGGTGAACCGGGCGCCGTCGGCACTGCCGTACACCCGGGGACTGCACGAGGTGGGCAAGGACGTGTGGGCCTGGCTGCTGCCCGACGGCGGCTACGGCTGGAGCAACGCCGGCCTGGTCGCCGGATCGGGGGCCTCGCTGCTGGTGGACACCCTCTTCGACCTGCCCCTGACCCGCGAGATGCTGAGCGCGATGCGGCCGATCACCGACCGGAACCCCCTGACGCACGCGGTCCTCTCCCACGCCAACGGCGACCACACCCACGGCAACCAGCTGCTCGGCGACCACGTGCGGATCGTCGCGGCCGGGGAGACCGCCGCGGAAATGCGCCAGGAGATGACCCCGGACATGCTGACCGCCGTCCAGGTCGCCGACCTCGGACCGGTCCTGAGCCCCTATCTGAAGGAACGGTTCGCCGCCTTCGACTTCAGCGGGATCCGGCCGCGGATGCCCGACGACACCTTCGACGACGAGCTGACCCTCGACATCGGCGGCCGGCAGGTCCGGGTGCTGAACCTGGGCCCGGCGCACACCGGCGCCGACTCGGTGGTGCACGTCCCCGACGCGGGCGTGCTGTTCACCGGCGACCTGCTCTTCGTCGGCTGCACCCCGATCGTCTGGCGCGGACCCATCGCCAACTGGATCGCCGCCTGCGACACCATGCTCGCCCTGGACGCGCCCACGGTCGTGCCCGGGCACGGCCCCGTCACCGGCCCCGACGGGATCCGAGCGGTCCGGGGCTACTTCACCCACCTGATCGAGCAGGCCGATGCCGCCCACGCCCGGGGCCTGAGCCTCGCCGAAGCGGCCGCCACGATCGACCTGGCCGAGTACGCCACCTGGCTGGACGCCGACCGCGTCGTGGCCAACCTCCACCGGCGCTACCGCGAGCTGGACCCGGCCACCCCCGCCCTCGGGATCCTGGAACTGCAGACCCTGCAGGCCGAATGGAACGCCACCCGCAACGGACCGTGGTGAACACCGAACCGGGCAGCGGGCCGCCCCGCCTCGTGAACACCCGGCGGGGCGCGCCCGATGACGGCGCCTCGGACGAAAACCGGTTGCGGGGCGACCACTCCGCGTGACAGCGTGGCCGTGATCCCGCAGAGGGTGATCCCAGCGAAAGGGCTGCTCATGACAGGCTGCGCCGAACCGGGCCTGGTGCTCGGCGACTTGTCGGTCCGCACGCCGACCGGGGAGCCACCTCTCGTCTGACCCATCGTCGTTCCCCTCCTCGTCGGCGTGTTCTTCGTGCCCACCCGCACGTTCGACCACGAGGAGTCCCGGTGTCCGGAACCACCCGCACCGACGCGCACACCACCGTCAGCACCACCGCCACCGCCGTCACGACCGTCATCCCGTTCACCGCTCTGGCCACCCGGTGGCACAGCGAGAACGGCACGCCGCCGCCCGGGCGCGTCGTCCTCGCCGACGACCGGATGCCGGCCGGCACCGCCCACCG
The DNA here is from genome assembly GCF_040298605.1 of Kitasatospora sp. NPDC001527. NCBI lineage: Bacteria > Bacillati > Actinomycetota > Actinomycetes > Kitasatosporales > Streptomycetaceae > Kitasatospora > Kitasatospora sp. NPDC001527. The sequence continues at coordinate 132,422 of NZ_JBEPAM010000009.1, read as the reverse complement.
CCTGGCCTCCGACGGCGTCGCCGTCCTCTGGCAGGGCGACTACCACGGTGCCCGGCACCTGCTCACCGCCCTGACCCGGCGGGCCGCACGCGCCGCGCACCGACCGCGCGCCACGGGCGCGGCCACCCCTGGCGAGGAGTTCCGCGAGCAGCGGCGGGAGCGTGCCCGGACCGCCCGGCTGCTCGGCCGCCTCGTGGTGCGGCTGGAGGCCGACCACGCCCTGCGGCTGCGCCGCGCACCCGACGTCCGGCAGGCCTGCCGGGAGGCGTACGGCCCGCCCGACGGGCCCCGGGTGGTCGCCCTGCGGGAGCTGCTCGGCGTCCTCGGCGCGCGGCAGTGGCGCGAGAGGGGCGTGGACGTGCCCGCCCTCGGCGCGCGCGTCCACCCGCACTACGGCGTGTTCTCCCCGGTCCGCGGCGAGTACGTCGACCTGGTGGCCCGGGCGCCGCTGCCCGCCGCCGCAACGGGCGGCGGCACCGCGTTCGACCTCGGCACCGGCACCGGAGTGCTGGCCGCCGTCCTGGCCCGGCGCGGGGTCGGCCGGGTGCTGGTCACCGACGCCAATCCGCGCGCCCTGGCCTGCGCCAGCGACAACGCGCGCCGGCTGGGGCTGGCCGACCGCATCCGGCCGGCCGGCACCGGGCTCTATCCGCCCGGCGGGGAGCGGGCCGCCCTGGCGGTCTGCAATCCGCCGTGGCTGCCAGCCGAGCCCACCTCCGCCCTGGAGCAGGGCGTGTACGACCCCGGCGGCCGGATGCTGGAGGGCTTCCTCGGCGGGCTGACCGAGCGGCTCGCGCCCGGCGGCGAGGGCTGGCTGGTCCTCTCCGACCTCGCCGAACACCTGGGCCTGCGCTCCCGGGACGATCTGCTCGCCGCCTTCGCGGCCGCCGGTCTGCGCGTCGCCGGGAGGCTGGACACCCGCCCCCGGCACCGCCGCGCGGCCGAGTCCGCCGCCCGCGCCGCCGAGGTGACGTCGCTCTGGCGCCTCGCCCCGGCGTGACGCCCCGTCGCCCGCCGGACACACCGGGACATTCCGGGCGTCCGGCGTGGCCCGCGGTGGGCCGACGTACCTACGCTGGAAGGACGAGGAGGCGATCAGCATGCTTGGAGACGCACCCCTGGTGGCGATCATCCCTGCCACCGACCTGGCCCGGGCGAAGTCCTTCTACACCGACACCCTCGGCCTCAAGCTCACCGACGCCGGCCCGGAGGGCGACCTGACCTTCGAGTGCGGCGGCACCGAGTTCGGCATCTACGAGACACCCAGCGGCGGCCAGGCCGCTCACACCCTGGCCAGTTTCAAGGTCCCCGACCTGGACTCGGAGATGGCCGCCCTGCGCGGCAAGGGCGTCGTGTTCGAGGAGTACGACCTGCCCGGCCTGAAGACCGTCGACGGCGTCGTGGAGGCCGAGGGCATGCGCGCCGCCTGGTTCAAGGACAGCGAGGGCAACATCCTCTGCCTGAACGAGCGGACCACCGGCTGACGAACACCGGCCGACGATCACCGGCTCCGAGACCTGAGCGCCCGGCCGGGCCCGACCCGGCCGGGCGTCGGCGCGCCCGCCACCACCCCGGCCGCCCGGCCGGTGTCATCCGCACACGGCTCTCCGGGATTCACGACCCATTCGCCGACTGTCTGATTTGCCCCGCTATTTCATGCAATGACCAGTACGCCTTGATTCGTCGACGAAGGGTGATTCATGGGCTGACGCCCGACCCGTCCCCCGACGATCGGCGGGGTTCGCCGACCGGAATTTGACGCCGGCCGATCACCTTGGGGATAGTCCGTTCCGGGCCGACCGGGCGATACCACCGATCTCCTGCTCGGGGGCGAGGAGACCGGGGGTGCGATGCGATTTCCGAAGGCCATGGGCACGCTGCTGGCTGCCGCACTGAGCACGCCCCAGGCACCGGCGGGCGCCGCCCCGGCGGAACCGGTCGAGCCGGCCGCGGCCGTCGCCCCCGCCGCACCGGGCGAAGAATCGTTCATGCAGATCGTCGCGCACCAGGACGACGACATCCTCTTCATGAACCCGGACCTGAACCGGCAGTACGCCGCGCCCTCCGTCACCGTCTACCTGACCGGCGGCGAGGGGACGGACCCCCGGTTCGCCGACCCGTGCGCCTATTCGGCCAGCCGGGACGCCGGCGCACGGGCCGCGCACGCCCGCCTGGCCGGCGTGGCGGAGCCCAGCTGGAACACCGCCGCAGTCCGGCTGACCAGCGGAAAGACCGTCCAGATCGACACCCTGGACCAGGCTCCGCAGATCAAGCTGGTGTTCCTCAGGCTGCACGACGGCGGCAATGGGACCTACCCCCTCAGCGAGGGCCGGACCACCCTCTTCGGCCTGACCACCGAGGGCCCCGGCGGCCCCTCCCACCAGGCCACGCTCGGCAGCCTGCCCGCCGACGGGCAGTGCGACCCCGCGTACGCGGACCAGGACTACACCCACGACGACATCGTCGCCGCACTGACCGAGCTGATGGAACGGTTCCGCCCGACCGTGCTGCTCGCCCAGGACCCGCGCGTGCCGTACGACTACGACCGCAATCCGCTCAATCCCGCCGACCACGCCGACCACATCTCCGCCGCGCGATTCGCCGGAAAGGCCGCACGCGGTTATCACGGGCCGGACGGGAACGGTCGGCTGATCCTCCGTAACTACCGCGACTACAACGTCCGGATGGACCCGCCGAATCTGCCCGCGAGTACCGCGAAGGAGAAGAAGAAGACCTTTCTCGCCTATCTCGGGCCGAAGCGTCCACCGACCGGCGGCGGGTATTCCGGGAAGTACGACCCGAAGCCGAATCCGGAGGAGCCGAATTTCTACGCGGACTTCCCGTCCCGGCAGTATCCGCGGTGGTCGAACGGCACCGCCTGGGCGGCCCAGGACGCCACCGGCGCGCTGAACGCCTTCGCCGTGCTCGACAACCAGGTGCAGGCCTGGCGCGAGTCCGAGCCGGGCGGCGAGTGGGGCGGGCCGGTGCCGGTCCCCGGCAGCGAGGGCCTCACGGCCGCGCTCGGGGTGGCGCGCGACGCCGCCGGACTGCTCCACCTGTTCGGCATCCGGCTGAGCGACGACGCGATCGTCACCGTCGCCCAGACCGCTCCGGGCACCTGGGGCGAGTGGACGGTACTCGGCAATCCCGACCCCGCCACCCCGGAGCTCATCGGTAGCCCCGTCCCGGTCCTCGGCGGCGACGGCCGGCTGACCGTCTTCGTCCGCAACGCCGGCGGCGGCGTCAGCGCGCTCGGCGAACTGCCGGACGGCGGCTGGCCGGCGCAGTGGGCCGACCTCGGCGGCACCCGGGTGCGGGACGGTCTGGCCGCCACGCTCGCCGCCGACGGACGGATCGAGCTGTTCGCGCCGACCGGGGACGGCATCGGGCACTGGCGGCAGTCGGAGCCCGGCGGTTCCTTCGTCCGGGACGCCGCCTTCCTCGGCCCGCCCCCGGCCGGACCGGTCACCGTGGGCCGCACCGCCGACGGCCGGCTGGAGCTGTTCTTCCACCAGGCCGGCACCGGACAGGTCGTCACCCGGCACGAGCGGGCGAGCGGCTCCTGGACCACCACCCCCGAGTCGCTGGGCGGCCCGGCCGGGCTGGAGGGCGTCGCCGCGGTGACCGGAACCGACGGCCGCACGACGGTGGCCATCCGCAACGGCGCGGGCGGGATCAGCCTGGCCTCGCGGTCGGCGCCCGACCGGGGCTTCGCCGCGCGGTGGTCCGACCTCGGCCGACTGATCGTCGGCGCGCCGGCCGTGGCCCTCGACGCCACCGGCCGCCGGGTCGTCCTGGTGCTCGGACCGGACGCCGTCCTGCGCACCGCGCGGCAGAGCGAACCGGGGGCCGACAGCCCGTTCGGCGCCTGGAGGGCGGCCGGGCGCTGAGGCCGGCCCCGAGGCCGGCCACCCTCCGCCCCACCGCCGACCGGTCGGCTCACTCGTCCGCGGCAAGCCCCGGGACGGCGGTGTCGAGGGCGAGGGTGACCTGGTCCAGCAGCGCGCGCAGGGCGGAGAGCTCCTCGACGGGCAGCCCGGTGGCGGCGAGCAGGCGGCGCGGCACCCGGTCGGCGCGCTCGCGCAGCGCGGCACCCTCACCGGTGAGGCTGACGGTGACCGAGCGCTCGTCCTCGGGGCTGCGCTCGCGGCGCACCAGACCGGCCGCCTCCAGCCGCTTGAGGAGCGGGGAGAGGGTGCCCGAGTCGAGCCGCAGGTACTCACCGATCCGCTTGACCGGCAGGTCCCCGTGCTCCCACAGGACGAGCATGACCAGGTACTGCGGATAGGTCAGGCCGAGGTCCTTGAGCAGCACCCGGTAGACGCCCCCGAAGGCGCGGGAGGCGGCGTTCAGCGAGAAGCAGATCTGCCGGTCCAGGCGCAGCAGATCGGTGTCGTCGGGCACGTCGGGCAGCGCGGTCATGGGTCCATGGTAGCGATGCCGCACACGCTATTGAGTTGTGCGCAATTGAATTGCGTGCTCTACTTGTTTCCGGCAGGCGGCCCGCCCGGACCGCCGGACCGAGACCTCGTACCGCAGGACGGAAGGAACGGACATGGACGCGCTCTACACCGCAGCCGCCACCGCCAACGGCCGGGAGGGCCGCGCGGTCAGCTCCGACGGTCAGCTCGACCTCGCCCTGGCGATGCCGCCCGGCCTCGGCGGCAGCGGGCAGGGCACCAACCCGGAGCAGCTGTTCGCGGCCGGCTACGCCGCCTGTTTCGCCAGCGCGCTGGGCCTGGTCGGCCGGCAGTCGAAGGTGGACACCGGCGACGTCTCGGTGACCGCCGAGGTGTCCATCGGCCGGGACGGTGAGGGCTTCGGCCTCTCGGTGGTGCTGCGGGTCGAGCTGCCCGAGGCGCTCGCGGGCGAGACCGGCGAGCTGCTGGTCAAGAAGGCGCACGAGGTGTGCCCCTACTCCCGCGCCACCCGGGGCAACATCCCGGTCGAGCTCGTCGTCGAGTAGTCGAGTAGTCGAGCAGTCCAGCAGTCCAGCAGTCCAGTGGTCGACCGGTCGGCACATCGGCGGTCAACGGTCCACGGCCCGAGGGGCCCGGCGTCAGCCGGCCGGCCCCTCGGGCGGACGCGGGGGCGACGGCGGGACGGGCGGAGACCCGGGCGGCCCGGCACCAGGTCCGGCACCGGGCCCCGCACCGGCCCCGCCCCCCGGTCCACCGCCCGCTCCACCACCCGCCGAGCGCAGGACGGCCAGGCGGTGCCGGTACTCCTCGGCGTCGATCTCGCCGCGCGCGAACCGCTCCGCGAGCACCTGCTCGGGCAACGGCAGCGGCGGCGCCCCGCCCGCCGGCCCCGCCGGACCGGCGGCCCACGGCCCCTTGGACGGCGGCCCGGCCGAGCGCGACTGCCGGGCCAGGACCACCGCGACGGCCACCAGCGCCAGCACGACCAGCAGCAGCCCCAACGCCATCAGACCCAGGCCCCAGCCCCCGAGCCCGTGCCCGTAGCCGTGGCCGTTCCAGTGCGTCATCACGACCTCCTCACCGCCCCGGCCGACGGGCGGCGGCCGTGACGGCCGGCCCGCACCTGGGCGATCGGCGCCTCACCACCATCGTGCGCCGGCGCCCGTCGGAGCGGCGTGAGGAAGCGGGCCGCGCCAGGGCGGCGCCGGGCCCACGCGCGAGGCGCCGGCGAGCATACGCCGACGGCCCCCGGCGGACCGGGAAACCCCCGGGGCCCGGCCCCGCCCGCGCCGGGCCCGGTAGCGTTCGCCCCATGAACCACCACCCGCCGGCCGACGACCGTGAGCGCCTCGTCGCGGCCGGGGTGCTGCTCCGCTACCAGGACCGCCGCCCCCATCCCGCCCTCGGCTACTCCCCCATCGGCTACGTCTCGACGGCGCTCTGGTTCGAACTCACCGCGCTGGCCATCGCCCCGGAAGCCGCTGCGGCGACCGCGCACGCACTGCTGCGCTCCATCGCCGCCGACGCGGTCGACGCCGCGCTCGCGCCCGGCAACGAGGCCGCGCCGCGCGACGACCTCTATGTGACGCACCCCGCGTACATCGGCCCGTACCGCCGGGTGGTCTGGTTCCAGCGCTCGGGACCGCGCCGGATGATCACCGCGACGTTCCCGCCGTAGGGCGCCGCCCGTCGGCACCGCGCACGGGCACCGCGGCCAAGGCGCGCCACCGCCCACGCGCCCCCGTTCACGGGTGCCGCGGAGATTCCGGGTCCGGCGCGCCGCGCTCGACCCGGAGGCTGTGGCAGGTCCAGCCGAGCCGGTCGGGCCCGTAGACCGGCGGACGGGTGTGGTACGTGCCGTCCGCGACCGAGAGGTTGACGATCAGGTAGGCGTGCCAGTCGGGCCCGACACCGCGGTGGTCGGCGTGGACGAGGGTGTCGCCGACGAACCAGTCCACCGAGTGGGCGCCGAAGACGGTCCGCAGGTCGAAGGTGGCGCCGGGGGCTATGCCGGCCTCGGCCCCGTGCCAGTACCGGTAGCCGCCCCGGACGTGGTTGGAGATCTCCAGCAGGTCCGGGTTGTCGGGGTGGTACTCGAACACGTCGATCTCGTTGCCGCCGTCGCGCCACGTCCAGATCGCCGGCCAGGCGCCCAGCTCCAGGGGCAGGGTGACCCGTGCGCTCAGGGTGTCACCGGTGCGGGCCTGGAAGCCCTCCGGGCTGCCCTCGGTGGTCAAGAGGTTGCACGTCCACAGGTCGCCGCCGAGCCGCCGGGTCGCGGTGAACAGGCCGTCCGGGCAGTAGGCGCGGCTGAGGAAGTCGAGCTTGTGGTCACCCCGGTTGGTCGGCCCCATCCGGGGATAGGCGCTGCTGCGCCCCGCGACCCACTGGCTGGTCGATGTGAAGTCCGCGTCGAACACGACGGCCACGGCTGCCTCCCCGGTCCCCGGCGGCGCGGCGGCCCGCTACCACCGCACACCCTGGGTGAGATACCCGGTACGTACCGCGATATTCGAACCGGACGCTCCGGGTCCAGCGCCGGCCCCGGTCGGACGGCGCGGAAGCGGACCGGTGCGCGGGCGTGCGGGTGCGCGGGCGTGCCGGCGTGCGGGGTCAGCCGATGGGCGCCGGCGCGTCGCTCCCACGTGCGTCACCGTCGCGCGCGTCCTCCGGTCCGGCCGGGGGCCCCTCTCCCGGGCCCTCGCCGCCGAAGGTGTCGGCGCTCAGCCGGTCGGTCACCGACACGACGCCGTCGACCGAGCGGCAGAGGTTCAGCACGATCGGGACGAGGTGCGGCTCGGGCACGGTGCCGCTGAGCACCACCCGCCCCTGGTCGACCTCGACGCCCACCTGGGCGGGGCTCACGCCCTCGATCCGGCCGAGCACCTCCTCGACGATCTCCCGGCGGATCACCCGGTCCTCGCGCAGGAAGACCCGCAGCAGGTCGCCCCGGCTGACCATGGCGAACACCCGGCCCTCCTCGTCCAGCACCGGGAGCCGCTTCACGCCGTGCCGGCTCATCAGCCGGGCCGCCGCGACCACGCTGGTCTCCGGGGTGACGCAGACCGCCGGTCCGGTCATCAGGTCGGCGGCGGTGACCGCGCCGCCCGGACCGGTCCGGGAGAGGTCCGGCGGTGGCAGCAGGCTCCCCTGGTCCTCCTGGGCGGCCAGGGTGAGCAGCAGGTCCGCCTCCGAGACGATGCCGAGCGGCCGGCCCTCGCCGTCCACCACCGGCACACCGGTGATGTCGTACTCGGTCAGCAGCGCGACGATCTCCCGGAAGCCGGTCTCGGGAGCGACCCGGACCACAGGACTGGTCATCACTGATTCGACGGTGGCATGCCGCACGCCGGTTCACCTCGTCCGAAGGCGCGGTCCGACCGGACCCCTGTCGTCCGATCGGCTGTACCAGGAGCATCTCCCCCGGCCGGGCGATCCGCCAGGGGCCAAGGGGCTGAACCGACGGGACCAAGGGCCCCTTCCGCCCTACGCCGTTCCGACGCGGACGGCCCCGGGCCCTGCGGCCCGGACCGCCGGCCCGGGCCGCTCCCGTTGCGCCGTTCGGGCGAGGGAACACCGGCCGCAGGAGGCGGGGCCGGACACCGCCGGTGGTGTCCGGCCCCGCGACTGATCGCCGGGGGCGGCGGTCAGTGGTCCCAGACGATCGGCACGAAACGGAAGGCGTTGCCCGCGGCCGCCACCCTGCAGAGGGACGGGAAGGGCAGGTGGGTGGCCACCAGCTGGTCGCCGCTCGCCGCCAGCTCCTCCAGGAGACGGGTCCGGACGCGGGCCGACTCCTCCGGGTCGTGGTCGAAGCCGTTGTGCCACTCGGGCTTGTCGAACCCGCACTGGAAGACGGCGTCACCGGCGAACGTCAGCCGCTCGCCGCCGGACTCCAGGCGGACGATGCTGTGGCCGGGCGTGTGACCGCCGGTGCGGCGGATCAGCACGCCCGGCGCCACCTCGTACTCCTTCTCGAACGGCCGCAACTGGCCGCGGTACACGTCCAGGAAGCGCGCGGCGGTCGTCCGGAGCACCTCCGGAACCGGCGCCGGCATGGCGGTGCGGGAGAAGTCGGGCGCCGCCCAGAACTCCGCCTCGGCCGCCGCCAGGTGGACCCGCAGGTCCGCCCGCAGCCGGCCCCGCAGCCCGTCGACGAGCAGCCCCCCGATGTGGTCCATGTGCAGGTGGGTGAGCACCACGTCGGTCACGGACGCGGGATCGACCCCGGCGGCCTCCAGCCGCATGGCCAGCTGCCCGGCCCGCGGGAAGCCCGGAAACTCCGTCCCCAGCCCGGAGTCGACGAGGACGGTCCGGCCGCCGCTGCGCACCACGGCCACGTTCAGCGGCCAGTCGATCAGGTCCTGCGGCAGGAACATGTCGCTGAGCCAGGCCGACAGCTCGGCCTCGGCGGCGTTGGTGGCCAGTGTCGCGGGGGAGATCGGCAGCACGCCGTCGCTGATCACCAGGACGTCGATGTCGCCGACCTTCAGCGCGTAGCGCGACGGGACCAGTTCGTCGTGCCCCGTCGCGCGGGGGTGTGTGGTGCTGTGGACCCGACTCATGGTGTTCTCCTCCTGTAGAGAGCCGATCAAGAGACCTCGGCGGCGTCACGGACCACGCCGCTCGGTCATCCCTAAGGACCGGACAGCGGCCGGATGTGTGACAGCCGCCCTCCTCCGTCGCCTCCTCCGTCGCCCCCGGTGGCGGCCGGCCGGACCGCACCGTTGCGCCGGACGGGCGGCAGCGCGGCCGCCCCGGTGCGGGTGCGGTCCGCGGCGGAGATCATCGTGGCGACCGCCGACCGTCTCCCGGGAGCCGCCGTGACCGATGCCACCGACCCCGTTCCGCCCGGCCCGCCGCGCTGCCTGGTCACCGGGGCCACCGGCTACATCGGCGGCCGGCTGGTGCCGGAGCTGCTGGACGCCGGCCACGCCGTGCGGTGCCTGGTCCGCGACCCGGACCGGCTGCGGGACCACCCGTGGCGCGACCGGGTCGAGGCCGCCGCCGGGGACGTCACCCGCCCGGAGAGCCTGACCGGCGCCTTCGACGGCGTCGACGTGGCCTACTACCTGGTGCACGCGCTCGGCACCGGCCCCGGCTTCGAGACCACCGACCGGGCCGCCGCCGCGGCCTTCGGCCGGGCCGCGGCGGCGGCCGGGGTGCGCCGGATCGTCTACCTGGGCGGGCTGGCCCCCGCCGGGGTGCCGGCCGGGCGGCTCTCCCCGCACCTGCGCTCGCGGGTCGAGGTCGGCCGGGTGCTGCGCGCCAGCGGCGTGCCGACCGCCGAGCTGCGGGCGGCGGTGATCATCGGCTCGGGCTCGGCCTCCTTCGAGATGCTCCGCCACCTCACCGAGCGCCTGCCGGTGATGGTGACCCCACGCTGGGTGGACACCCGGATCCAGCCGATCGCCGTGCGGGACGTGCTGCGGCTGCTGGTCGGGGCCGCCACGCTGCCGCCCGGGGTGAACCGCGCCTTCGACATCGGCGGGCCGGAGGTGCTGACCTACCGGCGGATGATGGAGCGCTACGCGGCGGTGGCCGGACTGCCGCGCCGGCTGATCCTCGCCGTCCCCGTTCTCACCCCGCGGCTCTCCAGCCTCTGGGTCGGCCTGGTGACGCCGGTCCCGGGATCGATCGCGCGCCCGCTGGTGGAGTCGCTGCGGTACGAGGTGGTCCGCGGCGAGCACGACCTCGACCGGTACCTGCCCCCGCCGCCGGACGGCGGCGTCGGCTTCGACGCGGCGGTCGCGCTCGCGCTGCGGCGGATCCAGGACGCGGACGTCGCCACCCGGTGGTCCTCGGCCTCGCTCCCCGGCGCCCCGAGCGACCCGCTGCCGACCGACCCGGACTGGGCCGGCGGCAGCCTCTACCAGGACGTCCGGGAGCTGCGGGTGGACGCCGATCCGGCGGCACTGTGGCGGGTGGTGGAGGGGATCGGCGGCGAGAACGGCTGGTACTCCTTCCCGCTCGGCTGGGCCGTGCGCGGCTGGGTCGACCGGCTGGTCGGCGGCGTGGGGCTGCGCCGCGGGCGGCGGGACCCGGCGCGGCTGCGGGTCGGCGAGTCGCTCGACTTCTGGCGGGTGGAGGAGATCGAACCGGGGCGGCTGCTGCGGCTCCGCGCGGAGATGCGGCTGCCCGGCCCGGCCTGGCTGGAGCTCACGGTCGCCCCGGACGGCGGGGGCGGCAGCCGTTACCGGCAGCGGGCGCTCTTCCACCCGCGCGGGCTGGCCGGGCACGCGTACTGGTGGGCGGTGGCGCCGTTCCACGCCGTGGTCTTCGGCGGGATGGCGCGGCGGATCACCGAGCGGGCCGCGCGTGAACCCCGGGACCGCCGGGACGGTCCGCCGGGCGGCTCAGCGTGAGTGGCGCAGGCCTTCCAGTTCGCCGGTCATCCGGCCGAGGAAGCGGGCGACGGCGGCGAGCTCGGCGGGTGTGAACTCGGCGCGCACCGTCTCGGTGCGGCGGGCGACCGGCGCGAACCACTCGGCCGCCATCCGGCCGGCGCCGGGGAGGTAGTGCACCAGGACCAGCCGCCGGTCCGCCGCGTCCCGGGTGCGGCGGATGTGCCCGGCCCGCTCCAGGCGGTCCAGCATGGCGGTGACGGCGCCCGAGGAGAGACCGAGTTCCTCGCCGAGCCGCCCGGGGGTGATCCCCGGGGACGCGGCCGGGTCCCCGGCGGAGGCGCCGCTTCCGGCGCGCATGATCGCGAGCAGGGCCTGGACGTCGGTGGTGTGCAGGCCGCTGGCGGCGGCGAAGCCGTGGCCGAGCAGGTTCATCTCGGAGGCGAGGTCCTGGAGCAGGCGGCCGAGCTCCGGCGTGCCGTGCGACCCCTGCTGGTCCTCCTGCTCCGCCAAGGCGTGTTCTCCGGTTGCGTACGACGTCGGGCTGACCCGTTCAGCCTAACGGTGCCGCCGGCCGCCCTCCGTCGGCCACTGCCCACCGCCTACCGTCCGCCGGCCGCCTTCAGCCCGCCGCCCGCGCTCAGATCCCCGGGCCCACGCGCTCACCGGCGGGCTCCGCGACCGCCGGCACCGGGCGCACGGCCGCCGCGCGGCCGGTGCGGGCCGGCCACCAGACCCGGTCGCCGAGGTCGCGCACCAGGGCGGGCACCAGCAGCGAGCGCACCAGCAGGGTGTCCAGCAGCACGCCGAAGGCCACGATGAAGGCGATCTGGGCCAGGAAGGCCAGCGGGATCACGCCGAGCGCGGCGAAGGTCGCGGCCAGCACCACGCCCGCCGAGGTGATCACCCCGCCGGTGGCGGTGAGCCCGCGCAGCACCCCCTCCCGGGTGCCGGAGCGCAGCGCCTCCTCACGCACCCGGGTCATCAGGAAGATGTTGTAGTCGACCCCGAGCGCGACCAGGAACACGTACCCGTACAGCGGCACCGAGGGGTCCACCGCGGAGAACCCGAACACGTGCGGGAAGACCACCGCGCTCACGCCGAGCGTCGCCAGGTAGGAGAGCGCGACGGTGGCGGCCAGCAGCACCGGTGCGACCAGCGAGCGCAGCAGCAGGACGAGGACGGCGAGCACGCAGAGCAGCACCACCGGGGTGATGAGGCGGCGGTCGTGCGCGGCGGTGGTCCGGGTGTCGTCCTGCTGGGCGGTGTAGCCGCCGACCAGCGCCCGCGCGTCCGGGACGGCGTGCACGGCCTGCCGCAGCCGGTGGACGGTGGCGATCGCCGCGTCGCTGTCGGCCGGGTCGGTGAGCGTCGCCTCCAGCCGGACCCGGCCGTCGACGACCAGCGGCGCGCCGCCCGGTGCCCCGGCGGCGGTGGCACGTACGCCGGCCACGCCCGGGACGGCGGCGGTCGCCGCGGTGACGGCCTCCACCCGGTCGGCGGCGGCGATCACCACGGCGGGGTTGCCGCTGCCGCCGGGGAAGTGCGCGGAGAGCATCCGCTGGCCGGCCACCGAGGGCTGGGCCTTGACGAAGAGCTCGCTCTGCGGCACCCCGCCGGCGTCCAGGGTGGGGGCGAGGGCGGCCAGCGCCGCCAGCACGGCCAGGCTCGCCGCCCACAGGGCGCGCGGTCGGCGGGCGACCAGCGCCGCGACCCGGGCCCAGACGGCGTGCACCGGGGCCCGGCCGTCGGCGGCGGGCCGGGCCGGCCAGTAGGCGGCGCGCCCGGCCAGCACCAGGGCGGCGGGCAGGAAGGTGAGCGCGGAGAGCACGGCGCAGCCGATGCCGATGGCGCCGACCGGGCCGAGCGCCCGGTTGTTGGTCAGGCCGGAGAGCAGCAGCACCAGCAGGCCGAGGGCGACGGTGGCGCCGGAGGCGGTGATCGGCTCGACGGACTGCCGCCAGGCGGTGCGCATCGCGGCGAACCGGTCGCCGTGCAGGTGGAGTTCCTCGCGGAAGCGGGCGGAGAGCAGCAGGCCGTAGTCGGTGGCGGCGCCGATGACGAGGATCGACAGCAGCCCCTGGACCTGGCCGTCGACGGTGACCAGGCCGAGGTCGGCGAGCAGGTAGACCAGGGCGCAGGCGATGCCGAGGGCGAAGACGGCGCCGAGGATGACCAGCAGCGGCAGCAGCACGGCGCGGTAGACGGCGAGCAGGATCAGCAGGACGACGCCGAGCGCGACGCCGAGCAGCAGTCCGTCGATGCCGGCGAAGGCGCCGCCCAGGTCGGCGAGGATGGCGGCGGGTCCGGCCAGGCCGACGGTGGTGTCGGGGACGCGTTCGGCGAGCGCGCGGACGGCGCGCACGGTGTCGCCGGTCTCGCGGCCGAGGTCGGCGCGCAGTTGGACGACGCCCTGCACCGCGCGCCCGTCGGCGGCGGGGAGGGCGGGCGAGACGCGTCCGGTGGCGCCGGGCAGCGCGGCGGCGTCGTGCAGGGCCTGTTCGGCGACGGCGCGCCGGGCGTCGTCGAGGGGGCCGGTGCGGCTCTCCCAGACGACGACGACCGGCAGGGCGTCCCCGGCCCGGAAGTCCGCGCCGAGCCGGGCGACCTCGGTGGACTCGGCGCTGCGGGGCAGGAAGGCGGCCCGGTCGTTAGTGGCGACCTCGCCGAGCCGGCCCGCGTAGGAGCCGAAGGCGCCGCCGAGACCGAGCCAGACGATCAGCAGGGCGAGCGGGACGAGCAGCCGGGCGCGGCGCGGCCGGGCGGCCGGGGCGGCGGGGGCGGGACGGTCAGCGGGCATGGCGGGGCGCCCTCCGGACGTGGGCTGGGTGGCGGACAGCCCGGATCATATCTCTCGACGGTCAAGAGACTTGACCCGCGGAGAGACCCCGGGGCCGCGCCAGGAGTCCGGCCACCGAGAGCGCGCCCCAGCCGACGGAGACGGCGACCGCCATCACCCGGTGCCGCCGGGCCGGGAGGGCGGTGGCGAGCAGGGCGGCGTCGCCGAGGTCGGAGGCGATCCGCACGGCGGTCGCGGTGCGCAGCGCGGCGTCGTTCGGGGCGAGGACCATGGCGAGGCCGCAGGCGGCGTCGCGCAGGGCGAGCGGGCGCAGGCAGGCGGCGACCGGCGCGGGCACCGTGCCGTCCGGGGCGGTGAGGCCGGAGGGGCGGGCGAGCAGGGCGGGCCGGCGGGCGACGGCGATTCCGTAGACGGCGGTGGCGGCGCCGGTGAGGCGCAGCAGGCGCTGGTGCATGGCGGTGGTCTCCCGGGCGGGCGGCGGACAGGTGGGCCCAGTCTGCCGCCCGCCGGGGCCGCGACGCGCCGACGGCCCGCCGGTGCGGGACCGGTGGGCCGTCGGCGCGCTGTCCGCGGGGGCGTCAGGAGACGCGCTTGATCTGCCAGGAGTTGTTGTTGAAGCTGGGGACGGCGGAGTACTGGCAGCTGCTGTTGTAGAACGCGGAGAGCTGCACCCAGCCGGCCGGCGGGAGCGTCGAGGAACAGACGTTCAGCGTGGTGCCGATCGGCAGGCCGGCGGCCTGCTTGATCTGCTTCTTGTTGGGGCTGAAGGTCGACGAGCAGCTGATGTCGTTCCACCACTGGACGTCCACCCAGCCGGTGGGGGTGAGCTGGCTGCTGCACACGTTCTGGGTGTCGCCGGGGGCGGCGTGCGCGGTGGTCGCGGTCAGGGTCAGCGCGGCGGCGGCGCAGCCGACGGCCAGGGCGGCGGCACGAAGACGGGACACGGAGCGGCTCCTCTCCACGGCGCGGGCGTTCCGCGCCGGCCACCCATTCCTACCGGCGGGAACATGACAGGGACAGTGGCTTTCCGGTCCGGAGCGCCGGATCGGGCGTCGCGTTCGCGCTTGTTGACAGTGCGCCGGCGCACTTGTTTCCGGCATATGCGTCCGGCCCGTCCGCGCCCCCGGAGCCGGGGGGCGCGGACGGGCCGGACGGGCCGGACGGGGCGGCGGGGCGGCGGGGCGTCAGCCGGTGATCGGCTTGACGTCCAGGCGGACGTGGTCGACGGCCCAGAACCAGTTGTTGCCGGCGTCGTACATCCGGAACCTCAGCGTCACGCTGCGGGCGCCCGCCGGAACGGCGAACTGCTTGCTCACAAAGGCGTTCTGGACGTCCTTGCCGGCGTTGTCGTTGCCGGTGGTGTCGGAGCTGTAGAACACCAGGCGGGTCTCGGTGCCGTTGTCGAAGACGGCGGTGACCGCGGCCTTCTGCGGGGCCTCCTGCCGGTAGTGCGAGTCGAAGCCCAGGTACAGGGTGGTGGCGCCGGCCGGGACGGGCACGGCGGGCGAGACCAGGGTCGAGTCGAAGACGCCCTTCTTGGACGGCGAGCCGGTGTCGTCCCAGTCGTCCGGGTCGGCGACGGCCAGGACGCCCAGGCCCCGGGTGAAGTTGCCGCGGTCCTGGCCGGCCGGGCTCGACCACTCGCGCTTGGTGTGGAAGGTCCAGCCCTGCAGGCGGGTGGTGCCCTGCGGCATGCCCGGGGCGTTGACCACCGACCAGCCCTGCGGCGCCTGCGCCGTCCAGCCGAGCACCCCGCCGACCGGCTGGAGCGCGCCGGCCAGCGACTCGAAGTCCTCGCCGAGCAGGTGGCCGGCCATCACCGGCGCGGTGCGGGCGGCGATCTCGCCGTCGGCGACGGCGAAGCGGCCGTCGGCCAGCGCCCGGGCGGTGACCAGGACGCGGTGGGTGGCGCCGTCGGGCAGCCGGCCGGGCGGGGTGACGTCCCACTCGGCGGTGGCGGTGGCCCCGGCGGCGAGCGCGGCGGGCGGCGCGGTGACGGCGGCGACCGTCCAGCCGGCCGGGACGACCGGCTGCGCCTCCAGCGCGCTCAGCGCGGTGGTGGCGGTGAAGCGGGCGGTGACCCGGGCCGGGCGGCCGGGCAGCAGGATCGCCTCGTCGATGGTGGTCGAGGCGGCCTTGAGCGCGACGTCCACGGCCAGCGGGTCGGGCAGGCCCATCGCCGGGTCGGTCAGCAGGTGCTCGCCGTCCCAGGGGAAGCGGCCGGCGATCCGGCGGCGGAAGCCCAGCTCGCCGCGGACGCCGACGGCGACGTCGTACCAGCCCTCGGGGCCGACCTTGACGTTGACCGTCCTGTCGTCGCCGGCCGCGACCCGCACCTCGCGCAGGCCGTCGCCGTAGGCGAGGTCGCCGACCAGGAAGGTCTGGGCGGTGCGCGAGCGGTTGATCACGTCCACCTCCAGCACCTTGCCGTTCTTCTCCTCGGAGAGCGAGATCTCGTAGGGCGCGTCGACGGTGCCGCGCAGGTGCCACAGCGCGCCGTTGGGGCCGTGCACGCGCAGGTCGTAGCCGTCCTGGCCGACCGTCCAGACGTCGGAGAGCCGGGACTTGGCGCCGACGGTGTAGTGGCGCGGCGGGGTGCCGGGCTCCGGGTGGACCGCGAAGACGGCGCCCTGCTTGCCCTGGTTGAAGAAGTCGACGGTCAGCTGGTCGCCCTTGAGGCGCGGCTTGACGATCAGGTCGTACGGGGCGGGGCGGGCGGCCCGGGTGCCGCGCTGCTGCTTCGGGAAGACCTGCGGGTCGGGCACGGTGGGCGCGGGCAGCTTGCCGGTGTCGGTGACCTTCTGGCGGTTGCCGCTGGTGTCCGGCAGCTCGGGCCAGCGCGGGTCGCGGCCGGAGAAGTCGAAGACGTTGGTGAGGTCACCGCAGACCGAGCGCCGCCAGGGGCTGATGTTGGGCTCCTGGATGCCGAACCGCTGCTCCAGGAAGCGCAGCACCGAGGTGTGGTCGTAGACGGTGGAGTCGACGACGCCGCCGCGGGTCCACGGCGAGACGACGATCATCGGCACCCGCACGCCCAGGCCCATCGGGTAGGGGCCGGAGACCAGGGTCTCGCCGGCGGGCAGGGTGGCGGACCAGGTGAGCGAGCCGTCGGCGGCCCTGACCCGGTACGTGCCGTCCTGGCTCACCACCCGGTGGTAGGTGGAGCCGCCCTTGCTCACCCGGACGACCACCTCGCCGTCGACCGGCACGGTGGACTTGCCGCGCCCGGCGGCCAGCGGCGGGACGGGCGGCAGGTGGTGGTCCGTGAACCCGCCGTGCTCGTCGTAGTTGAGGATGAAGACGGTCTTCTGCCACACCTCGGGCCTGGCCGCGAGGGCCGCCAGCAGCCGGGCGGTGAGGTGCTCGCCGTTCGGCGGCGCGTAGTTGGCGTGCTCGGAGAGCGCGGCGGGGGCGACGATCCAGGAGACCTGCGGGAGGGTGTCGGCCCGGACGTCGGCGGCGAAGGCCTCGACCAGGGCGTCGCCCATCGCGAAGGGGTCGTTCTTCTTGGCCGGGTCGCCGACGGCGCGCATGCCGCGCTCGTAGAGGGGCTCACCGGGCTTGGCCTTGACGAAGGGGGCGAACCAGGCGAGCGCGTTGTCGTCGAAGTTGTCCAGCGCCTGGTAGGTCCTCCAGCTGACGCCGGCCTTCTCCAGGCGCTCGGCGTAAGTGGTCCACTCGTAGCCGCCGGGGATCTCGGTGTTGTCGGTGACCGGGGTGTCCCGGACGGTGCCGCCGCTGGTGCCCGTCATGAAGTGGTCGCGGTTGGTGTTGGTGTTGCACTGCACCGACGCGTAGTAGGCGTCACAGGTGGTGAACACCGAGGCGAGCGCGTGGTAGAAGGGCATGTCGGCGCTCTCGTAGTAGCCCTGGCCGAGCCAGCCGCCGGAGCGGCGGGTGACCGAGCCGTCGGCGAGGCCGTCGTTCCAGGCCTTCATCGAGTCGACGAAGCCGAACGCGGGGGCGCCCTGCTGGTAGGCGTTGGTGTGGGCGGCGTTCATCGCGAAGGGCAGCAGGTAGCCCTCCTTGCGGCCGGGGTCCGGCTGGTGGAAGACCGAGCGGCCGTTGACTCCGCGCACCGCCGTGCGGTCGCCGAAGCCGCGGACGCCGGCCAGGGTGCCGAAGTAGTGGTCGAAGGCGCGGTTCTCCTGCATGAACACCACGACGTGCTGGATGTCCGCCAGGCGGCCGGGGCGGGCCGGCGCGGCGAGCGCCTCGCGCACGCTGAGCGGGAGGGCGGACAGCACGGCGGCCGCCGCCGCGCCGCCGAGCAGGGTGCGGCGCGACAGTTCGGGCTTCGGACTCATCGGGGGTGACTCCTCGTACAGAGCGGGGGTGGTCGGACGCTTTGGTCCAGACCCGTTATGTGTACGGGCCCCAGATGGACGGGACCGGCGGGTTCGATGGCGCTTCGATGACCGACAGTGAACCCGGAGCTGTACAGACAACTTGCGCCGGATCGGCCGTTCTTGTCGGCACCGGCCGCCCCAGCCGTCACGGCATTCTTGACGGCACCCCTTCAAATGTCCGGGAATCCCCGAAAAGGAAGGTAGTTGACGAACCGTCGGCAAGCACCGGCCAGGTCGTGGACAACCCTTGACGAGGCATGTGGTGTGTGGAAATCTCTCGGCAGGTCCAGGCCAATGATCTTCGAACGGGGGAGAGGATCGGATCGTCCGACGCATCAGGGGGGAATCCTGGGAGTCGGGTCCGGCCGTGCCTCGGCGCCTGCCGACCGGTCCGCGGGGCGGGCCGGCCACCCTTCGGCAGCCGCGCCGTCCGACCGCGCCGTGCCGCGTCCGCGCCGCCACGGCCACCGCTCGGACGGGTGCCCCGCAGCTCCGTCTCCGACTCCCGAATCGAGCACAGCATGTCCGACTCCCCCAACCGGCCCGACCCCGCCTCAGCCGCCGGGGACCCGGCGAGAGCGACGGACGCCACCGGGCTCGCCTCCCCCGCCCAGCACGGGATCTGGCTCACCAGCAGGCTCACCCACGTCCCCGAGGTCTTCCACCTCGCGCTGCGCCTGGACTTCGACCGGATCGACGCCGACGCCCTGGCCCGCGCGGTCGCCGCGACCGCCGCCCGGCACCCGGCGCTCGGCGCCGTCCTGGTGGAGCGGGACGGCGTGGTCCGCCTGGTCCCCGCCGGGCACGCGCCCGCGCTCACCGTCCTCGACACCGCCGCCGACAGCGGCGAGGCCCTCGCCAAGCGGCTCGCAGAGGAGCTCGCCCTCCCCTTCGACCTGGCCGCCGGGCCGCTCGCCCGGTTCACGCTGCACCAGCGGGCGGACGGCGGCGCCGAGCTGCTGGTGGTCGCCCACCACGCGGTCTTCGACGGCACCTCGAAGGACGTGCTCGCCGCCGACCTGGCCGCCGCGTACGCCGCCGCCCTCGCGGGTGAGGCGCCCGCCGGAGCCGTCGGCGCCGGGGCCGTCACCGCCGCCGCTTCCAGCGTTTCCTCCGCCTCCTCCTCCTCCGCCTCCTCCGCCGACGAGGTCGAACGGGCCGCCGCGTACCACGGCCCCCGGTGGGCCGCCGCCACCGCCCCGGTGCTGCCCGGCGGCCCGCGGGCCACCACCGACGCCGGCCCCGGCGAGGCCGTCACCTGGCGGCTCGACGACGCCGGCCGGGCCGCGCTCGCCGACGCCGCCGCGCAGGCCGGGGTCACCGTCTTCGAGTTCCTGCTCGCCGCCCTGCACGGCCTGCTGCGCCGCTACGGCGGCGAGGCCGTCCCCGTCGCCGTGCCGTTCTCCACCCGCCGCCCCGGCCGGCACGAGGCGATCGGCCTGTTCGTCAACGAGCTGCCGGTGTACGCCCCGGCCGACGCCGACGAGGACGCCCCGTTCGCGGACTACGCCCGCGCCGTGCGCGCCGAGGTCCGGCTGGTCTCGGCGCACCGCACCGTGCCGTTCGGCGCCGCCGTGCCCGGGCTCACCCCCCGGGCCGGGCTCGCCCCGGTCTCCTTCGGCTACCGCCGGCGCACCACCACCGAGCCGGTCTTCCCCGGCAGCACCACCCGGGTCGACTGGACGGTCTTCCACCACGCGGCCCGCAACACCCTGCACCTGCAGGCCGTCGAGGCCCCGGAGGCGATCGACTTCTCCCTCCAGTACGACCCGGCCGTGCTCGCCCCCGCCGCCGCCCGGCGGATCGCCGGCCACCTCGCCACCCTGCTGGCCGCCGCCACCGCCGACCCGGCGACCCCGCTCGGCGACCTGCCACTGCTCGACGCGGCCGAGCGGCGCCTCGTCACCACCGCCTGGAACGCCACCCACCGCGACCACCCGGCCGACCGGACCGTGCTCGACCTGGTCCGCGCGCGGGCCGCCGCCACCCCGGACGCCCTCGCCGTGGTGGCCGGCGAGCAGCGGCTCGGCTACCGCGACCTGCTGGAGCGCGCCGAGCGGCTGGCCGGCGCGCTGAGCGCGGCCGGCATCGGCCGGGGCGACCTGGTCGGCCTGCACCTCGCCCGCACCGCCGACCTGCCGGCCGCGCTGCTCGCCGTTCACGCCGTCGGCGCCGGCTACCTGCCGCTGGACCCGGGCTACCCGGCCGAGCGGCTCGCCTTCGTGCTCGCCGACTCCGGCGCCGCCCTGCTGCTGGCCGACCGCGAGCCGGCGCCCGAGGTGGCCGCCGCCGCCCCGGCGGTGCTCCGGCTGGCCGGGGCCACGGACACGGACGCCGCCGCGCCGACCGACACCGCCCCGGGCCGGCTCGCCTACGTGCTCTACACCTCCGGCTCCACCGGCCGCCCCAAGGGCGTGGAGATCGGCCACCGGGCGCTGACCAACCTGCTCGCCGCCTTCTCCGACCTGCTGGACTCCGGCCCGCAGCACGTCTGGCTCGGCCTCACCTCGCTGTCCTTCGACATCTCCGCCCTCGAACTGCTGCTGCCGCTGACCACCGGCGGACGGCTGGTGCTGGCCCCGGACGGCCTGGCGGTGGACGGGCCGGGGCTGCGCGCCCTGGTCGAGCGCGAGGGCGTCACCCACGTCCAGGCCACCCCCTCGGGCTGGCGGGTGCTGCTCGGCGCCGGACCGCTGCCCGCCGGGCTGACCGGCCTGGTCGGCGGCGAGGCGCTGCCGCTGCCGCTGGCCCGGGAGCTGCGGGCCGGCACCGACCGGCTGCTCAACGTCTACGGGCCGACCGAGACCACCGTCTGGTCCACCTGCGCCGAACTCCCCCGGGCGCCGGAGGCCGTCCCGATCGGCACCCCGATCGCCAACACCCGCGCCTACGTCCTGGACCGCCGGCGCCGGCCACTGCCGATCGGCGTGCCGGGCGAGCTGTACCTGGGCGGCGACGGCCTCGCCGAGGGCTACCTGGGGCGGCCCGGGCTGACCGCCGAGCGCTTCGTCGACGACCCGTTCGGCGCGCCCGGCGAGCGCCTCTACCGCACCGGCGACCTGGTCGCCTGGAGCCCCGGGGGCGAACTGGAGTTCCTCGGCCGGCTGGACGACCAGGTCAAGATCCGCGGCCACCGGATCGAGCTGGGCGAGATCGAGTCGGCGCTGCTCGCCCACCCGGCGCTCGCCGAGGCCGCCGCCGCGGTGCACCGGGAGGAGGACGGCGAGGAGCCGTTCGTCGCCGGGTACCTGGTGCCGGCCGCCGGGAGCGCCGCCCCCGCCCCCGCCGAGCTGCGCGCCTTCCTCCAGCGCTCGCTGCCCGGCGCCGCCGTCCCGCAGCGCTTCCTGGTGCTCGACCGGCTGCCGCTGACGCCCAACGGCAAGCTGGACCGGCGCGCACTGCCCGTCCCCCCGGCACCGGTCGAGGCGGCCGGCGCGCCGCCCGTCGGGCGGGAACGGGACGAGGTGCTCACCGCGGTGCTCGGGATCTGGTCCGAGGTGCTGCGCCTGCCCGGTCTCGGCCCCGAGGACGACCTCTTCGAACTCGGCGGGCACTCCCTGACGATCATCCAGATCACCGCCAGGATCCGTGACCTGCTCGGCGTCGAGCTGGACTTCGACGTCTTCTTCGCCACCCCGACCCCGCTCGGCATCGCCGCGGCCGTCCGCGACCTGCGCTGACCCGCGGGAGGCCCGCCCGGGCCTCCCGCACCCGCTCCCGCGTCTCCCTCCCTGCGCCCTCGCCTCCTCACCCCGCGGCGGCCCGGCCTCGTGGCGACCCCGCCCGACGGCACGCGGCCGACCGCCCCGACGTGCGCCGAATGGAACACCGATGACCGACCTCCAGGACCCCGCCCCCGGGTTGTCCGCGACCAAGCGCGCCCTGCTCGCCCAGCGGTTGCGCGCCGCCGCGGCCGGCTCCGCGGACGCCACCGGGCCCACCCCCGCGAGCACCGTGCCCGCCCGGCCCCCGGGCGCCGAGGTACCGCTCTCCAGCGGCCAGGAACGGCTCTGGTTCATGGACCAGTTCGCCCCCGGCTCCACCGCCTGGACCCTCGCCCCGGCCCGCCGGCTGCGCGGCCCGCTCGACCGCACCGCGCTGGACGCCGCCCTCACCGACCTGCTGGCCCGGCACGAGGCGCTGCGGATGGCCTTCCCCGCCACCCCCGAGGGCACCGCACTGGTCAGGATCTCCGAACCCGGCCCGTGCGCGGCCGAGTTCGTCGACGCCACCGACGACCCGGACCCGGCCGGCCGCGCCGCCCGGGAACTCGGCGAGCGGGTGGCGCGGCCGTTCGACCTGGCCGAAGGCCCGCTGCTGCGGGCCCTGCTGGTGCGCACGGCCCCGGACGAGCACGTGCTCGCCCTGGTCATGCACCACATCGTCAGCGACGGCTGGTCGCTCGACCTCCTGCACCGCGAACTCGACGCGCTCTACGCCCGGCACGCCCACGGCACACCCGACCAACTGCCAGCGCTGCCCGTCCAGTTCGGCGACTACGCGGTGTGGCAGCGGGAGCGCCTGGGCGGCGAGGCGCTGGCCGCCTCCCGGGCGTACTGGCGCGAGGAGCTGCGCGAGGTCCCGGCCCTGGAGCTGCCCACCGACCGGCCCCGCCCGCCGGTGCTGACCTTCGAGGGCGCCGCCACCGAGTTCCACTGGAGCCCCGAACTCGGCCGCGGCATCGCCGCGTTGGCTCGCTCCGCGAACGCCTCCGGGTACATGGTCCTGATGGCCGCACTGCAGACGCTGCTCGGCCGGCACGCCGGGCAGCGGGACTTCGCGATCGGCTCGGCGGTCGCCGGCCGCCTCCACCGCGAACTGGAGGGCGTGGTCGGCCTGTTCGTCAACATGCTGCCGATCCGGGCCCGACTGGAGGGCGACCCCGCCTTCACCGAGCTGCTCCGGCGGGTGCGCGCGACCACCCTCGACGCGTACACCCACCAGGAGGTGCCGTTCGAGCAGATGGTGGCCGACCTCGACATCGAGCGCGACGTCAGCCGCTCCGCCGTCTTCCAGGTCAGCTTCGCCTTCCAGAACTACGGCGACCGCAGCGCCTCCCCCGCCACCGGCCCCGCCGGCGCGCCGGCCGCCGAGAGCTTCGGGCACGAGGCCGCCACCACCCGCACCGACCTCGCCTTCTACCTGCGGGAGAAGTCCGACGGCGGCCTGTACGGGCTGCTCACCTACCGCACCGACCTGTTCGACGCCGCCACCGTGCGGCACCTGGTCGAGCGCTTCGAACTGCTGGTCGCGGCGGCGGTCGCCGACCCGGACCGGCCGGTCTCCCGGCTGCCGCTGCTCACCCCCGGCGAGCGGCGCGACGTCCTGGAGCGGTGGGCGGCCGGGCCCGCGCTGCCCGACCCCGCCGACGGCCCCCGCACGCTCACCGGCCTGCTCGCCGCCACCGCGCGCGCCCACCCCGACCGCCCGGCCCTGGAGTTCGAGGGCCGCACCGTCGACTACCGGGAGCTGGACGAGCGCGCCAACGGCCTCGCCCGGCGGCTGCGGGCGCTCGGCGTCGGACCGGACGACCGGGTCGCGGTCTGCCTGGAGCAGTCGCCCGAGCTGGCGGTCGCCCTGGTCGGCGTGCTCAAGGCCGGCGGCGCCTACCTGCCGCTGGACCCGGAGCAGCCGCCCGCCCGCCTCGCCCACCTGGCCGCCGACGCCGGGGTGCGGGTGCTGCTCACCGACGCGGCGCTGCGCGAGCGCTTCCCCGGCTACGACGGCGCCGCGCTGCTGCTGGACACCGACCCCGCGCCGCGCGACCCGCAGCCGCTGGAGGAGCTCTCGGGCGCGGACCACCTGGCCTACGTCATCTACACCTCCGGCTCCACCGGCACCCCCAAGGGTGTCGCCGTCCAGCACCGTCAGATCCTCAACTACCTGGCCGGGGTCCGGGAGCGGCTGCGGATCGAACCGGGCGCCGGCTACGGGCTGCTGCAGTCGCTCTCCTTCGACTTCAGCATCACCATGCTCTACCTCGCGTTGAGCACCGGCGGCCGGGTCCACCTGCTGCCCCGCCGGATCGCCGGAGCCGAACTCGCCGAGCGCGTCGAGGCCTTGCGCCTCGACTACCTCAAGATGACGCCCTCCCACCTGGCCGCGCTCGGTGCCGACGCCCCGATGGAGCGCCTGCTGCCGCGCCGGGCCCTGGTGCTCGGCGGCGAGGCCTCGGCCTGGCCGTGGGCCGCCGAACTCGCCGCGCTCGGCCGGTGCGCCGTCTTCAACCACTACGGCCCGACCGAGGCCACCGTCGGCGTGACCGTCCACGAGGTGACCGCCGAGGCCGCCGGCCCGGGCAGCACCCCCATCGGCACCCCGCTGGCCGGCGCCCGCTGCCACGTCCTCGACACCGCCGGGCAGCCGGTGCCGCCGGGCGTCACGGGTGAGCTGTACCTGGGCGGCGACCGGCTGGCCCGCGGCTACCTGGGCCGCCCCGACCTGACCGCCGAGCGCTTCGTCGACGACCCGTTCGGCGCGCCCGGCGACCGCCTCTACCGCACCGGCGACCTGGCCCGCTGGCGCACCGACGGCACCCTGGACTACCTGGGCCGGGCCGACGACCAGATCAAGGTGCGCGGCTACCGGGTCGAGCCCGGCGAGGTCGAGGCCGCCCTCACCGCCCTGCCCGGCATCACCCAGGCCGTCGTGCTGGCCCGCGGCGAGGGGCTGCGGCAGACCCTGGTCGGCTACCTGGAGCACCCGGGCGACGGCCCGGCCCCGACCCCGGCCGAACTGCGCGACACCCTCGCCGAGGTGCTGCCCGACTACATGGTCCCGGCCCGCTTCGTGGTGCTGGAGCGGCTGCCGCTGCTGGCCCACGGCAAGGTCGACCGACGGAACCTGCCCGAGCCCGAGGAGCCCGCCGCGAGCGGCGAGTTCGTCGAACCGGAGGGCGAGGCCGAGGAGTTCCTGGCCGCCCTGTGGGCCGAGCTGCTCGGGGTGCCCCGGGTCGGCGCGCTGGACGACTTCTTCGAACTCGGCGGGCACTCCCTGCTGGCCACCCAGGTGGTCGCCAAGCTGCGCCGCGCCTACCCCGAACTCCCCACCCCGGTCGGGGTGATGGACCTCTTCAAGTACCCCACCGTGCGCCGGCTGGCCGCCCTGGTCAGCGACCCGCACGCCGACCGGGGCCCGCGCAGCCTGCTGCACCTGCTCACCCCGGCCGGCCGCAAGGTCACCGCGAGCCTGGTCTGCACGCCGTACGGCGGCGGCAGCGCGCTCATCTACAAGCCGCTCGCCGACGCCCTGCCCGCCGACTGGGCCCTGCACTCGCTGGCCGTCCCCGGCCACGAGCTGGGCGAGGAGGCGATGGACGTCGACGAGGTGGCGGCCGGCTGCGCCCAGGAGATCCTGGACACCGTCGAGGGCCGGATCGTGCTGTACGGCCACTGCGGCGTCGGCGTCCGGCTGGCCGTCGAGATCGCCCGGCGGGTGGAGGCCGCCGGGCGCGAGATCGACGCCATCCACCTCGGCGGCATCTTCCCGTTCGCCCGGCCGCGCGGTCGCGGCGCCGCCGTCGGCGAGTGGTGGGCCCGCACCGCGGACCGGCTGCGCAGCGACCAGGGCATGATCAACGCCCTGGCGGCGGCGGGCCTGGACACCGACGAGGTCGGCACCGAGCAGCTGCGCCTGATGGTGGCGAACCGGCGGATCGGCACCCGGGAGGCCGAGCAGTACTTCACCCGGCTGTTCGAGGGCATCGAGGAGGGCGGGGGCGAGGACGTCCGGATCGCCGCCCCGGTGTACGCGGTCTGCGGCGACCGGGACCCGGCCACCGAGTTCTACGAGGAGCGCTACCGCGAGTGGCACCGGCTCAGCGGCACCACCGGCGTGGTGGTGCTCGACGAGGCCGGCCACTTCTACCTCAAGTACCGGGCCGCCGAGCTCGCGGAGATCCTCACCACCGTGCACCGCTCGGTGGCGGACGGCGAGGAGGACCGGCACCGGCGCACCGAGGGCGCCACCTGGTGGCTGGCCGGGCTGTCCCGGGACGCCGCGCAGGCCCCCGAGCGCTCGGCCGCGGCGGTGCGGCCGACCATGCGCCGCTTCCTCGGCGTCGCCGCCGGCCAGCAGATCTCGATGATCGGCTCGGCGCTCACCGAGTTCGCCCTGCCGGTGTGGATCTACCTGACCACCGGCTCGCTCGCCCAGTTCGGCCTGCTGGCCGCCTGCGGTCTGGTGCCCGGCATCCTCACCGCGCCGCTGGCCGGGGCGCTGGTGGACCGCGGCGACCGGCGCCGGATCATGCTCTACGGCGACGTCGCGGCGGGCCTCACCCAGGCGGTGATGCTGCTGCTGTACCTGACCGACGCGTTGCAGGTCTGGCACGCCTACGTGCTGATCGCGATGCTGTCGACGGCGCTGACCTTCCAGCGGCTGGCCTGGAACTCGGCGGTTCCGCAGCTCGTACCGAAACGTTTCCTCGGCCGCGCCAACGGCGTCGTCCAGATGGCCTTCGGCCTCGCCCAGTTCCTGGTCCCGCTGTTCGCGGTCGGTCTGCTGTCGGCCCTCGGCCTCGGCGGCATCCTCGTGATGGACGTCGCCAGCTACGTGGTCGCCACCGGTGTCACCCTGGCCGTGCGCTTCCCCGACGTGATGGCCGCACGCCGGCGCGAGAGCGTCGCCGCCGAGATCCGGGCCGGCTTCCGGCGGGCGCTCGGCAGCCGGCACTTCCGGGCGATGCTGCTGTTCTTCGCGGTGCTCAACATCTTCCTGTCGCCGCTGTTCCTGCTCACCACCCCGCTGGTGCTCTCCTTCGCCCCGCTCGCGGCCGCCGGCTGGGTCTCGGTCGCGGCCGGACTCGGCGCGGTGCTCGGCGGGCTGACCCTGCTGGTCTGGGGCGGGCCGCGCCGGCTGCGGCTGCGCGGCGTCCTGTTCGCCACCCTCGGCCTCGCCGCCGCCTGCCTGGTGACCGGCCTGCGCCCCAGCATCTGGCCCGTGGCGCTCGGCGCCTTCGGCATGGCGTACGGGCTCGGGCTGGTCAACGGCGTCTACGCGACGATCGTGCAGACCAAGGTGCCGCTGCGCTTCCACGGCCGGGTGATCGCCGTCAACACCATGGTGGCCTGGTCCACCCTGCCGGTCGGTTTCGCCGTCGTCGCACCGCTCGGGCCGCGCCTGGTCCAGCCGTGGGTCGACGAGGACGGCGCGCTGGCCGGCACCGTCGGCCGGCTGATCGGCACCGGCGACGGCCGTGGCATCGGCCTGCTCTACCTGCTGTTCGGGCTCGCGATGGCGCTGCTGGTGCTCGTCTGCCTCGCCGTCCCGGCGCTGCGTCACTTCGACCGCGACGTCCCCGACGCCGAGCCGGACGACCTGGTCGGCCTGGCCACCCTCTCGGCCCGCGCCGAGGCCGCGTCCCCGTCCGAAGCCCTCCCCGCCGCCCCCGCGGAACCCGCCGCCGCGCGCCGTACCCGAACCGAGGCCACCATCCGATGACCACCACCGACCGGACCCCCGGCGCCGCCCGCCCCGCCGAGGCCGTCCACCCGCTCACCGAGGAACAGCGCCGGCTCTGGTTCCTCCAGCAGCTCCACCCCGCCGACGCCGGGTTCAACATGTACCTGTGCCGCCGGTGGAGCGGCCCGCTGGACGTCGCCGCGCTGCGCACCGCGCTGGAGCGGCTGACGGCCCGCCACGAACCGCTGCGCACCCGCTTCGCCCTGGACGGCGAGGCGCCCGTCCAGCTGGTCGAACCGCCCGCGCCCGTCCCGCTCGACCTGGTCGCGCTCGCGCCCGGCGCCACCGAGCACGACTTCACCGACGCCTGCCGCCCCGCCGTCAACGCGCCGTTCGAGCTCGCCGGGCGCCCGCCGCTGCGCGCCGTCCTGGTCTCCGCCGGGCCGGACGAGCACGCGCTCGCCCTGGTCGTCCACCACATCGTCTCGGACGGCTGGTCGTTCCGGATCCTGTGGCGCGAACTGCTCGCGCTGTACCGGGAGGCGCTCGGCGAGGCGCCGGCCGCGCTCGCGCCGCTCGCCCTGCGGTACGGCGACGTCGCGCGCGCCGAGCAGGAGCGCGCGGCCGCGGGCGGCGCCGAGGCGGCGTTCCGCTACTGGGCCGAGAAGCTCGCCGGCACCGGCCGGCTGCGGCTGCCGCTGGACCACCCGCGGCCCGCCGAGCCGCTCCACCCGGCGGGCTTCGCCACCGTCGCCCTGGACCCGGAGCTGACGGCGGCCCTGGACGCGCTGGCCCGGCGCGAGCGCTGCACCCCGTTCATGGTGCTGCTGGCCGCCTACCAGTGCGTGCTCGCCCGCTGGGCCGGCAGCACCGACTTCGTGGTCGGCACCCCGCTCGCGGGCCGCACCGAGGCGGCGCAGGAGGAGCTGGTCGGCTACTTCGCCCGCACCGGCGTGCTGCGCGCCGATCTCACCGGCGAGCCCGGCTTCCGCACCGTGCTGCACCGCGTCCGCACCGCCACCCTGGGCGCGCTGAGCCACCAGGACGTCCCGCTGGAGCGGCTCGCCGCCCATCTGGACCTGCCCGCCGAGGCCGGTGCGGCGCCGCTCTACCAGGCGGTGTTCGTCCACCAGAGCCAGTACGACCTGGCGGCCGGCGAGGACGGCGGCGCGGCGCTGCCCGCCGGGGTGCGCACGGCCTCCATGGACTCGGGCTTCGAGCGCGCCAAGACCGATCTGCTGCTGGACAGCTGGCGCACCCCGGACGGCGGCCTGACGCTCTCCTTCTGCTTCGACCGGGAGGTCCTCGACCCGGCGACGGTGACCGCGCTCGGCACCCGCTGCCGCGCCCTGCTGGCCGCCGCCGTCGAGGACGCCGCGGTGCCGCTGCACGGCGACTGGCTGATCGGGGCGCAGGAGCGCGCCGAGCTGCTCGCCCTGGGCACCGGTCCCGCCCCGGCGTCCACGGTCCGCCCCGTCCTCGCCCGCTTCGCCGAACGGGCCGCCGCCGCACCGGACGCCCCGGCGCTGGAGTGCGACGGCGAGGTCCTCTCCTACGGCGAACTCGATCGCCGCTCCACCGGGCTGGCCGAGCGGCTCGGCCCGGTCGCCGGGCAGCTGGTGGCCGTCCGGCTGGCGCCCTCGTTCGACCTCGTGACCGCCCTGCTGGCGATCTGGAAGGCCGGCGCGGGCTACCTGCCGCTCGACCCGGCCCACCCGCAGGAGCGGCGGCAGCTGATGCTGCGCGAGTCGGGTGCCGTCCTGCTGCTGACGGACGAGGACGGCGAGGGCCTGCGCATCCGGCCCGGCGCCGACCCGGTGACGGCCGACGGGCGCGCCGGTCTCGCCTACGTCCTCTACACCTCGGGCTCCACCGGCACCCCCAAGGCCGTGGCCGTCGACCACGCCGCGCTGGCCGCCCGCGTCGACTGGATGGCCGGCCCGGACGGCTACCGCCTGACGCCGGAGGACCGGATCGTCCAGTTCGCCTCGATCGGCTTCGACACCCACGCCGAGGAGCTGTGGCCCGCGCTCGCCGCCGGCGCCCGCGTCGTCCTGCTCCCCGGCGGCGGGCGCACCCTGCCCGAGCTGCTGCGCGGCCCGCACGGCCCGTCCGTCACCGTGCTCGACCTGCCGACCGCCTACTGGGAGGAGCTGGTCTCGCACGACGAGCGCACCGCGTGGCCGGCCGCCCTGCGGCTGGTGGTGCTCGGCGGCTCCGAGGCCCGCGCCGACGCCGTCGCCCGCTGGCGCGAGCGGCACGGCGACGCCGTCCGGCTGGTCAACACCTACGGCCCGACCGAGGCCACCGTCATCGTCACCGCCGCCGACCTCGGCGCCCCGGACGCCGGGCGCCGCCCGCCGCTCGGCCGCCCGCTGCCGGGGGTGCGGCTGTACGTGCTCGACGAGCGCGGCGCCCTGCTGCCGCGCGGCTCGGAGGGCGAGCTGTACATCGGCGGCGCCGGCCTGGCCCGCGGCTACCTGGGCCGCCAGGACCTCACGGCCGCCGCGTTCGTCGACGACCCGTTCGGCGGCGGTGCGATGTACCGCACCGGCGACCGGGCCCGCTGGCGCACCGACGGCACCCTCGACTACCTCGGCCGCACCGACGAGCAGGTCAAGCTGCGCGGCTACCGGATCGAACCGGCCGAGATCGAGTCCGCCCTGACCGGCCGTCCGGACGTGCTGCGCGCCGCCGCCGTGGTGCTCGGCGGCCGCCGCCTGGTGGCGTACGCCGTCCCGGCCCCCGGTGCCGCCGGGCCCGACCCCGCCGCGCTGCGCGAACACCTGGCCGTACGGCTGCCCGCGTACCTGGTCCCCGAGACCGTCGTCCTCCTCGACGCCCTCCCGCTGACCCTCAACGGCAAGCTCGACACCGCCGCCCTGCCCGAACCGGCCCCGGCCGCCGCGAGCCGGTACGTGGCGCCGCGCACCGACGCCGAGCAGTTGGTCACCCAGCTGTGGCAGGAGGTCCTGGGTGTGCCCCGGGTCGGCGCCCTCGACGACTTCTTCGAACTCGGCGGGGACTCGCTGCTGGTCACCCGGGTGGTCGCCCGGATCCGCGCGGGCGTCGGGCTGGACGTCCCGATCCGCGACGCCTTCGAGCTCTCCACGGCCGCCGCGCTCGCCGCGCGCGTCGAGGAACTGCTGATCGCGGAGATCGAGGCGCTCAGCGAGGACGAGGCGGCGGAGCGCCTGTCCGGCTGATCACGACCGGGGCGCGGGCGTCCACCGGGATGCCCGCGCCCCGGCGGCGGCCTTGAGATCGGCCAGCCACCCCTCCAGACCCGCCTTGAGGATCTCCGTCGCCATCGGCACGTCGGCGTCGACCTGCGGCCCGGTGTGGGTCTCCTCGGTGCTCACCTTCACCCCGCCCTCGACCCTGCTGAAGTTCCAGACGTGCACCCCGTCGATGTGCACCCCCTCCCCGACCGCCGGACCGGTCCAGCGGATGCAGGAGCCCCGCTCGACCTGACGCACGGTCGAGGTGATGTCCAGGCCGGTGGCCGGGATCCCGGTCCCCGGCGGTACGGGCGTCGTCCAGTGGAACGCCGACCCGGCCCGGAAGCGGCCGTGGTCCAGCCGCTCCGCGCTCGTGACGGGCCGCTGCCAGGACGGCCAGCGGTCGACGTCCGTCTGCAGCCTCCAGATGACGGCCGGCGGCGCGTCGATCACCGCCTCCGTCCGGTACCGCACCTGCGCGGCGGGGTCGACGCCCGCGCCCCGGCAGGTGAGCCCCTTGGCGGGCTGTGCCCCAGCGGGCACGGCGGCCCCACCGAGGATCCCGACGACCAGCGGAACCGTGATCACGGCGGCCCGGATTCCGGACATGGCATTTCCTTCCCTAGAGGCCATCCCTCTCGTTAGAAGTTCTAACTCCTCACCGTTCCGACAGTCAATAGCTTCCGTGATACCTTCTAACCATGGCGAAGACGGAGTCCACCACCCCCCGCGAGCGCTACCGCACCCAGGTGCGCGCCGAGGTCATGGAACGCGCCTGGGAGCAGATCGCCACCGCCGGCGCCTCCGCGCTCTCCCTCAACGCCATCGCCAAACGGATGGGCATGAGCGGCCCCGCCCTCTACCGCTACTTCGCCAACCGCGACGAGCTGATCACCGAACTCGTCCGCGAGGCCTACCGCAGCCTCGCCGACACCCTCGCCGCGGCCGCCGCCACCGGCGCGGACCTGCCCGCCCTCGCCCGCGCCCTGCGCAGCTGGGCCCTCACCGACCCCCAGCGCTACCTGCTGGTCTACGGCACCCCGATCCCCGGCTACCAGGCGCCCGAGGACACCACCGCGATCTCCCGGGAGATCGCCACCGCCCTGCTCGACGCCTGCGCCGCCGCCCTCCCCCCGGCCGCCCCCGCCTCCCCCCTCGCCGCCCACCTCGCCACCCACCGCGCCTGGGCCGCCAACCACCCCGCCCCACCCGAGGCCCTCGCCCTCTTCCTCACCCTCTGGACCCGCCTCCACGGCGTCCTGTCCCTCGAACTCGCCGGCCACTTCACCGGCATGCGGTTCGACCCCGAGGTCCTCTTCGAGTCCGAACTCGCCGCCCTGCTCCCCTGATTCAGACCCGCCACACACCCACCATCGGCCGGGCCCGCTCCAGCAGTTCACGCACCCGGGGATTCCTCGCATGGGATCTCGTCGCGACCACCATCGCCCGGAACCGGTCGTCCGCCCGACCCGACTGCACCTGCGGGTAGTCATCCAGGGCCAGGTGCCAGTTCTGAACAGCTTCTTCGAGCCGCCCAACCTCCACCTGCCACTCGGCCAGCATCGCCCGGTGGCGAACCCGGGCCCGCCGGTACACGGCGGGCCGCACCCTTTCAGAGCGTTGCAGCGCCCTGATCGCGCCTTCCCGGTCACCGAGTTCGTGGTTCACCTGAGCCACGTGATAGGCGAGCGACGCGGGATCGTACGAGCCGTGAGCCTTGGCCCTGGACTCGGCCCGCTCCATCGCGACTTCGGCCGCCCGCAGCATCGTCAGCGCCCCGGTACGATCGCCGGTCCGGGCGAGGGCATGCGCCTGCTGGCCCGCCAGGAACGCACGCATCCGTGGCCCTGCCTGCGGCGACGCGGTCGATGCGGCTTCCGCGAGTCTCACCGCCTGCGAACCGTGACCGAGTTCGACGGCTTGAACGCTCATGCCTCGCAGCGTGGTGCAGTAGATGAGATGGTCACCCGCTGCGAGCGCAAGCTCCAGCGCCTTGGTGTAGTAGCGCTGTCCGAGCGTGTCCAAGCGCTCGTCCACCGCCATGTATCCCGTGAGATAGAGGTGATCGGCCGCCGCGGAGAGCATCGCCCTACGCACTCCCGCCGAGGCGGTGGCGCGCAGGTACGGGACGATGTTGTTGACCATGAACGCGGCCGCCATCGGCCGTGCGGTCCGCCCGCCGAACTGGTCGTCGATCTCACTGATCCGCTCTGTCATCGCGATGACGGACTCGACCTCGCCCATCCCGATCCTGCTGTGCGGATCGGTCCTCAGCCTCTCGAACCGGCCCACCACATCAGGCCACCCGGGAACGGTCAACGCGATCGAGTAGAGGCCGGCTCCGAGTACACCCCTGCGTGATGGATCCATATCGGCACTCCCGAGGTCAAGCAGCCCTCTCACCATGTCTTCGGATTGCTCCTGCTCATCGGGCCGATCCACGAAACCGGCCTCAAATGCGGTGACAGCCCTCCCGAGGCGCCGGCTCAGAACCTCAAGGACCACTTGACGGTACTTCGCCATGGGGCGGGTTCCGGCGAGCCAGTGGGATACGGCCGACTCGTCGTACCTCAGCCTGAACCCGGCTTCCGTTCCGGCCCGATTCACCGACCGGGCGAACTCGCCGTTGCTTTTCCACCGGCACTCCATGAGCAAGTGTGCCAGCTTCGGATTTGCCGTCCGCCCGCGCGCCATCCGCCTCGCCTCCCGACCGGGTTTCAAGGGTTTCAATCGACAAGAGGCCGCCAACCGCACTCACAGCCCGTGCTCACCTGTTGACTTTACGTCAGACAAGCCAGCCCGGGCCCTGAACCACGGCGTCGAACGAACCGACCTTGGCAAGAAGGTCTGGGCCGAGCTGGAGCTCCCTGCCCAACCGTTGACCCGTCGCCAGATTCTGGCCCACCCCCACCGCACACTCCGCGCCGTCGCTCGCCGGCTCTCCCGCCGCCGTCGCGCGCGGATACGTCCGCTGCCGAGCACCTCGCGCTGATCTACAGGCACCTCGCACCGCACCCCACGGCTTCCTGCCCCGAGCGCCGGAGCAGGAATGACCCCCTTCACGGGCGGTCGAACCCGGGCCGCTACAGGGCGGGACCGGGTAATCCCACCTCATCTCTCAAGGAGACACTCATGATCGAGCAGCAGACCACGGAGCCGGAGAACAGCGACCTCATGGTCGAGATCGGCGACCTCACCGTTCTCACCGAGGGCCAGGGCAAGGGCAGCAGCGAGGACAAGCGCCGCGCCTACAACAGCTGACGTCCAGTGTGCGGCCCCGCCGAGCCGGGGCCGCACCACTCCCGTCCCTGCTCCCCAGGAGAAAGCATGTCCTTCGGAGGCTTCAGCTCCACGGCCGCACCCCGTCCGCGTCCCGCCGGCGCCGACCTGATCACGGCTGGATCATCTGCCTGGCGCTTCGGCGGCCAGCCCGCCCGGGCTCTCACGGTCACCACCGAGAGTCACCGAATCTTCGTCCTCGGCCATTGCGGCGCCAAGGAATCCGAGTTGTCGCAGCTGAGCTCTTCCGGCCCGCCCACCAACGCTACTTGGCGCTGGGCCGGTGCGTACGCGGTGATCGAGGAGACAGTCTCCGGGACCATCGTGCACACCGACCCCGCCGGCTCCCTTCCCGTGTACGCAACCCCATGGGGCGGGTGCTGGGCCTGGTCCACGTCTGCCCGGACGCTCGCCGCACTGACGGCAGCAACCATTGACACCGAACGCCTGGTCTGCGCCGTCTTCCTCCCGTCGGTGCCCGCACTGGCTGCCGGACGGTCCTTCTTCGAGGGAGTCCGACAGCTACCGCCTGGTGCAAGAATCGAACTGCCTGCCAACGGCTCCTCCCCTCGAATCAGCACGAGTTGGCTGCCAACGCCCGTACGCTGCGCACCGCCCGACATTCGGCTACGCCGTTCCCTCGAACAAGCGACTTCTCTGCGAACCGATTCGGACCCCACGCTTTCATGCGATCTCTCCGGTGGGCTGGACTCCACGAGCGTCGCGCTCCTGGCTGCCAACGCGCTGCCTTCCGACCGGCGCCTCAACGCCGTCACCGTTCATCCTGACGGTGATCTCGGCGGAGCCGATCTCCGTCACGCGCGGCTCTCGGCAGCCCGTTGCACACACCGAATCACCCACCATCTGCTCCCGCTGGCTGATGACCACCTGCCCTACACCTCCATCACCGAGGTACCGGCGACCAACGAGCCCGCGCCGTCCACACTTACCCTCGCGAGGCTGGCTGGCCAGTTGACCTGGATGCGAGAAGAGTTGGGCACACGAACACACCTGACCGGCGATGGTGGAGACAGCATCCTGTTCCAGCCGCCCGTCCACCTCGCCGACCTGATCCGTCACCGCCGTCTGCGTCGCGCAGCGGGCGAGGCGTTCGGTTGGGCCCGGCTGCGCCATGCCTCTGTCGGCCTGGTGCTGCGGGACGCCGTCCGCACCGCGTACACCACTCGTCGCCGCGCCGCGGCCACCCTCGCAGCCACTGTGGGAACCCAGGCAAGCGACGAGCACGGGAGAGCCACCTGGTTCCCCTTGCTCCCCTTCCCTTCCTGGGGTAGCCCTCTTGCCGCTCGGCTCCTCGCCGACGCCGCTCGGCGCATGACCCAAGTGACCGATCCGTTGCCCGGACTTGACTTCTCGGTGCGGGTGCTGGTGGACGAAGTCCGCGAGGTCGCCCGTACGGCTGCCGCCGACGCTGAGGTGGCGGCTGCCTACGGCATCGCGTTGCACAACCCGTTTCTGGATCCCCTCGTGGTGGACACAGTCTTGACCACACCGCTCGACCTGCGTCCACCGCAACACGCCTACAAACCGGTCCTTGCCGAGGCGATGGCCTCACTCCTACCACCCGAGACTGCGGCACGGACAACCAAGGGCAGTTTCAACGCCGACCACTACACCGGGCTGCGCACGAACCTGGCTGAGCTGTCCGTCATGGCCGACGGTCATCTCGCGACGCTTGGTCTCCTTGATCCCGACCGTTTCCGCAGCCACCTTGCACAAGCCGCGGCTGGCCTGCCGACGCCGCTCGCGACCATCGAGCAGGCCCTCGCCACCGAGGCCTGGCTCACCGTCCACCATCGCAATCCGCTGCCCGGCTGGACGCAGGTCCCCGCAGGTGAGTCCCATGGATGAACCGGCCGACGTGGTCACCATGCCCAGCCACGTACGCGCTACCGACTTCGGCCACGTCCTGGTCCTCATCGACTATCACTCCGGCAGCGTGCGAGGTCTGCTCCCCGCTGCCGCCGATCGCTTCCGCAGAGCCGCCCGCACCGGCGACTACCGTGCGCTCGGCAAACCGCTCAACAACCGACTCCGGGCCGCCGGGCTCGTCGTACCCGCCGCCTCGGCCTCGCCCTGGCCGCTGATCATCGCCCACACGGGACGGGCGAGCTGGGGAAGCGCCGAGCACGTCGCCGGTACAGCCCGGCCGGACCCGGGATCCTACGTAGACCTCCTACGTGGCACAGGTGCACTCGCGACGGTGGCCTCCATCAAGGCTGCAGGACGTCGCCGGACGGCGATGCTGCGGGTCATCCACGCAATCCGGCTGGCGACGTCAATCGGCCGTCGTCCGGCCACCCCGAAGGAGGCAGCAGGCGCTGTTGCTGCGGTCCGAGCCGCCGGGTGGTACGCCCCAGGCCGTACAGCCTGCCTGGAGGAGTCAGCGGCGGTCGTCCTGTTGCTGGCCACCCGCCGTCTCACCGTGACGTGGTGTCACGGAATTGCCGCTGATCCCGTACGGCTTCATGCCTGGGTGCAGACTGAGGACGGCACAGCTGTGGGCGAGCCGGATTCGACGGGCGCCTACACACCCGTTCTCGCCCTTGGAGCCCGCCATCATCAGCGAAACTGACCCGATCATCTGGATCCGCGACGGCGGCTGCGGCCTCGGGCCCTATCGTGCAGATCTCGTCGAGACGTACTGGCGATGGGAGCAGCATCCGGCCTCGCTGGTCGGGTACGGGCGGCAGCAGCCGGAGTCGCTGGAGGCCCGCACCGAGGGGATGGAACGGCAACTCCGGGGTGACAACATCCGGTTCACCGTCTACGAGCTCACGGGCGACGCCGACGCCGTGCCGGTCGGCGTCGCCACGCTGCTGCCGGATACCGCTGTCCGAACGGCCGAGTACGTGGTGATGGTGGCCCCGGAGGCGCGGGGGCGGGGGCTGGGGACGGCGGCGACCCGGTTGGTGCTGGACTACGCGTTTCACATCACCAACGTTCGGATGGTCTGGCTGAAGGTACTGGCGCCCAACAGGCCGGCCGTCCGGGCGTACGAGAAGGCGGGGTTCCGCACGGTCGGGGTGCTGCGGGAGGCCGGGTACTGGCTCGGGCGGGTCTGTGACGAGGTGGTCATGGACGCGCTGGCCGCCGAGTTCGGCGGGCCTTCGACGCTGACTCCTCTCGTGGCCGAATAGAGCCGGGAGCCACTGTCCTGACGCGACGTCTGATCGGGGCCGCCCCGGCGAGGACCGTTCGAAGGCGCACCAGTATCGTTCGACCGACGGAGCACCCGATCGGGAGGTCGACCGCATGCTGGACGAGTTGGACGAGTTCTGCGTCCGGGCCCTGGCCGAACACGGCTGCGCGTCCGCCTCCGTCGCCGTGGCCTCGGGCGACGAGCTCGTGCTCTCCCGGGCCTACGGCCGGGCGAGCGTCGCCGGCCGGCGGCCGGCCACTCCCGAGACGGTCTACGGGCTGGCCTCCGTCACCAAGGCCTTCACCGCCACGGCCGTCTGCCTGGCCGCCGACGAGGGCCTGCTGGACCTCGACACCCCGGTCCCCGGCAGCTTCCCGTGGACCGCGCCGACACCGCGCCAACTGCTCCGGCACCGCGGCGGGTTCCCGGCGTTCTACAACTTCCACTACGGCACCGGCCCGCTGCCCGTCGACATCGACCGCTACCGCACGCTCGTCCGCGAACCGGGGACCGACTTCGAGTACTCCAACATCGGCTACCACGAGCTGGGCAGCCTGCTGGAGGCCGTGACCGGCCAGGACCTGGGCGACTACCTGCGCGAGCGGATCGCCGACCCGCTCGGCCTGAGCGGCTTCGGGTTCGGCGCGGCCTACCCCGGGCCGGCGCCCGTCGCCCGGCGCTACTCCGCCGACGGCCGCGCGTACCCCACCTGCTTCACCGGTCACCCCGCCGCGGGCGCCGGCTGGGCCACCGCCGGCGACGTCGCGCTCTTCGCCCGGACCGCCTCCCGCCTGCTCGAACCCGCCACGGTCGCCGCCATGCACGAGGCCGTGCCGTTCAACGAGCACCTCGGCTACGGGTTCGGCCGGGTCGTCTCGCGCGGCGCCGGACCGGTGGTCCACAGCCACGGCGGCGGCATGGGCGGCATCGCCACGATGATGATCGACGTCCCCGAGCGCGAGCTCTCGGTCGCCGTCCTCACCAACTCCACCGACAAGGCGGCCCGCGACGCGATCGTCACCCACCTCATGGCCGCCCTGGCGCCCGGCTTCTCGGCCGACCACCTCAACCCGACCACCGAGCAGCCCCGCCCGGCGACACTGCCGCAGGGCGAGTGGACCGGAGAGATCCGCGCGGCGGAAGCGGACATCCCCCTGCGGCTCACGATCCTGAGCAACGATCAGGTCGAGATCCGACTGGCCGACCACCCGCCGCTCACCACCCCGGCCACCGCCTCCCAGCACTGGGACCTGCGCACGATCGCCCCACTACAACTGCCCGCCCCCGACGCCCTCCTGAACAGCCCCAGCCTCGCCCTCGACCTCCGCATCGAACCGAACCGCCTGACCGGCCGCGCCACAGCCTTCAAGGACGGCGACCACCAGGGCCGGCTCGGCCCCTACCTGGTCCACCCCTGCACCCTGACGTCCCGCTGACGCCCGCTCAGCACGGGCGACAGGTGGCCGAGTGGACTGCCGGGGGACAACTCGGGTGATCTTTCCGTTTTCCGGGCATCAGGACTGGGCGGGAAGGGGGCGGGCATGGCGGAGGGCGGCCCGGCGGAGACATCAGGGGACGGGCGGGGACCGGAGCTTGGCGAGACCGGACGACAGGACGGCAGGCGCAGGCGGCGGGAGCTGTTCCTGTCGCTGCCCGCTCTGATCGTCACGACGGCGGTGGTGGGGGTCGTCTCGTGGGGCGTCACACGACTCACGGACGGGGCGAATTCGCTCGCCCGGACCACGGGCCCGCTCGCCACGGTCTCCGTCGAGACCAACCCGAAGAAGGTCGGCGCGTTCGAGGACACGGGCATCCAGGGCGTGCTGCCCGCGGGCGCCGCGCCCACCACGGGACCGGGGACCGGGTGCACCGGGTTCCACGACTGGCTGATCAAGAACGCCGGGACGGACGCCGGCGCGAGCAGGCTCCAGGTGACGGTCCAGGGCAACGCCGAACGGCAGGTGCAGATCTCCAACGTCCGCGTGGTGGTCGCCTCCCGGGAGGAGCCGCCGGCCTCGGTGGGTGTCAGCTGCCCCACCGCCGGCCAGGCCAACCTCCGGTTCCTCACCATCGACCTGGACAGCCCGCAGCCCCGCGCCACGTACACGTCCGAGGACGGCGCGCCGTTCGGCTTCACGGTCGAGTCCGGCGAGATCGAGACGTTCCTGATCTCCGCGACGGCCCAACAGGCGCTCTACCACTGGTACCTGGAACTCGACCTGGTCTCGGGGACCAAGCGCACGACGGTGCGGGTCGACGACGGCGGGAAGAGCTTCCGCACGGCGCCCCTGCCGGCCGCGCCCGGCTGGGCGTGGGACTACAAGAGCACCTGGACGTCCACCACCTCCGGCCGGACCGTTGCCGTCGGTGAGCCCCTCGTCCCGCCGTCGCCCGGTGCGAAGGACGCGCCATGAGCGGCGTCCGGGCGCGGGTGCTCGCGCTGGTCCTCGTCTGCCTCGCGGCGGTCGGCGCCGGGATCGGGGTGGGCCGGTGGCAGTCGGACGCCCCGGCCGCCGACGGCGCCGACGACCAGACGCCGGCACGTGCCCCGTACACGCTCACGGAGATACCGCTCCCCGGCGGCGACGCGGGGCGGGCGACCGCGAGCGCCGCGCTCGGCAACGGCCTCCTGCTCGTGGGCACGTCGAACGGGCGCGTCTACTACGTCGACCCCGCCAACGGCGCGACCAGGCTGATGACCCCCACACCCGCCCCCGTACGGAGCATCCGGGTCTCGGCGGACGGCGGGACGGCCGCCGTGCTGAGCGAGGACGGCGCGGTGCGGGTGATGAACCTCTCCCGCACCACCCCGACCGACTTCACCATCGACCCGCTCGAGGGACCGGGCGGCCTGTCCCCGGACGGCGGGCTCTTCGTCTACGGCAGCTTCGAGCCCACCGTGGTGGACGTGACCACCGGGAGGACGAGCACCCTGCCGGAGAAGCCGATCCCGGACGGGGGCCGCACGGCCTACGAGGACTGGGCGGTCACCGGCGACGGGCTGGTCCGCGCGGCCGGCCTGGAGGGCGTGGAGACCTGGGACCCCGCCGATCCGGACCGCGTCGGCGAGACGATCGGGTGCGGGTGCGCCTCCCGGAGCGTGCGGTTCAACGGCGACGGCAGCCTCGCGACCTTCGGCACCGCCGACGGCCACACCGTCGTCGTCGACCTCACGACGGGCCGGGTGCGCTCCGACAAGACGGTCGCCGTCGGCGACTTCACCATCATCTGGACGGCGACGCTCTTCGGCGACGACCGGCGCGCGGCGGCCGGAACGCCCTCCGGTGTGGTGGTCTGGGACGTCGAGGGCCGGCGCGTCGTCTGGGAGCACGCCTTCCCCGGCCACCACGTGGAGCAGGTCGGCGCCGTCCCCCACAGCAAGGCGCTGTTCATCCGGACCGTTCAGGACGGCGATTCGGGAGATGCGGTCGGCTCCAGGCTGTGGCTCGCCTCCCCCTCCTCCGGATGACCCTCGGCGACGGGAGGGGCGAAGGGACCCGGCGCGGTGAACGCCAGGGTCGCGAAGCGCCGGGCGATGTGGTGGTGGGTGGCGGCATCCGGGTGGAGCCGGTCGGGCAGCGGGAGGGCGGTGGCGTCGGCCTCGCCGTAGAGCTCGCGACCGTCGAGGTAGTGGAGGTTCGGGTCGGCGGCGGCCCGCTGTTCGACGATGCGGGCCAGCTCCTCGCGGATGACGCCGAGTGTCAGCTTTCCGCTCGCGCGCTCGGCGGGGTCGCCCGTCGCGCGGACCAGGACGCGTCCGGCACGCAGGGCGGCCAGGTCGAGGGTGCTGGGGCCGGGGGTGTCCTCGACGATGGGGCACAGGATGGGCGAGACGACCAGCAGCGGGGTGCCGGGGTGACCGTCGCGGATGGTGTCGAGGAAGCCGTGGACGGCGGGGACGAAGGCGCGCAGGCGCATCAGGTCGTGGTTGACCAGATTGATGCCGATCTTGATGCTGATCAGGTCGGCGGGGGTGTCCCGCAGGGTGCGGGCGGTGAAGGGGTCGAGCAGGGCGCTGCCGCCCAGGCCCAGGTTGATCAGTTCCACGCCGCCGGCGGCGGCGGCCAGGGCGGGCCAGGTGGTGGTGGGGCTCGCGGCGTCGGAGCCGTGGCTGATGGAACTCCCGTGGTGCAGCCAGACCGTGCGGCCCCGGTCCGGCACGGGCTCGACGGGGGCGTCGGTCCGCAGCGCGACCAGTTCGGTGGTCTCGTTGTACGGTAGCCAGATCTCGACGTCCTTGAGCCGGTCGGGCAGGCCGGCGAAGCGGAGGGTGCCGACGGGGCCGGGGCGGCGCTCGGCGGTCCTGGTGGCGATGTCGACGGTCAGCGTGTCGCCGCCGGCCACGCTCGCCCGGCCGGCGAGGCGGCCGTCGACGAGCAGGTCGTAGACGCCGTCGGGGCGTGCCGGGGCGCCCGCGTAGACGGTCTTGGTGGGGACGGTGTCCAGTTCGAGAGCGGTCGCCCGGGTGCGGAAGACC
Source organism: Kitasatospora sp. NPDC001527 (assembly GCF_040298605.1). Lineage (NCBI taxonomy): Bacteria > Bacillati > Actinomycetota > Actinomycetes > Kitasatosporales > Streptomycetaceae > Kitasatospora > Kitasatospora sp. NPDC001527. The sequence goes on along the minus strand of NZ_JBEPAM010000009.1, from coordinate 90,969 downwards.
AGCCGTACACCGGACGGCTGGGACTGCGCCCTGGCCAACTGGGGGTCCGCGCACTGGGCGCGGGCCCAGGCGGGCAGCCGGTGCGGCAGCAGGCCGCGCTCGGTCCGCTCCACGTCGAGGGCCCCGCGCAGCAGGTCCGCGGTGACGGGTGCGGTGATCCAGCCGCGCGGATCGTCCTGGTGGTCCATGGTCTCGTCCTGCCCGTCGGGGTCGGGTGGTGGCGGTGCAGCTCCCCTGCCGCTCCGGCCAGGCATCTAGACGTCTAGATGCCTGACTGCCGCGGATGCTATCCGCCAACGGGTCGCACCCGGCTGAACACCAGGAGAACTTCACGGGTACGGAGCAGGAGGTCGATCCCGCTCGCCACGTCCGTCAGCCGGCGAGGCGTCTGCGGCGGGCCCGCTGGCGGCAGGTGGCACCGCAGTAGCGGCCCGGGCGGCCGGTGGTGCGGGCGGTGAGGGCGGCCCCGCACTCCTCGCAGGTCGTCACGGACTCGCCGCAGGTCGTCACGGTCTCGCCGCACCCGTCACGGAAGGGTGGATGTTTCGTGACGGAAGTGGTGGACCGCAGCCCGTCCAGGGTCAGCCGGACGAGCTTGAGCCCGGCCGAGCGGTCGCGGCGGGCGGTGAGCGTCGAGACGCATCCGACGGTGAGCGCCACGACGTCCTCGGGGGTGAGGTCGGCGCGGACGCCGCCGGCCCGCTGGGCCGCGTGCAGCAGCGCGGCCAGGACCTGGCGGAAGCGCAGCAGGGCGGCCGTGAGCAGCGGGCGCGGCCAGGTCCGGTCACCGGTCACCACATCGCAGATGTGCCCGCGTCTGCTGGACAGTTCGACGACGTCCAGCAGGAATCCGAAGAACGCCTCGGTGGGCGCGCAGCGGGCGGCCTGGCGTTCGCCGGAGGAGACCAGGTCGTCCAGGTGCTGGGTGAACACCGCCTCCAGGAGGGCCTGTTTGCTCGGGAAGTGCCGGTAGACGGTGCCGGCGCCGACGCCCGCCCGTCGGGCGATCTCGCCGAGCGGGACGTCGAGCCCCAGCTCCGCCATCGCCTCGACGGCGGCGGCCAGCACCCTGGCCCGGTTGCGGCGGGCGTCCGCGCGGTCCCCGCCGATCACTGTCGTCATGTCACGAAACCCCTTGTCCACCGGACCAAACGGGTTGCAGTGTTCCAGATACCCCGGGCCGACCGCATCAATGCGGAGCCATCGGTCCCGGGAGACGGAGGAGGAACGACATGACCACCGACCACGACTCCGCCTGGGCCACCATCGCCGTGACCGGCGCCACCGGCAAGCAGGGCGGCGCGACGGCACGCCGCCTGCTGGCCGGGGGCCGGCGGGTCCGCGCGCTGGTCCGAGACGAGTCCACCCCCGCCGCCTCGGCGCTGCGGGCCGCGGGAGCGGAGCTGGCCGTCGCGGACTTCGACGAACCGTCGAGCCTGGGACCGGCGCTGGCCGGCGTCACCGCGCTCTTCGCCGTACCGCCGGTCGCCTACGGACCGGCGGGCAGCGACCCGGAGTCGGAGTTCGCCCGGGGCCGGGCCCTGGTCGACGCGGCGACCTTCGCGGAGGTCCGCCAGGTGGTGTTCACCGGCGTCGCCTCGACCTCGGGCGCGGCGTTCGCGGCGCCGGGTAAGCGGCGCATCGAGCAGTACCTGCACGAGCGCATCCCGCTCGTGACCGTGCTGCGCCCGGTGCGGTTCATGACGAACTACCTCGGGGTGACCGGCGTGGGCCTCGACGGACTCGTCGACGGGGTCCACCGGCACCTGTTCACGCCGGACGCGCCGCTCCAGATCATCGCGCTGGAGGACATCGCCGAGTTCGCGGCCCTCGCCTTCGAGCAGCCCGACCGGTTCGCCGGACGCACGCTGGAGCTGGCCGGCGACGCCCCGACCCCGGTCGAGGCCGCCGCCGCGATCAGCGCCGCGACCGGAATCGCGGTGCGCTACGAGCAGGTCACCCACGACGAGGCGGCCGCCTTGAACCCGGAGTTCGCCGAAGTCCGGCAGCAGTGGGACGCCGGCCACCGCTGGCACGCGGACATCGAGGCGCTGCGGGTCATCCACCCCGGCCTGCGCACCTTCGCCGACTGGCTCGCCGAGTCCGGCGCCGCCGCGCTGCGGGCCCGGCTCCTCGGCGAGCAGCCCGCGCCGCGGACGGTCTGACGGCGCACGGCCGGCCGTGCTCACCCGAGCTCGGACAGCGCCTCCGGGGCGGGCTCCGGCTCGGGGGCGAGCACGGCCCGGAGGTCCTTGACGGACCGGCGCCACGCCGGCCCCTCCTCGGTCTCGTCCCAGAGCTCGGCGAGCTCGGACTCCTCCGCGACCACCCGGTCGAGGGCTTGCACGGCCAGCTGGCGCAGGTCGGCGGAGAGGACCGGGAGGGGTTCGTCCGGGCCGTAGGCGGTGGTGACCGGCTCGCCGTTCGGGCACTGCGCGGCGACGAGGGCCGCGGCGGCCACCGCCTTCTCCCCGTCCCAGGCGTCCTGGTAGTCCTCGGCCCCGGTGTCGGCGGCGACCGTCAGGACGCGGCGGATCAGGGCCTCCCGCTCCTCCGGGGCCGCCTCGTCCAGGGCGCCCGCGAAGTCCGCGGCGGTGTCGTTGTCGAAGTGGCCGGTGTCCCAGGTACCCATGGTGCTCTCCTCGGTTGCTGTGCCCGCATCCTCGCACCGCCCACCGACAATCGAGCCGCTGCCCCCGCCCCGCCCTGAGCCGGCGTCATGCCCGACCCGTCCGTCAGAGCCCGCCGGCCGTCCGGCGGACGGCGTCGCGCAACCAGTGGTGGGCGCCGTCGGCGGCGTGGCGCGGGTGCCAGGCCATCCCGACGGTGACCGGCGGCAGGGGCAGCGGGATGTCGAGCAGCTGCAGGGCGAGGGCGGTGGCGGCGTCCGTGAAGGGGGAGGGCGCGGCACCGGGCAGGGCGGCCGGGACGAGGCAGACGACGTCGCCGAGCGCGGCGAGGGTCATGGCCGCGAGGTGGTCGGGCAGGGCGACGGACACACGACGGCTGAGGCCGAGTGCGGCGAGGGCGGTGTCGACGGGGCCGGTGAAGACGCCCCGCCGGCTGACCGAGACGTGCTCGGCCGCCGCGAACCGGGCGGGGGTCAGCGGGCCCTCGGTGAGCGGGTGGCCGCGGCGCACGGCCGCCGTCATCCGCAGGGTGACCAGGTCCTCGACCCGGGTCTCCGGGTCGGGGTGGTCGATGGAGCCGATCTCCAGGTCGACGCGGCCGTCCCGCAGCGCCGGTCCGCCCTCGCCCTCCTCGGTGCGGAAGCGCAGCGCGACCCCGGGCGCCTCGCGCCGCACCAGCCGCAGCAGGGCGGGGGCCAGCGCGGCCCCGACCAGGTCGGCGGCCTCGAGGGTGAAGGTGGTGCGCAGCGCGGCGGGGTCGCCTACCGCGCCCTGGCCAATCCGTCCTTCTTCGAGAACCTCCTGGAGGAGGTGGACTCGATCCGCGAGCGCGGGGTCTTCACCGACGTCCTGGAGGCCGGCCGCAGGGGCGCCGATGGTGGCCGTCGCCGACATCGCCGCCGCGGCCGCCGGCCTGCTGCGACGTCGGCAACCAGCTTCGAGCAGTGGTGCGCCCGGGTCCTCGGGCCCGCCGTGCTCTCCTGACGACCCATCGCCCCGCACCGGGACCCCGCGGCGTCAGCCGCCGGCGGCGTCCGCGATGCGCGCCTGAAGGGCGGCGGCCAGCGACTCGACGGCCGCCGTGGTGAAGGCGTGCTCGTTGTAGCGCAGCCAGCAGACCAGGGAGCCGTCCGGCTGTTCGGTGGCGGCGAGTTCGGGGACGTGACGGTCGCCGCCGGGCAGCGGGTAGGGCACGGTGGCGCTGCGCGGGACCTCCCACGCCGTGCAGGCCAGGCCCGGGAGCTGGGCGGGCGCGTTCCAGCTCTCGTAACGGATCCAGGCGGCGAACGGCACCAGCGGGCTGAACTCCGCGAACGGGTACAGCTGCCGGTCCAGCGCCGCGGTGGCGGTGTCCCGGACCCGGGCGAGGAGTTCGGCGAATCCGGGGGCGCCGGAGGCGTCCACCCGCAGCAGCAGGGACTGCACGAAGCAGCCGACGGCCTGTTCGGCCTCGGGGGTGGTGCGGCCGGGGACGGGCGTCATCAGGACCAGGTCGTCCTGCCCGCTGCGCTCCGCCAGCAGGCCGAGCCAGACGGTGGCGAGCGCCTGGAACGGGGTCGCCCCGGCCTCGGCGGCCCGTTCCCGCAGCGCGGTGGCCCGGGCGGCCGGGACGGTGAGGCGGTGGGCGGCGCTGAGCACCGTCTCGGTGTCGGCGCGCCCGGGGAACGGGTGCACGGCCTCCGGCGCACCGGCGAGGGTGCGGGCGAAGTGGGCGCGGGAGAGCGGCCACTGGGCGTTGGCGCGGGTGACCAGCTCGCCGAGCGTCGGCATCGGCCGGGGCGGGGGCGCCGGGCGGCCGCGGCGCAGCGCCGAGTAGATCACGCCGAGGTCGCGCAGCAGCACGCCGACCGACCAGCCGTCGCCGACGATGTGGTGGACGGCGAGCAGGACGGCGTGGTCGTCGGGTCCGCGGCTGACCACCGCCAGGCCCGTCATCGGTCCCTCGCCGACGTCGGTGAGCCGGTCCCGGACGGCGATCAGACGGGCCGACACCTCGTCGTCGCTCTCGCCCGGGGCGTCGACCAGCACGGCCTCGACCTCCGCCTCGGGGTCGACGACGGCGCGCCGGATCCCCGGTGCGGCGCCGGGCACCGGCACGAACCGGGTGCGCAGCGCCGGGTGGCGGCGGACCGCCTCGTACAGGGCCTCGGTCAGCAGCCGGGGGTCGAGCGCCTCGGTGACGCGGAACATGACGGCGACCGAGCCGACGTTGCGCCCCTCGGCCTCGGCCATCCAGCGCAGGAAGTTCTCCTGCTGGGAGGTGAGCGGGATGTCGTGCGGCTGGGCGCGCAGTTCGCGCAGGAAGGGCGAGAGGTCGGCGTCGTCCACCGGGAGGAGGCCGCCGGCGTTCCGCGGGGCGTCGGCGAGCCAGGCGGCCTGGGCGCGCAGCGAGGGGCGTTCGAAGACGAGGGCGGTGGCGGCGGTGACGCCGAACTCGGCGGAGACGGCGGCGGCGAGCTGGACGGCGCGGAAGGAGTCCCCGCCGAGGGCGAAGAACTCGTCCTCCACGGCGGTGGCGGGCCGGCCGAGGATCCGTCGCCAGACGGCGGCCAGGGCGCGTTCGTGCTCGGTCGTGGGCGGGGTGCCGGCCGGCTCCTCGGCGGGCGCCTCGAAGCGGGCGCGCAGTTCGTGCTTGACGACCTTGCCGCTGGGGTTGCGCGGCAGCCGGTCGGTGACCAGGATCCGCACCGGCAGTTCGGCCCGCCCGAGCCGGGCGGCGAGGAAGAGCCGCAGCTCGTCGAGGTCCAGGCCGTCGGCGGCCGGCACCACGGCGGCCACCGGCACGGCGCCCATGACGGGGTGCGGCAGGCCGAGCGCGGCGGCGTCGGCGACCCTCGGGTGGGCGTGCAGGACGTCCTCGATGCGCAGCGTGGAGACCTTGAGGGCGCCGGACTTGATGACGTCGCTCTCCCGGTCGACCAGGTGGAGGTAACCGTCGGCGTCGAGCCGGCCGAGGTCGCCCATCCGCACCCAGCCGTCCCGGAAGACGGCGGCCGAGGCGGCGGCGCCGGCCGTGTAGCCGCGCGGCGGGCCGGGCTGGCGCAGCCAGACCTCGCCGACCTCGCCCGGTTCGACGGGCTCGCCGTCCTCGCCCAGCAGCCGCAGGTCGGCCGGGTTGGCGGGGCGGCCGACCGAGCCGGGGCGGCGGGCGTCGACGACGGCGGATATCTGGGCGGGGGACGCCTCGGCGGAGGTGTAGGTGTTGACGAGGGTCGCGGTCGGCAGGGCCTCGCGCAGGGCGGTGGCCACGGGAGCGGGCAGCGCGGCGGCGGAGCAGCTCACCAGCAGGACGCTGCCGAGGTCGTGGCGCTCGGCGACACCCGTGTTGAGCAGTTCGACGGCCATCGACGGCACCAGGAAGACGGTGCCGACCCGGTGTTCGGCGACGGTGCGGCCGAACTCCTCGGCGTCGAAGCGCGGCAGGCAGATCGTCGCGGGCGCGGCGACCAGGGCGTTGACCAGGACCACCTGGGCGGCGTTGGTGCCGATCGGGAAGGCGTGCACCGCGTGCGCGGAGTGGGCGTAGGGGCGCGGGCGCGGATCGAGCCGCTGGCCGGTGGTGAGGCTGGCGTGGGCGGCCTGCACGCCCTTGGGCGCGCCGGTGGTGCCGGAGGTGCCGATGACCTGGGCGAGGTCGCCGGGGCCGGGACGGTGCGGCGGCCGGTCCTCGCCCGCGCCGTCCGCCTCCAGGTCGGCGAGCCGCAGGCAGCGCAGGCCGGCCGCGGCCGCCCGGGCGTCGGCGTCGGGGGCGAGCGCCAGGGCCGCCGTGCTGTCGCCCGCGAGGCGCGCGGTGTCCTCGGCGCTCAGGTCCTCGCGGACGACGACGCCCGCCGCGCCCGCGTAGTGCGCGGCCAGGAAGGCCACCGCGTAGTCGTCCCAGGCCCGGTTGGGGAAGAGCAGCAGCACCCGCTCCCCCGGCCGCACCCCGGCCCGGGCGAGCCCGTGGGCGGCGCGCACCGCCCGCTCGCGCCAGGCCCGGTAGCCGAGCGCCGGGCGGCCGGGGACGAGCAGCGCGGGCCGGTCGGGGTGCCGCCGCGCCCGGTCGTCGAGCAGGTCGGGCAGGGTGAGCGCGTCGAGCGCCGAAACGGCGGTGGCGGGCGCGGCGCTGACGGTGGATCGGGTGCTGATGACGACTCCCGGTAGAGGCCAGGACGGGTGGCTGGTCCAGACCGTAGCGGTTCGGCGCCGTCACCCGCCAGAGCCGTCCCACGCCGGCGCCGGGGTCAGGGCCGGATTCGGGCTTCGCGCCGACCACCGCCCGGCCGCTCGGCACCGTCGAGGTCCACGCCGAGCGCAACGCGGCTAGCCCGCCCGGGCGGTCCGGGGGGTGTCGCACCGGCCGGTCGGGCGCGGCCGGCGGCCTCCCGGCCTACCGTGGGCCAGCCGCGGGCCGGTCCACCGGAGGGAGTAGCGATGCCCAGAGAGAAGCACCCGGCCGCCGTCGCCCTGGTGCTCCTGCTCGCGTGGGCGCTGGCCGCCTGCGGCAGCGGCGGGGGCTCCGGGGGCGGCGGCCCGGTCGTCCTCGACTGGTACAACTTCCCCGACGACTCCGGCGCGCTCCAGCAGGCCGCGGACAACTGCGGCCGCGACTCCGGCGGGCGCTGGTCCATCCGCTACAACAAGCTGCCGCGCACCGCCGACGGCCAGCGCCAGCAGCTGGTGCGCCGGCTCGCCGCGCACGACACCGGCGTGGACATCATGGGGCTGGACGTCACCTGGACGCCCGAGTTCGCCGAGGCCGGCTGGGTCCGCGAGTGGACCGGCCCGCTGCGCGAACGGGCGAGCGAGGACACCCTGGCCGCCGCGCTGCAGACCGCCACCTGGAAGGACCGGCTGTACGCCGTCCCGTACAACTCCAACACCCAACTGCTCTGGTACCGCGACGACCTGGTGCCCGCCGCCCCCGCCACCTGGGACGAGATGCTGGAGGCGGCGGAACGCCTGGCGGAGCAGGACAAGCCGCACTTCATCGAGGTGCAGGGCGCGCAGTACGAGGGCCTGACGGTCTGGTTCAACACCCTGGTCACCAGCGCCGGCGGCTCGATCCTCACCCCCGACGCGACGGCGCCCTCGCTCGGCGAACCGGCCGTCACCGCCGCCCGGGTGATCCGGGACCTCGCCCGCTCCCCCGCCGCCGACCCCTCGCTCTCCAACCAGATGGAGGACGAGAACCGGCTCGCGATGGAGTCCGGCACCGCCGCCTTCGAGCTCAACTACCCCTTCGTCTATCCGTCGATGAAGGAGAACAAGCCCGAGCTGTTCGCGCACTTCCGCTGGGCGCCCTACCCCTCGGTCGTCCCCGGGCGGCCCGCCACGGTGACCATCGGCGGCATCGACCTCGCCGTCGGCGCCTACTCGCGGCACCCGGACGCGGCCCAGGAGGCCGTGCTGTGCCTGCGCAACCGGGAGAACCAGCTGACCAACGCGCTCAAGGGCGGCCTGCCGCCGTCGCTGCGCAGCCTCTACACCGCCGCCGAGCTCACGCAGAGCTACCCGTTCGCGGCGGACGTGCTGCGGGCCCTCGACTCCGCCTCGGTGCGGCCGCAGACGCCCGCGTACCAGAACGTCTCGATCGCCGTCGCGCACGCCCTCTCCCCGCCGTCGGAGGTGGACCCGGAGCGCACCGTGGCCGACCTCGCCGGGCAGATCAGGGACGCGCTCGGCTCGAAGGGGTTGATTCCGTGACCGCGACCAGAACCGGGACCGCCGCGAAGGCCGCCGGCCGGCTCTCGGAGGGATCCCGGCAGGAGCGCCGGCTCGGCTGGCTGCTGTGCGCGCCCGCCGTGCTGGTGATGCTGCTGGTGACGGCCTATCCGGTCGGCTACGCCGTCTACCTCTCCTTCCAGCGCTACGACCTGCGCTTCCCGGACCGCTCCGAGTTCGTCGGCCTCGCCAACTACGGCGCCGTGCTGTCCTCCCCGTACTGGTGGCAGGCGCTGTGGGTGACGGCGCTGATCACCGTCGTCTCGGTGGCGGCCGAGCTGGTGCTGGGCCTGGCACTGGCGCTGGTGATGCACCGGGCGGTGGTCGGACGGGGGCTGGTCCGCACGGCGGTGCTCGTGCCGTACGGCATCGTCACCGTGGTGGCGGCGTACTCCTGGCAGTACGCCTGGACGCCCGGCACCGGGTACCTGGCGGCGCTGCTGCCGGAGGGCAGCGCGCCGCTCACCGAGCACTGGCCGGCGATCGGCCTGATCGTGCTGGCCGAGGTCTGGAAGACCACCCCGTTCATGGCCCTGCTCCTGCTGGCGGGCCTGGCGCTGGTGCCGGCCGAGACGGTGCGGGCCGCGATGGTCGACGGCGCCGGTTTCGGGCAGCGGCTGCGGCTGGTGGTCCTGCCGCTGATGAAACCGGCCATCCTGGTGGCCCTGCTGTTCCGGACCCTGGACGCGTTCCGGATCTTCGACAACATCTACGTGCTGACCGGCGGCGCCAACGACACCGGCTCGGTGTCGATCCTCGGCTACGACAACCTCTTCACCGCGCTCAACCTGGGCATCGGCTCGGCGATCTCGGTGCTGGTGTTCCTCTGCGTGGCGGCGATCGCGCTGGTCTTCGTCAAGGTCTTCGGCGCGGCCGCGCCCGGCGGCTCGGCGGAGCACCGGTGACCGCCCGGCAGGCCCGCTCGGCGACGGGCTGGGGCGTGGTCAACCTGGTGGTGGTGCTCTACGCGCTGTTCCCGGTCTGGTGGATCGCCGCGCTCTCCTTCAAGGACCCGGCCACCCTCACCGACGGCAACTTCGTGCCGCGCAGCTGGACGCTGGAGAACTACCGCGGCATCTTCCGCACGACCGAGTTCACCCGGGCACTGGTCAACTCCATCGGCATCGCGGTGATCTCCACCACGATCGCCGTCGTGCTCGCCACCATGGCGGCCTACGCGGTGGCCCGGCTGCGCTTCCCCGGCAAGCGGCTGCTGATCGGGATGTCGCTGCTGATCGCGATGTTCCCGCCGATCTCGCTGGTCTCCCCGCTCTTCGAGATCGAGCGGGCGCTGGGGATCTTCGACACCTGGCCGGGCCTGATCATCCCGTACATGACCTTCTCCCTGCCGCTGGCGATCTACACCCTCTCGGCGTTCTTCCGGGAGATCCCCTGGGAACTGGAGAAGGCCGCCAAGGTGGACGGCGCCACCCCCGCCCAGGCGTTCCGGCTGGTGATCGCCCCGCTGGCGGCGCCGGGCGTGTTCACCACCGGCATCCTGGTCTTCATCTTCTGCTGGAACGACTTCCTGTTCGCGATCTCGCTCACCTCCACGGACGCCGCGCGCACCGTGCCCGCCGCGATCGCCTTCTTCACCGGCAGTTCCCAGTTCCAGCAGCCGACCGGCTCGATCGCCGCCGCGGCCGTGGTGATCACGGTGCCGATCGTGCTGTTCGTGCTGTTCTTCCAGCGCCGCATCGTGGCCGGCCTGACCGCCGGCGCAGTGAAGGGATGACGCGGACCGATGGCGGAGATCGTCCTGGAGGGCATCACCAAGCGCTACCCCGACGGCTCGGTGGCCGTCCACGACCTCGATCTGACGGTCGCCGACGGCGAGTTCGTCATCCTGGTCGGCCCCTCGGGCTGCGGGAAGTCCACCACCCTGAACATGATCGCGGGCCTGGAGGACATCACCGGCGGCACCCTGCGGATCGGCGGGCAGGTGGTCAACGACCGGGCCCCCAAGGACCGGGACATCGCGATGGTGTTCCAGAGCTACGCGCTCTACCCACACATGACGGTGCGTCAGAACATGGGCTTCGCCCTGCGACTGGCCCGGACCGACAAGGCGGTGATCGCCGCCAAGGTGGAGGAGGCCGCCCGGATCCTCGACCTCACCGAGCACCTGGACCGCCGGCCCGCCAACCTCTCCGGCGGGCAGCGCCAGCGCGTGGCGATGGGCCGGGCGATCGTCCGCGATCCCAAGGCGTTCCTGATGGACGAGCCGCTGTCCAACCTGGACGCCAAGCTGCGGGTGCAGATGCGCACCCAGATCTCCCGGCTGCAGCGGCGCCTGGGCACCACCACCGTCTACGTGACCCACGACCAGGTCGAGGCGATGACGCTGGGCGACCGGGTGGTGGTGCTCCGCTCGGGCCTGGTCCAGCAGGTCGGCCCGCCGCAGCGGCTGTACGACGAGCCGGCCAACCTGTTCGTCGCCGGGTTCATCGGCTCGCCCGGCATGAACCTGCTGCACGGCCGGCTGGAGGAGGGCGCGCTGCGCACCGCGCTCGGCGACCTGCCGCTGGGCGACCGGCTGCGCCGGCGGCTCACGGCGGCGAACGCGCCGCGCGAGGTGGTGGTCGGCATCCGCCCCGAGCACTTCGAGGACGCCGCGCTGCTGGAGCACCCGGTGGGCGGTGCGACCGTCACCGTGGGGATCGAGGTGCTGGAGTCGGTCGGCTCGGACGTCTTCGCGCACTTCACCGTGGAGGGCGACGCGGTTTCCGGCGGCGGCCTGGAGGAGGTCGGCGCGCGCCAGGAGGAGGCGGGCGCCGGGGCGCCCGGCCGCGAGGTGGTCGCCCGGATCGGCACCTCCACCCGGGCGGCCGAGGGCGCCCCGCTGGAGCTGTGGATCGACACCGAGCGGCTGCACGTCTTCGATCCGGCCACCGGGGCCGCGCTCAGCGGCGAGGAGCGGGTCACCGACGGGTAGGCCCGCCCTCCCGGATCACGCGGGGTTGGGACGCCCGGAACGGGGCAGGCGGGGGCGCGACCGTCCCCGCTCCCCCGCTGGACGTGCCGCACCGGACGGTTCGGGCGATCATGGGGGAACGCGCCTCGAAAGGTGGAATGCGATGTTCCAGCTCCTGTGGATTCTGCTCATCGGCTTCGTGCTCGGCGTGATCGCCAAACTGATCCTGCGCGGCCCGCAGGCGATCCCGTGGTGGCTGACCATGCTGCTCGGCGCGGCCGGGGCCTGGCTCGGCAACGCGGTCTCCGGCTGGATCGGCGTCCGGAACACCTCCGGGATCGACTGGATCCGCCATCTGCTCCAGCTCGGCTTCGCCATCGCCCTGATCGCCGTGGTCGCCCCCGCCTGGAGTTCCCGCCGGACCAGATGACGGTACGGCGCGACGGCGTCCGCAGCGGCGCGGCTAGACTCGCACGGCCGTACTACGGACCGGCCGTGGTCCACGACGACGGCCGGAGCACTGGACGACCGTCCGACCCCGGCGCGGATGCCGATGACCGCGCCGGCCTGCGGACGCCGAAATCGCGAGGGAACAGAAGATGGTCGAGGCCTCCCCGAAGGTCGTTGTGGTCGTGCCCACCTACAACGAGCGGGAGAACCTTCCGGTCCTCGCCGGAATGCTGGCCGGCCTCGACCTGCCGAACCTCCATCTGCTGGTCGTCGACGACAACTCGCCCGACGGCACCGGCGAGATCGCCGACAAGCTGGCCGCCGAGTCCGAAGGCCGGGTCCGGGTGCTGCACCGCACCGAGAAGGACGGCCTCGGCCGGGCCTACGTCGCCGGCATGACCCGGGCCCTGGAGGACGGCGCGGACGTGGTCGTGCAGATGGACGCCGACCTCTCCCACCCCGCCTCCGTCCTGCCGCAGATGGTGGCGACCCTGCTGGCCGACGACACGGCGGTGGTGCTCGGCTCCCGGTACGTGCCGGGCGGGTCGACCGCCGCGGAGTGGCCGTGGCACCGCAAGGCGCTCTCCGCCTGGGCCAACCTCTACGTGAACACCATCCTCGGCCTGGGTGTGCGGGACGCCACCGCCGGCTTCAAGGCCTGGCGCGCCGAGTCCCTGCGGGCGATCGACCTGCCGTCGGTCCGGAGCAACGGGTACTCCTTCCAGGTCGAGCTGAACCACCGGGTGGTGCGGCTCGGACTCACCATCAAGGAGGTCCCGATCCGCTTCGAGGAGCGGGTCGAGGGCGCGTCGAAGATGAGCCTCGCGGTGCAGATGGAGTCGGCGCTCGCACCGTGGAAGCTGCTGCGCGAGGGGCGCCGCGGCAAGCCGTAGCGTAGGAGGTCCGCGTGGCCCTGGCCCCCGACCGGGCCGTCGCCCTGGTGCGGCGTGCCGCCCGTGAGCCCTTCGCCGTGCAGACCGCCCGGGCGACCGTCGCCGCCACGCTCTCCTACGTGGTGGCGACCTGGCTCAGTAGCGAACCCGCCCCGCTGACCGCCCCGCTCACCGCGCTGCTGGTCGTCCAGGTCACCGTCTACTCCACGCTCACCACCAGCATCCGCCGGGTGAACTCGGTGGTGGTCGGCGTGCTGATCGCGATCGGCTTCAGCTCGGTGGTCGGGCTCTCCTGGTGGAGCCTCGGACTGATCATCCTGGCCTCGCTGGTGATCGGCCGGTTCGTCCGGGTGGACGAGTTCGTCCAGGAGGTCGCGATCAGCGCGATGCTGATCCTCGGCGTCACGCAGGTGACCTCCCAGGCCTGGGACCGGGTGCTGGAGACGCTGATCGGCGCGACCGTCGGCCTGCTGTTCAACCTCGTCTTCGCCCCGCCGCTCTGGGTGGACACCGCGGGCGAGTCGATCGAGGACCTCTCCCGCCGGGCCCGGCACCTGCTGCTCGACCTCTCCGACCAGCTGGGCCGGCCGACCCCGGTCGCGGACGCCGCCGAACGGCTGCACGAGGCCCGCCGGCTCGACCAGGCGATCGCCGACGTCGACGCGGCGCTGCGGCAGGCCGAGGACAGCCTGCGGTTCAACCCGCGGATCAGCGAGGGGCTGCTGTCCCGGCTGGTGCTGCGCACCGGGCTGGACACCCTGGAGATCTGCGTGGTGGTGATCCGGGTCATCTCGCGCTCGCTGACCGACCTCGCCAAACGGCGCGCGCCCGGCGAGCCGCTGGTCGCGCCGGGGCTGGCGGTGGCACTGGAGGAGCTGCTCGCGCACGTCGGCGGCGCGCTGGTGAGCTTCGCCGTGCTGGTGACCACCCAGGTCAGCCGGAACGCCGAGGAGGCCGAGGAGCGGCTCACCGCCGAGCTGGCCGCCGCCTGGGCGAGCCGGGAGAACGTCGCCCGGCTGCTGCTGGAGCAGGTGCGGGCGCACCCGGACGCCTGGCACCTGCTCGGCTCGCTGCTGACCGAGGTCGACCGGATCCTCGACGAGCTGGACCTGGAGCACCGCTCGCGGCGGCTGATGGAGGAGCTGGACCGGGCGTCGGTGGCGAGCCGGGAGCGGTTCTCCCGGCTCGGCCGGCTGCGCCGGTGGATGCGCGGCGACCGGCCGGGGTTCGGCCGGGTGCGCCGGCGGCGCAGGCAGCGCAGGCGCGCCCGCCGGGCCTGAGCGAGGACCGGGCGACCGGCGACCGGCGTCCGGCGTCCGGTTCAGGGGGCCGCCGGGGTCACGGCACCGTCCAGGGGTCCTGCGGGAGCGGGTGGCCGGTCTCCAGGTAGGTCTTCAGATTGGACAGCACGGCCGACCAGCCCGCCTCGGCGTCCGCGCGCTCGGCCTCGTCGGCCAGGTTCTCGTGGGTGACGGTCAGCCGGGTGAGGTCCTGGTGGGCGTACAGCTCGAAGGTCACCCGGGACGGCCCGGCAGGCCGTTCCTCCCCGGGGCCGGACCAGGTGGTGACCAGGAGGTTCGGCCGGTCGGCGGCCTCCACCGTGCCGAACGCGTCGGCGACGCCGGAGCCGTCCGCGCGCTGGTGCTCCCAGCGGGCGCCCACCTGCCAGGTGGAGACGTTGCGGTGGCCCCAGTAGAGAGCGGACTCGTCCGGGTTGGTCAGCGCGTGCCAGACCCGCTGCGGGGCGGCGTGCAGGTAGGAGATGTGGCGGTAGGCGGGGACGGCCATGCGCTCACCCCTCGGCCGCGTCGAGCAGCTGCCGGATGTCGATCCGGCGCATGGTGAGCATCGCCCGGGTCACCCGGGCGGCCTTCGCGCGGTCCGGGTCGGAGACCAGGTCGATCAGCACCCGGGGGGTGATCTGCCAGGAGAAGCCCCAGCGGTCCTTGAGCCAGCCGCACTGGCTCTCCTGGCCGCCGCCCTCCAGCAGCGCCGCCCAGAGCCGGTCCACCTCCGCCTGGTCGTCGCACTGCACCTGGAGCGAGACGGCCTCGGTGAACGGGAAGAGCGGGCCGCCGTTGAGGGCGACGAACGGGCGGCCGTCGAGTTCGAAGGCGACGGTCAGCACGGTGCCGGGCGTGCCGGGGCCCGCCTCGGTGTAGCGGGTGACCTCGGTGATCCGCGAGTTCGGGATGACCGAGGTGTAGTGGCGGACGGCCTCCTCGGCCTGGTCGTCGAACCAGAGGCATGGGGTGATCTGCTGCATGGAGCCGACGGTAGCGGCGGGTCCGGGCCGGGCGGGGGCGCCACGGCCGGGGGTCACCGGTTCGGCGCCCCCCGGCCGCGGCCCGGCTCAGTGCACCCAGCCCGCGTAGCGGCGGGTGAAGCGCTGGCCGGTGGCGGCGGTGACCACCACGTCGTAGCGGCCCTGCTTGTCCAGCGGCCAGGCGAGGTTGTTCTGCTTGCCGGGCTTCACCCAGACGGTCTGCGCGGTGCCCGCGAAGTCGTTCGGCGCGACGGAGAAGCAGACGTCGGTCATGCCGTCGTTGACGAGCTGGAGGGTGAGCCGGCCGGAGCCGGAGAGGTCGGCGGTGACGATCGGGATGCCGATGTCGTTCTGGCCCTCCGGGACGTCCGCGCGCCCGGCGCCGTCGCGGATCACGGTGCCGGCGAAGCGCCGGACGAAGCCGTCGGGGCCGTGCACGGTGAAGTCGTAGCGGCCGTTGGTCGCCGCGGCCTCCCAGAGGTACGTCGCCGAGGCGCCCGGCGCCACCGTGAACGGCGTGCCGGCGAAGGGCCGCGCGATGTTCGGGTAGACGGTGTACGGGAAGGCGACGCCGCCGTCATTGCTCATCGTGCAGGTGACCCGGCCGGTGCGCCGGTCCACCTCGGCCTCGGCCCAGGGCTGGTAGGGCAGATGGCGGTGCGGACGGTCGCCGCGCTCCTGGACGGGCATGGACTGGGCTCCGGCGGCGGGGAGTTGGACGCCGGGGAGCCTGGTCCCGGCGTCGGCCATGGCCATCAGGGCGTTGGTGTCGGGCAGTCGCGGGATCGAGTGGTCGGGCGCCGCGAAGTCGAAGCAGCTGGTGAGGTCGCCGCAGACGGCGCGGCGCCAGGCGGAGATGTTGGGCTCGGCGACTCCGGTGACCCGCTCCATGAAGCGCAGCACCGAGGTGTGGTCGAAGACCTGGGAGTTGACCCAGCCGCCGCGCGACCAGGGCGAGAGGACCCACAGCGGCACCCGGTTGCCGAGGCCGATGGCGCGGCCCTGGGTGAACTCCTCGGGGGTGCCGGGCTCGGGGGTCGGCGGCACCACGTGGTCGAAGTAGCCGTCGTTCTCGTCGTACATCACCAGGAAGACGGTGTGCCGCCACACGTCCGGGTTGGACATCAGCGACTGCAGGGCCTGGTCGACCCAGTGCGCGCCGTACGCCGGGCCGGCCTCCGGGTGCTCGGAGAACAGGTACGGGGCGACCAGCCAGGAGACGGTCGGCAGGGTGCCGTCCTTGCAGTGCGCGTCGAAGGCCGCCGGGTCGAACCTGGTCATCGCGTTGACGTAACGCGGGTCGTCCTTCGGGAAGTCGTGGAACTGTCTGAAGTACGAGAGGGCGTTGTCGTCGTAGTCGCCGGTGCGGTCGTCCTTGCTGGGGTTGTGGTAGACCCGCCAGCTCACCCCGGCCTGTTCGAGGCGCTCGGCGTACGTCGTCCAGTCGGCGACGGGGTTGTCGGTGACCGGGGTGTTGTCGATCCAGGGGCCGGTGGTTCCGTCGCGGCCGGGGCCGGCGGTGCCGGTCCACAGGTAGAGCCGGTTGGGGTCGGTCGGGCCCGCGAGCGAGGTGAAGTAGGCGTCGCAGATGGTGAAGGCGTCGGCGAGGGCGTACTGGTAGGGGATGTCCTCGCGGGTGAAGTAGCCCATGGTGCGCTCGCCCTTGGCGGCGATCCACTTGTTCATCGCGCCGTTGTTGATGGCCTGGTGACCGGTCGCCCAGTCGTGCGGCAGGCCACCGGCGTTCTGCGCGTTGTACTTCGAGGTGTCCATCCGGTACGGCAGCATCACGTTGCCGTCGCTGCGGCGCGGGTCGGGCTGGTGGAACACGTCGGTGCCGTCGGGGAACCGCAGCGCCTGCTTGTCGCCGAAGCCGCGCACGCCGCCGAGGGCGCCGAAATAGTGGTCGAAGCTGCGGTTCTCCTGCATCAGCACCACGACGTGCTTGACGTCCTTGATGGTGCCGGTCAGCCGCCCCGGTGCGGGGGCGGCCTGCGCCGGGGTGCCCGGCAGGCCGGTCAGGGCGGCGGCGCCGGCGGCCGCGGTGGCGCCGACGAAGGTGCGGCGGGAAAGGTCGGACATCGCGAACTGGCCTTTCAGAGCTGGAAGGTGGCGACCGCGGCAGCGGTGTCGGACGGCCACTGGTTGGCCGCGAGGGCGGCCGGATCGGCGTCGGTGGCGGGCCAGTCGGCGACCAGGGTGTGCGCCTCGACCAGCTTCAGCCGGCCCCGGTAGAGCACGTAGTCGACGCGGTCCTGCGGCTCGGCCTTGCCGGTGGCGCGCTGCTTGCGCACCGGCGACCAGGTGATGCCCGGCACCGTGACCGGGTCCCGGTTCTCCTCGCGGAAGGCGTCGGTGAGCCCGGCGGCCTGGAGCACCGTGGTGACGGGCCAGGCGAGCGCGCCGACGCCGCCGTGCGCGGCGGCGGTGGCGGGCGTCCAGTCCAGGTGCGAGGGCGAGGACAGCCCGCCACCGAGCACCACCGGGACCCCCGCGGCGGCGTCGGCCTGGACGGCGGCGGCCAGCGCCTCGGCCTGCCGGAGGCGGGTGGAGGCGGTCTCGGCGGCGGCGATCTGCGCGGCGCTCCGCCCGTCCTGGGCCGCGTACGGGCCGTAGTCCGCCTCGTCGAGGTGCGCGCTCCAGACGCGGACGGCGCGGCCCCCGGGCAGCTGGACGGTCGCCCCGGCGGCGGGCAGGGCGGTGGTCGGCGCGGTGACGGCGCTCAGCGGGTAGCGGCTGAGGATGCCGACGCTGCTCTCGCTCTGGTAGGCGTACCAGCCGAGCGCGTCGGCCAGCGTCCGGGCGGCCGTGCCGGCCGTCTCCTGGAGCGCCAGCACGTCCAGACCCTGGGCGAGCACCACGCGCAGCTGCTTCTCGACCGCGTCGGTGAACGCGGCGCCGGCGTCGGCGAGGTTCCAGCTCGCCACCTTGAGACGCGGCGCGGCGGCCGGGTCGGCGACCGGGAGCAGCACGGTGACGGTGTCGGCGGCGCCGGCGCTGTCCTTGACCCCGACGACCAGCACCTCCGGGCTGCGCGGCGGCCTGCCGGTCGGCGCGGTGCCGGTGACGGTGCCGTCGGCGGCGACCGCCAGCCACGCCGGGCCGGAGACCTTCCGGAAGGCGGCGCTGCCGGCCGGGTTCCCCTCGGGGCGGGCCCAGAGGCCGCCGAGCTCGACGGTGACGGCCGCGCCGGGGGCCACCGGGGTGGCGGTGAGGGCGTCCACGACGGCGTGCGGGCGGACCACGGCGGGCTTGGGGCGGAAGGTGAAGGGCTCGGTCCTGGCGAGGATGCCGTAGCCGTCCTTGGCCAGCAGGTAGGCGGTGTACGGGCCGCCGGTGAGCGCGGAGGTGTCGAGCTGGACGTCGCCCGCGGTGCCCGGCGTGTACTTCCAGAGCAGCGAGCTGCCGTTGCCCGGCAGGCGGTCGCCGTCGTAGACGCCGACCCAGTTCTTCGGGTCGGGGGCGTCGGTGGTCCAGTGGAAGGTGAGGCGGTCGCCCTCCAGGGGGCTGGTCGAGGCGGTGGGAGTCAGGGTGCTGCCGGTGGCCACGGAGGTCCTGTCCGCCGCTCGGGCGCCGGGCCGCCGCAGGGATGCCGGACCGGGGCCGTCCGCGGCTGCTGACGGAGGCTGGGGGGAGCGACCCCATTGCCAGTTGGCTGTACAACTGTGGGGCCGGGCCCATTCATCCGAAGGTCAGCGACCGGGACGTGAACGAAACGTGACGCAATGTCGGGCGGTTCGGGAACTGTGGAACGGGGGGTGTGGGGGTGTGGGGTGTGGCGGTGGATCAGTCCAGGCCGCGGGCGCCGCGCAGGCGCTCGGAGAGCGCGGCCGGGTCGACCAGCGGGTCCGGGTAGCCCGCCGGGCGCTCGGCCAGCAGCCACGGGCGGTGCACCGCCCGCCCGGGAACGTGCGCCAGCTCCGGGACCCAGCGCCGGACGTAGGCGCCGTCCGGGTCGAGCCGGTCGGCCTGCGCCAGCGGGTTGAGCACCCGGTTCGGCCGGGTGTCCGTCCCGGTGCCGGCCACCCACTGCCAGTTGAGCTGGTTGTTCGCGAGGTCCCCGTCCACCAGCAGCCGCAGGAAGTGGCGCGCGCCGATCCGCCAGTCCCGGTAGAGGGTCTTGGCGAGGAAGGAGGCGGTGACCAGCCGGGCCCGGTTGTGCATCCAGCCCTCGTGGGCGAGCTGGCGCATGCCCGCGTCGACCAGCGGGAAGCCGGTGCGCCCGGCGCGCCAGGCCGCGCACTCCTCGTCGTCCTCGGGCAGCCAGTGGTCGCCCCGGTCGCGGTAGGCCTGCCGGGCGGCCTGCGGGCGGGCGGCGAGCACCTGGTGGTGGAAGTCGCGCCAGGCCAGCTGCCGGACGAACGCCTCGGCGCCGTCGCCGCCGTGCCGCAGCGCCCCGGCCGTCAGCTCGGCGGCGGAGAGGCAGCCGAAGTGCAGGTACGGCGACAGGCGCGAGGTGCCGTCGGCGGCCAGGTCGTCGTGCAGCTCGGCGTAGCGGTCCAGGTCGTGGCGGCGCCAGAGCCGCCGGGCCGCCCGCTCGCCGCCCGGCGGGAGCGCGGGCGACTCCGGCTCCGCGGTGGGCAGGGGCTCGCTCGCGATGCCCTCCGGTGTGCGCAGGGTCTTCGGCGGGCCGTGGATCGTCCGGCGGGGCGCCTGCGACCAGGCGCGGAAGTACGGGGTGAAGACGGCGTAGTGGTCCTTGCCCGCGGGCGTCACCGCTCCGGGGACGACGGCGGTGAGCGAGCCGTCGTGGACGTGCAGGCGGTCGCCGAGCGCGGCGCGCAGCGCCTGCTCGCGGCGGTGGGCGAAGGCGCTCACACCGGCGGCGACGTGCACCGAGGCGGCGTCCAGCTCGGCGGCCAGCCGGGCGGTGGCGGCGGCGGCGGGGCCGCGGCGCAGCACGAGGCGGCCGCCGAGCGGGCGCAGCGAGGCGTCCAGGTCGGCGAGGCAGTCGGCGAGGAAGGCGGCGCGGTTGGGCGCGGCGAAGCCGGCGGCGGCGATGTCGGGGTCCAGGACGAACAGCGGGACGACCTCGTCGGCGGCGGCGCGGGCGGCGTGCAGCACGGGGTTGTCGTGCAGGCGGAGGTCCTGGGTGAGCAGGGCGATGGCGAGGCTCATGGGGGGACGAGCCTCGCACGGCCGGGGGTTGCGCGGGGTGCGCCACGCGAACGGCGGGGGCGCGCGCCGTGGTGGCGCACGCCCCCGCCGGGGGTCCGGGAGCCCGGTGCCGCCGTGGCCGCGCGGGCGACGGGCGGGTCAGGCGGGCGGGCGACGGCCGGGTCAGGCGGGCGGGCGCAGGAACTCGTGCAGGGACCGCCGCACCTTGTCCAGGGACTCCTGGAGTTCCCCGGGGTCGTCGTGGCGCAGGGACCAGGTGACGCCCCGCAGTTCACGCCGGACTGCGGCGAGCCCGGTCTCCTCGTGCAGGACTTCGTAGTCGCGGGAGTTCCGGGCCGCGTAGGCGCGAATCAGCTCCTCGGCGACGTCGCGGCCCAGGTACCGGACACCGCACAGGTCGACCGCCCGCGGGCCGATTCTCGCCTCGTCCCAGTCCAGGACGCCGGACAGCCTCCCGCCGGCGTGCAGGAGGTTGCCGGGCCAGAGGTCGCCGTGGACCGGCACGGTCTCGGCGCCCGCGAGCCACCGCCGATAGGCCGTGGCCCAGCGTTCGAACACCCGCCGCTCGCGACCGGCCAGCCGCTCCGCGGTGGCCGCGGCCGTCCCGGCGTCGAGGGCGTCGTCGGGGTGGACCGCCCCTCCGGCCCCGTGCGCCCCGAGGGCGCCCAGCAGCGGTCCGTCGCCGCGGGCGTGCAGCGCCGAGACGAAAGCGGCCAGGTCGCCGGTGAACGCCGCACGGTCCGCGCGGGCGACGTCGTCGTCCACGACCGCGCCCGGCAGCCTCCTGAGCAGCACGGCGCCGAACGGCAGCCGCGGCCCGGCCGGGAGCGTTCCGAGCACCTCAGGGACGGCCAGCGGCAGGGGCGGCAGCCGCCGCAGCACCTCGGCGGTGCGCTCGCTGCCGTCCCTGGCCTCGGGCGTGCGCGGCACCCTGACGAGGACGTCCGCGCCGGCCCGGAGCACGACGTTCGAAAAGCCCCAGCCTACGGTCTCGACCGGATCCCCGCTCCACGGGAACCGCAGGTCGCGCAGGCTCGACGCGACGGCTTCGCGCGTCGCGTCGGGGTCGAGGGGCATGAGCATTCCTTGGCCGTTCGACGGTGCCGGCGCGGGGCCGACGGGTCCGGGAGGCTTCCGGGAGGCTTCCGGGACACCGGGGTCCGCGACAACGGGGTCCGCGACAACAACGGCCCTCCGGGCCGGGTGCTCAGGCCAGGGCCAGGAAGAGCTTCTCCAGCTCGGCCTCGCTCATCGGCGGGGTGTCGGCGTCGGCGCCCGCCATGCACTGGCGCATGCCGCTCGCCACGATCTTGAAGCCGGCCCGGTCGAGGGCGCGGGAGACGGCGGCCAGCTGAGTCACCACGTCCTTGCAGTCCCGGCCGGCCTCGATCATGGCGATCACGCCGGCCAGCTGCCCCTGGGCGCGCCGGAGCCGGTTCAGGACCGCGCCGACGGCCTCCTCGTCCACCTGCATCTCAGGACCGCCTTCCACTGTCGACTACCGGCTCTCCAGTGTACCCCGTGGGGTATCGGAGCCCCGGTGGTCGGCGGCGGAAGGGCCCGTGATCGGTGGCCGGCCGGCGGAGGCGGCCCGGTCCGGCGGCCGGCCGGGTGCCCCGCTCAGCGCCGGGCGAGCCTGCGCTCGCCGCCCGCGCCGGTGGCGTACGCGAGGCCGTAGTGCGCGAACACCTCGGGCTCGCTCTCGGCGGGCAGGACGTCGTCGACGCCGATCGACGGCGCCTGCTTGACCAGCGCCCTCGGGAACGCCACCTTGAGGTAGCCCGGGCCCAGCACGGCTCCGTCCAGCGGGACGAAGACCAGCCGGGTGTTGACGTTCAGCCCGACCGAGACGGCCGGGCCGACCGTGACGGTCACGAAGTACGGCTCGTCGCTGGCGGTCTCCACGTAGACGGACTCCAGCTTGCCGATCTTGTGCCCCTTCTCGTCCACGACGGCCTGACCCCGCCACTCCCTGATGTCGGCCGGAACGATCTCCGCGACGGCCATGGCGACCTCCCGCTAGCCGCCCCTCGGCGGCACCTCGGTTGGGCAGTGCCCCGGACCCTCCCATCCTGCGCCGATCGGGCGGGGAGCGCCCGCCGGGCCGGTTCTCCCCCGATCGGGTGAACGTGAGGGGGTGCGGCCCTCCCGGGTGGGGTGCGGCTCCGTCGTAAGGGGTGGCAAGGGGCCCATTTCGCACAACCGGGGGTGAACCGACCAACCACGCACAGGAGTCCACTCGAACACCTACGCTGTCCGCCGACGGAGCATCAGGTCCCCAGGGCGGAGGCGCGGCAGTGGTGGAGAGTTACGAGAGCATGTGGGAGCAGGGCGAGCCGGGCATCCCCGCCGACCTCCGTCCGGACGTCCCGCACCCCGCCCGGATGTACGACTACTACCTGGGAGGCAAGGACAACTTTCCCTCCGACCGCGAGGCCGCCGAGCGCGCCCTGGCGGCCAACCCCGAATTCCGTTCCACCGCGCGCGCCAACCGGGCCTTCCTCACCCGGGCGGTGCGGTGTGTGGCCGACCTCGGCATCACCCAGTTCCTTGACATCGGAACCGGCATCCCCACGGCCGGCAATACCCATGAGATCGCCCAGGCGGTCGATCCCGGCGCCCGGGTCCTCTACGTCGACAACGACCCGATCGTGCTCGCCCATGCCCGCGCCCTGATGGGCGGCACCGCCGTCGGCCGGACCACCGTCATCCAGGCCGACCTGCGCCGGCCCGCCGAGCTCCTCGCCGACGCCGCGGCCGAGAAGCTGCTCGACCTCGACCGCCCGACGGCCCTCGTCCTCGCCGCCGTCCTGCACTTCGTGCGGGACGACGAGGGCCCCTACGAGGTGGTGCGCACGCTGCTGGACGCCCTCGCCCCCGGCAGCCACCTGATCCTGTCGCACGGCACCGCGGACTTCCTCCCCTCCGAGGTCCGCGACCGGGTGACGGGCGTCTACAGCAAGGCCACCGCTCCCCTGGTCGGCCGCACCCGGGAGCAGGTGCGGGCCTTCCTCGACGGCCTGGAGGTGCTCGACCCCGGGGTCGTCACCGTCCCCCTCTGGCGCCCCGACGGCGCCCTGCCCGCGGGCGCCGACCGCGTCAGCATGTACGGAGCGGTGGCCCGCAAGCCCTGACCCGGCGGGGCGGGGCGGACGCAATGGGCGGGGCGGGCGCTACGGGCGGGGCGGGCGCTAACGGCGGGAGCCGGGGCGGGCGCTACGGGCGGGGCGCCGGTGCGGTCGGGGCTACGCCGGCTTGCTCGCGCGGAGGGAGTACATCAGCGGGACGCCCGGCTGGCCCTCGGGGAAGCGGAACACCCGGTCGTGCTCCAGCACCGGGAAGCGGGCGAACACGGTGAAGTCGTGCTCGTGGAGGAACTCGATCCGCAGCCCCTCGGCCGCCAGGGCGCTCACGACCTCACCGACCCCGTGCTGCCACTCGACGGTCACGGTGGCGGCCGTAGGCGACAGCTCGCCGTCGGTGTAGGTGCTGGCCTCGTCCCAGACCGTCGCCTCGTTGTGGAAGTAGTCGTACTCGACCGTGCGGCCGTCCTCCGCCAGGGTGTCGGCGAAGGGGTGGAACTCCGCGAGGTAGAGGAAGCCGCCCGGGGCGAGCAGGGCCGCCACCGTCCGCGCCCAGCGGGTGACGTCCGGGAGCCAGCACAGCGCGCCCAGGCCGGTGTAGACGACGTCGAAGCGCTGCCCGTCGAGCGCGGTCACGGCGTCGTACACGTCGGAGACGACGAAGCGGGCGCCGTCCGCGCCGATCCGCCCGGCCAGCTCGGTGGCGGCCTCCACCGCGGGCGCGGAGAAGTCCAGCCCGGTGACGGTCGCCCCGTGCCGGGCCCACGAGAGGGTGTCCTGCCCGAAGTGGCACTGGAGGTGCAGCAGGGACTTCCCGTCCACGTCACCGACCTCGGCGAGCTCGAAGTCCCGCAAGGGCTCCCGCCCCGCGACGAAGCCGTCCACGTCGTAGAAGGCGCTGGCCACGTGAACGGGGACACGGCTGTCCCAGTTGGCACGGTTCGCCGCGAGCCAGTCCTCGGGCGTCGGGGTCTTGTTCATACCCGCCACGCTAGGCACGCCCCAGGCCTTGATCAAACCGTTTTCCGCCCTCACCCCAGGGCGACGGCCTCCACCTCACGGCGGCCGTTGGTGAAGTAGAGAACCCCGTCCACCAGGGCCGGCACGCCCCGACAGTCCGGGTTCAGGCTCATCGCGTGTCGTGCGATCACCCGCCCCGTCTCCGCGTTCCGCGCGGTCAGCCCGTCGTGCCCGACGGTGCAGACCGTTCGATCCGTCACGAACGGCCCGGCGAGCAGGACTCCCTTGCCCGGCTTGCCCGGCCACCGGTCCTCGCCGCTCGCCGGTTCCACCACCGCGAGCCGGCGCGCGTTCTCGACCAGGAAGACCCGCCCGTTCGCCACGGTCGGCGAGCGGGTGATGCCGGGTCTGTCCCACAGGACCCGACCGTCGCCCGGGTCGACCGCGTACAGGTGGTGGTCGGTGGTGCGGAGGAAGGCTGCTGCGTCCGTGACGACGAGGTCCGCCGGAGTGCCGGTGAACCAGCCGGAACGGCACCGGGTGTCGCCGGTCGCCGTGTCGATGGCGATGAGGCGGGCGTCCGGCGGACGCATCTCGATCGCGTAGACGGCGCGGTCGGCAACGCGCCACACCGGGAACAGCGGCGCCGTTGCCGGGTAGAGCCACCGCCCCGTCCCGTCCTCCTCGTGGATCGCCGCCACGCAGTCCGGCTCTCGCTCCGCCCCGCCGGGCATCACCCCGAGGCCGAGGACGTCATGACCCGACACCCGAGGTGCGGAGACGACGGCACAGGCGACCTCCGCCATGGTCCAGCGTCGGCGCCTCCGGCGAAGGTCCAGCGAGGTGACGACGCCGTTGGGGTCGACCGTGAAGGCCGAACCACGGGACAGGCTCGTCCTGCCCTCGTAGAGGTGGAATCCCGGGTCCCATCGATGCAGTCTGTCGGCTCGCAGATCAAGCGTGTTGACCCTGCCGTTCAAGCCCTGGAAGTGGACCTGCCCCGCGTCGACGAAGGGCCGGGCGTCGTTCCCGGCCGCGACGTGTCGCCGGTGGCCACCGTCCCGGGCTCCGAGGACGTGGAGTTCGCATCCCTCCCTCACGACGAGGGAGCCGTCGATGTACAGCGGCTGCTCGACCCGGCGCTTGCGCCCCTGCCCGCCCCGGACCTGTCGGGGGGCAATCGGAACCGGCCCCCACACCTGCGCGGGAAGTCGGCGCCCCCTGCGCCTGCCACTGATCGCCCCCTGTCCTCCCGGGTCCGTTCCGGCGGGCGGCGGTGGCGGCGGGTCGTCACGCTCCTCGCGGCACTCCGGTGTCGGTCCGGGGAACCCGGTCGGCGCATCGGGGCCCGGGAGAGCGGCGACCAGTGTGACGTTCACGTTCTTGCCCTGGATCACGGAGCCGTGCACGGTCACGTCGCCGGCCACCAGGTTCCTGACCACGCTCGAACGCCGGCTCGTCCCCGAAGCCGCCATCGACACCACCTCCCTCGGGTCCGGCACCGCGGGACGACCGCCCCCAGAGGACTACCCGACGCTCCCGGGTATCCGGAAATCCACCGGCTCCTCCACCGCCCCGGCGCTTCCCACGGAATCCCGGCCGACCGGCAACCCCACGGCGGAACCGCAGGTCGGAACGGATGGAGCACCCATCTGCGCCGCCCCTTCGAAGTTCGAACACACCCTCGCCCTCCGTATGGCCGTCCGAGCCGCGAGCGCCACCGTCATCCGTCGTCGAGGTCCGTGCCCGCCATCACTTCAGGGGTCGGTGGTGAGGAGGCCGAGGAGGGGAGGGTGGAGGGGCCATGGGAGGCGGGGGGCGGTGGCGGCCAGGCGGAGGGCGCCGAGGAGGGGCGGGCCGTCGGGGGTGCGGAGGCGGGCGGTGGGGAGGTGGGTGGCCAGGGCCGCGAGGGCGGCGCGGTGCAGGGAGGTGAGACGGAAGAGGCCGCCGGTCAGGGCGAGGTCCGGGGCGGGGAGGCCCGCCGAGCTCGCGGCGGCGGTCGCGGTGGCGGCGATCTCCTCGCCCGCGCGGCGCAGCAGACCGGCGGCGACCGGGCAGCCCTCCCCGGCCGCCGTGGCGACGTCCGGGGCGAAGGCGGCGAGCAGAGCGGCCCGGTCGGGGCGCGGCTGGAGGGCTGCCGGGAGGCCGGTCACCGGGCCGTAGCGGCGTTCGGCGGCGGCGAGGAGCAGGGGCGAGCCGCCGGGGCGGCCGTCGTACGCGCGCAGCGCGGCCTCCAGCCCGGACCGGCCGAGCCACCCGCCGCTGCCGCAGTCGCCGAGCAGCTGGCCCCAGCCGTCGGCCCGCCGCCAGCCGGCGCCCGGGCGGTAGCCGATCGCGACCAGCCCCGTCCCGCCGGCCACGGTCACCCCGGCGTCCGTACCCAGCGCACCCACGTGGGCGGTGATCGCGTCCCCGGCGAGCACCAGGTGCCGGGCCCCGGTGGCGCGGGCGAGCGGGCCGGGCAGACGGGCGGCGAGGTCACGGCCGAGCAGGGCCATCCCGGTGGCGCCGACCGCGACGGCCCCGATCCGCGCGCCGTCCGGCAGCCCGGCGGCCAGGCCCTGGAGGGCGGGGAGCAGCCGGTCGAGCAGCGCCCGGGCGTCCAGCCCTCCGGCCGGGGCCGACACCCGCGCGGGTGCGGCCAGCTCGGCCGTCCGCGCCCCCGCGAGTCCCTCCGGCCACCGGTCGGGCGCCAGTGCCACCCGGATCCCGGACCCGCCGACATCGGCCCCGGCGATCCAGCACTCCCCCGCCGTCCGTTCCACGGTGTCCCTCCAGGGTGTGTCGGGGCCCGGCTACCGCCGGGGCAGACCGAACCGCGCGGCGACGCGTTCCGCCAGGTCGGCGGCGGGCGTGGTGCCGTCGACCGTGAGGACGGCGGCGGCGTGGAGCGGGGCCTGGCGGCGCACCTCATCGTCCCAGAGCGCGTCGCGGGCGAGGCGGTCGGCGAGGGCGGACTCCGGATCCCGGTCGCCCCAGGTGGCCCGGGCACGGGCGGGGTCCGCGTACCGGGCGGTGAGGGCCTCCTTCCGGAAGGCCGGGGTGGGCAGCAGGAAGACGGCCTGCCCGCTGTGGCGGAGCAGCGGCGCGAGGTCGCGCGGGAGGATCCCGAAGTAGTCGACCAGGACGGTGCGGTCGGCGGGCAGGGCGAGGAGGTCCTCGACGAGGAACCCGGTCATCTCGCCGTGCAGGCTCGGCATGGCCCGGAACACCTGCCGCGCGGTCCGGCCGCGCCACTGGTCCCCGGGCGGCCGGTTCCGCAGGGCGGCGAGCCGCGGGTGACGCCCGGGGTCGCACCGGTCGAGCCAGCGGTGCTCGGCGCGGTCGCCGTCGAGGACGGCGGCGTCGTGGCGATCGGCGAGCAGCCGGGTCAGCGTGCTCTTGCCGGCGGCCGGGCCACCGGCGATCCAGCGCACGTGGGCCAGCCGTTCGGCGAGGGAGGGGGCGGTGACGGAGGGGTCGGTGAGGCGGTCCGCAGGTGTGGACGTCATGGCCTCCATGGTCGGGGGTCCGGCGTGAAAAACGCAGTCCTGTTCGTGGTCGCCGGCCGGGGTGAGGAGGGAGGAGAGCGGGCGGGCTCAGCCTGTGAGGACCGCACCCGCCCGGCCGGGCCGTGGCCGGCGGTCTTCCCGCGGCCACGGCCCGGCGGGGCCCGGAGGGGGTCAGGCGGCCGCGGCGGGGAGGCCGAGGAGTTCGGCGGAGCCGTTGCGGTCGTGCCTCTCCTGCCAGAGTTCCAGGGCACTGCGGCAGGCGTGGTCGAGGTGGCGCACGCCGGAGAGGTCGAGGCGTACCGGGCGGTCGGCGGGCAGGTCCTCCAGGGATTCGAGCGTCTCCAGGAGACGGGGCAGGCGGAGGAACGTGGCGTTGCCGTGGAGGGTCACCCGCACGGCGCCGTCGGGCAGGTCGGTGATCGTGACCTGGAGGTGGGAGGTGTCCCAGGCGCTCTTGAGCACCGCGAGGAGCAGCCCGAGCAGCACCCCTTCGAGGAGGTTGGTCACCACGATGGCGATCGCCGTGACGGCCAGGATCACCGCCTCGCCGCGGTCGGCCCGCCACAGCGGCCGCAGGGTGCGGACCGGGACGAGCTTGGCCCCGGCGTGGACCAGGACGCCGGCCAGGGCGGCGAGCGGGATGGCGGAGAGGGCGGCCGGGATGAGCGCCGCGAAGAGCAGCAGCCACAGGCCGTGCAGGACCCGGGAGGCCTTGGTACGGGCACCGGCCTGCACGTTGGCGGCGCTGCGGACGATGACCGCCGTCATCGGCAGGGCGCCGAGCAGGCCGCAGACGGTGTTGCCGACGCCCTGGGCGAGCAGTTCGCGGTCGTAGTCGGTGCGCGGGCCGTCGTGCAGGCGGTCGACGGCGGCCGCGCTGAACAGGCTCTCCGCGGAGGCGATCAGCGCGAAGGCGACGGCCGTGCCGAGGACGCCGAGGCTGCCGAGCGCCGCGAGGTCGGAGGTGCCGGGCAGGTCGATGACACCGGCGAGTCCGGCCACCTCGACACGGGCGACGGGCAGGTCGAACAGGGCGGTGACGGCCGTCGCCGCGGCGACGGCGGCGAGCGGCGCGGGGACCACCCGGATCCGGGCGGGCAGACGGGGCCAGAACAGCAGGACCGCCACCGTCCCGGCGCCGATGGCGGCAGCGGCGAGCGCCTGCCCGTCCCCGGCGACGTCGGCGGCCAGGCCCGGGAGCCCGGCGAGTTTGGCGGGCCCGCCGGCCGGGCCCTTGGCGTCGGCGAGCGCGTAGAGCTGACCGGCGATCAGCACCAGGCCGATGCCGGCGAGCATGCCCTGGACGACCGAGACGGAGATCGCCCGGAACAGCCGGCCGAGCCGGGCGGCGCCCATCGCGAGTTGCAGCAGGCCGGCGGCGGCGGTGATGACGCCGAGGGTGGCGAGGCCGTGTTCCTGGACGGCGGCGAAGACCAGCACGGTCAGTCCGGCGGCGGGGCCGGACACCTGGAGGCTGCTGCCGGGCAGCAGGCCGGTCACCAGACCGCCGACGATGCCGGTGACCAGGCCGAGTTCGGCCGGGACCCCGGAGGCGACGGCGACGCCCACGCAGAGCGGGAGGGCGACCAGGAAGACGACGAGGGAGGCGGGAAGGTCGGAGCGCAGAGTGCTCAGCCGAAGGGCGGGACGACGAGTCATCGGGTCCTCGGGAGAGTGTGGACGGTGCGGTGGACGGTGGACGGCGGTGCATGACGGTGCGGGCGCGGTGCGCGACGGTACGGCGGGATCACAGCGGGAGGAAGAGGCCGGCGTCGGGCTGGTGGGCGAGCACCAGTCCGGTGTGGATCTCGTAGAACCAGCCGTGCAGCCGGATCCGCCCCTCGCGCAGCCGGCGGGCGACGGCGGGGTAGCCGCGCAGCCGGTCGAGCTGGGTGAGGACGTGGCGCTGCACCGGGCCGGCGACCGTCGGGTCGAAGACGTCGGCCTCGTCGGCGCGCAGCACGGCGCGGTCGGCGTGGCGCAGCCAGGCGCGGACGGCGGGCACCACGCTGAGGTCCTCGTCGCGGACGACGGCGCCGACGGCGCCGCAGTGCGAGTGCCCGCAGACCACCAGGTCGCGGACGCCGAGCACCTCGACGGCGTACTCGATGGTGGCGGTCTCGCCCGAGGAGCCGTCGGCCCGGTAGGCGGGGACGATGTTGCCCGCGGTGCGGAGCTCGAAGAGGTCCCCGGGGTCGGCGCCGGTGATCAGGGCGGGCACCACGCGGGAGTCGGAGCAGGTGATGAACAGGGCCTGCGGGGTCTGCCCGGCGGCGAGTCCGGTGAGTTCCCGGCCGGTGTCGCCCGCGCGCTGCGGGAACGCCCGGGCCCGGTCGATGAGCGGTTCCATGAGGGTGGATGCCTCCTTCGGTGACCCTCGCGGCGACGGCCGGGAGGGGCGGTGGACGGGCAGGCACGTCGGAACCAGATATCCCCGGCGAGGGGCTGCGGCCGCGGCCGTCGGAGGACAGGCCACAGGGCCGCGCCAGTGACCCTCGGTATCCCCCCGGTGACCTGATGACGCGTCAAGAGGAAGTAAAACACGGGTATCGGGTCGGCAAAAGCGGGTCCAGGGCGCAGAATGTGCCGATCTGGTTAACATCCTGTTGCCGGGACCGGTACACGGCCTTCCGCCTTGGCATTCGCGCACCGGAGGAACCCAAGAGCCGACCGGGGAGTTGGTGCACGGCCCTTCACGCGCGCCCCTCGCGAGCTCGGCACGCCCCCTACGCACACCTGCAGGCCCACACAACGGGCACACACACGCGGGCCGCCGCCGTTCGGGGAACGGCGGCGGCCCGGTGGCCGAATTGACGGAGCGTCAGCGGCGCAGGGTGGTGACGGTCAGGCCCGGGGCGGAGCGGATCTCGGCCTCGGTGAAGCGCTCGGTCACCCACTGCTTGCGGGCGTAGCGGCGGGTCTGGTCGGTGAAGTGGGGCGAGGTCGGGTCGGCCGACTGCCCGTAGGCGAGCAGCGTCCGGGTGCGCGGGCCCCGGTCGGTCAGCTCGGTGGCCATCAGGAAGCTGGAGCCGTGCGGGACGCTCAGCAGGTCCGCCGGGTACGTGCCGCCGCCGGCGCCCGATTCCGGCGCGGCCGTGACGACGTTGAAGCAGCCCAGCAGGCCGGAGCAGCCGTGCAGCGGGATGCCCGCCCAGCGCTGGACGCGTCCGATCGGGGCGTCCACCGGCACACCGCGGGCCGCCAGGCCGCGCACCGCGTCGGCGAACGCGCGCTGCGCGTCGGCGTCGCCGGCGGCGATGCCGCGCGGGGTGGTCAGCGGCTGGGCCGGGTCGTACGGGACCGTCCTCCAGGCCGTCGTCCCGGTCCGCGCCAGCGCGCCGGTGTACTCCTGCCAGAGCACGGTGCCCCGGCTGTCGGCGTCGGCGCGGGTGTTCCAGGCCGCCAGCACGTCGCACGCGGCGCGCACGTCGACCAGCGTGCCGTCGGAGGCCGTGATCGCCGGGTGCGCCCGGCACAGCGCGACGGCGTCGTCGCGGTCCAGTTCGGCGCTCTGCACGCGGTTGCCGAACATGGCCGCCTGGAGGGAGGCGAGGGTGAAGCCGGGCGCGCCCAGGCCGTCGGTGCCGGCCCGGCGGTCGGCGATCATCCGCAGGCTCAGCTGCGGCCGCGAGGCGAGCTCCGCACCGCCGTTGTAGACGGCGGGCAGCCCGGTGATCGGCGCCTGCGCGTTGGTCAGGTAGGGGCCGTTGTTGGCGTTGGCCACGTAGTCGGCGCGCGTCAGCTCCGGGTGGTTGGCGGGGCCGAACACGCCGGGGACCAGGGCGTCCGGGTCGCTGCCCGGGTCGCAGGAGGTGGTCGACCCGTCGAGCACGCCGTCGGTGAGGGGGTTGGGCACCAGGCAGCGCGCCCGCAGCGCGTCGGTGATGTGCGGGACGGCGGAGGAGTCGGTGAAGTAGGTCGTCCCGCTGGAGTCGACCGCCGTGGTGTACACCCACGGGGCGCCCTGGTAGGTGCGCTGGGCCTGCCGCAGCTGGTCGAGGTTCTGGGCCCGGCCCATCGCCACCCACTCGTTGAGGGAGCGGAGGTTCTCGGCGTTGGTGTCGCGCAGCGTGTAGGCGTACTCGGCGGTCCAGCCCTCGGCCATGACGTAGCCGTGGCGGGAGCGGTAGACCGTCCGGTCGACGGTGGAGAGCGTGCCGTCGGCGGCCCGGACGGTGACCGGGACGGTCTCCGCGGCCATCCGCTCGACCTTGCCGTCCACCACGTACGCGGTCGGGTCGCCGGGCACCAGCGAGAGCCGGTAGGCGGCGAAGTGGTCGGCGTAGGTGGTGGTGTGGCTCCAGGCGAGGCCCCGGGTGTGACCGATCTGCAGGAACGGGACGCCGTAGAGCCCGGCGCCGGCGACGTCCAGGACGCCGGGGATGGTCAGCTGGGCCTGGTAGAACCGCTCCGCGCCGACCCACTGCAGGTGCGGGTTGGCCAGCAGCAGGCCGTTGCCGTCGCGGGCGGCGTCCCGGCCGATCGCCCAGGCGTTGCTGCCCGTGTCGGGGGTGTCGGCCGCGCGGCGCGCCCAGGGGGGTCCGGGCGGCGCGTCGGCGGGGCCCTCCTGGGCACGCCGCGCGGCGGCCCCGGCACCGGGAGCGGAGGCGGAATCGGAATCGGGGAGGCCGCCGGCGCCCGGGACGGCGGTGGCGACCGAGTGCTTCGCCGTGCCCGCCAGGGTGTTGGCCTCGTAGAGGATGTTCCAGAGGTCGTCGGCGGTGATCGGCCCGACCCACTCCTTCCCCCGGCAGGACGGGTCCGGGAGCCGGTCGACGCCGGTCTCCCGCAGATAGCGGTTGTACCCCGCGACGTACCCGTCGACCAGCTGCCGCACCTCGCCGGTCGGACCGAGCGGCGCCGGCCGGGCCAGCAGCCGCCGCACCGTCCCGGAACGCAGCACGCCCTGCTGGTAGGTGTCGCTCTCCAGGTTCGGGAGCCGGTCGACGGACCGGCCGTCCGGCCCGTACCAGCGCGAGCGCTCGCCGCGCACGGTGACCACCTGGTCGGCGAGCTGGCAGAGGTTGTCCTGCGCGAAGGCGTACCCGTAGCCGTAGCCGAGGCCGCCGAAGTCCTGGGCGAGGACGTGCGGGACGCCGAACTCGGTCCGGCGGATCTTGGCGGTCCAGCCGCCCCGGTCGGCCCCCTGGCCGGTCGCGAGGTCGGCGTCGGCGGCCTGCGCCGAGGCGGGGACCAGCGCCGTCAGCAGCCCCGCGGCCAGCCCGAGGGCGAGCGTTCCCGACGCCAATCGCCGCAACGGTGAGCTGGACTGACGTGTACTCACTTTCGTCTTCTCCGTCATGGCTCCCACGCTGCCGCCCCGGGCGCCGCCCGGTCATCGCCCCTCGGGACGACCCGGCCCTCGCCCGTCGGGCCTACCCGCGTACGCCTCCCGGAGGGGCGCTCACCGCCCGCGCCCGCCCCTACCGGCGGGACGGTCGCCGTTGACGTCCGCGATCCGGAGGGTGATCCAGCCTGCCAACCACAGCCGCCACACCGCTTCCTTCACGATGAGTGCTTTTCCGAAAAGCGGTAGGACTCCATACCCGCCGCAGGGCACTCATCGGGGCAATTTCATCGATCTCGATTCCCGTGATCGACCGTCAATTTCCCTCACAATTCGTCTCGCTGACGGACCGATGAGGTCGATTGCCACCGATCCTGACGAATGATCGCACACGGGACATTACGCCCGGCGTTCGGGCAGGTGGGGCAAAGAAATCCCCCTCCGACCTTGTTAGCCTTCGTCGGCTCATTCACAATCATCGGAGGGGACGAGTGAGGCATTTCGCTGCCCGCTGGCTGGCGACCGCCGTCGCGGCCACGGCATTGACATCCGCGCTGCCAGGTGCAGCGTCAGCCGCGGAGGGGAGCGGCGGGAGGCCCGACCTGCCGGCCCTCCAGCAGACCCGGCCGGTACCGGTGAAGACGGTGCCGATCGGCGGGCAGAAGCGACCCGGCCTGGCATCGACCGTGACGGAAAAGGCCGTCGACGCGGTATGGCCCGGCCCGGGCGCCATTTCCGTCGAAACGTCACCGTCGGCCGGATCGGCCAAGTCGCTTGAAAAGCACGTTAATTCGCTGACGAAGGCACCTTCCTCGGAGCAGCCCGAGGGCATCGGGGTCACCGTCGCCGACCGGCAGCAGACCCGTGCCGCCGGAATAGACGGCGTGCTGTTCTCGCTCACGTCCGCCGACCGGACACCGCAGGACGGCAAGGTCAAGGTCACGCTCGACTACTCGGCCTTCGCGAAGGCCTACGGCGGTGACTGGGCGTCACGGCTGCGTCTGGTCCGGCTTCCCGACTGCGTCCTGACCACCCCGGACCGCCCGGAGTGCCGTACGGCGGTGCCGCTGGAGTCGGTGAACGAGCCCGCCAGGTCCGCCGTTTCGGCGAGCCTGGACGCGCCCGCGCGGCCGGCGGAGGCGAAGGGCTTCTCGCTCACCGCCGCGTCCGCCCCGGCCGCCGGGGCGACGGTCCTCGCGGCGCTCGCCGACGCCGCCGGACCCACCGGCGACTACAAGGCGACCTCGCTCCAGGCGTCCGGCTCCTGGTCGGGCGGGGGCTCCACCGGCGCGTTCACCTGGTCCTACCCCCTGTCGGTGCCCGCGGTGCCCGGCGGTCTGCGGCCCGCCGTCTCGCTCGGCTACTCCTCGCAGGCCGTGGACGGCCGCAGCAGCGCCTCCAACAACCAGGCCGGCTGGCTGGGTGACGGCTGGTCCTACGAACCCGGCTTCATCGAGCGGCGCTACAAGCCGTGCGACGACGACCAGTCCGGCGGGACCAACACCGCCAAGGTCGGCGACCTGTGCTGGTACAACGACAACGCCGTGCTCTCCCTCGGCGGCAAGCACACCGAGCTGGTCCACGAGGCCGGCAAGGGCTGGCACCCGGCGAGCGACTCGGGCGAGAAGGTCGAGAAGCTGACCGGCGCCGCCAACGGTGACAACGACGGCGAGCACTGGAAGATCACCACCACCGACGGCACCCAGTACTTCTTCGGCCTGAACCGCCTGCCCGGCCACCAGTCCGGCTCGGCCGAGACGAAGTCGGCGTGGACGGTGCCGGTGTTCGGCAACCAGTCCGGCGAGCCGTGCTACAACTCCTCGTTCGCCGGCGCCTGGTGCCAGCAGGCCTGGCGCTGGCAGCTGGACTACGTGGTCGACCCGCGCGGCAACGCGATGGCGTACTACTGGAACACCGAGTCCAACAACTACGCCCGCAACTGGAGCACCACCACCGGCAAGGGCACCACGACGCCGTACGTGCGCGGCGGCTGGCTCGACCGCGTCGAGTACGGCCTGCGCTCGGACACCGTGTACAGCGCGAAGCCGACCGGCGTCGTCAAGTTCGACGTCGACGAGCGGTGCCTGGCCACCTGCGGCACCTTCGACGACACCAACGCCAAGAACTGGCCGGACGTCCCGTTCGACCTGTACTGCGCCGACGGCGCGGACTGCAGGACCAACGCCTCGCCGACCTTCTGGTCCCGCAAGCGACTGGTCACCGTCACCACCAGGGCCCTGACCGGCGGCACGCACAAGAACGTCGACAGCTGGAGCCTGACGCAGAGCTTCCCGCCCTCCGGTGACGGCATCTCCACCCCGATGTGGCTGTCCGCCATCACCCGCACCGGCTGGACCAACGGCAAGCTGGAACTGCCCCCGGTCACCTTCGCCGGCGAGCAGCTGGCCAACCGCGTCGACAGGACCGGTGACGGCCTGGCCCCGTTCGTCCGGCTGCGGCTGTCCCAGATCACCACCGAGACCGGCGGCACCATCGGCGCCTACTACTCGGCCCCCGGCTGCTCGGTGACGAGCCTCCCGCCCGTCAGCGCCGCCAACACCAGCCGCTGCTACCCGGTCAAGCGCCGCGAGGGCAGCACCGTCAAGGACGACTGGTTCAACAGCTACGTCGTCGAGAAGGTCGTCGAGGGCGACAACCTCGCCGAGACCCCGGACAAGGTCACCGAGTACGCCTACCTCGACGGCGCCGCCTGGGCGATGAACGAGGACGAGCTCACCAAGGCCGACGAGCGCACCTTCTCGGTCGGCCGGGGCTACGGGCGGGTCCAGACCCGCACCGGCGCC
The DNA here is from genome assembly GCF_040298605.1 of Kitasatospora sp. NPDC001527. Taxonomy (NCBI): domain Bacteria; kingdom Bacillati; phylum Actinomycetota; class Actinomycetes; order Kitasatosporales; family Streptomycetaceae; genus Kitasatospora; species Kitasatospora sp. NPDC001527. Next base: position 55,370 of record NZ_JBEPAM010000009.1, on the reverse strand, counting down.
GGCTACGACGCCCGCACCCTGACCGAGACCCGCTACTTCCGCGGCCTCGACGGGGCGCAGGTCGGGAACTCGGCCGGCGAGACCGTCACGGACCGCCCCGAGTTCGCGGGCCAGCTGCGCGAGCGGGCGGTCTACAACGGGGACGGTGGCGCCCTGGTGTCGGCGACCTCCTACACGCCGTGGAGCTCCACCGCCACCGCCACCCGCGCCCGCGCCGGACTGCCGGCGCTCGGCGCCCACCTCACCGGCGTCCAGAAGGAGCAGACCCGCACCGCGGTCACCGGCGGGGAGCGCCGCACCTCGCTGTCGCGCACCTTCGACGGCTACGGCCTCGTCACCTCCCTCAGCGAGCTCGGCGACGAGTCCAGGAGCGGTGACGAGCGGTGCACCACCACCGAGTACGCCCGCAACACCGGCGCGTGGATCCTGAGCAGCCCGAGCCGGGTGGAGGTCGTCGGCGCGGCCTGCGGCTCCCCGGTCAACCGGCCGGCGGACATCGTCTCCGACACCCAGACCCTCTACGACGACACCACCGCCGTCGGCGCCGCGCCCACCAAGGGCCTGGTCACCGAGACCCGGGCGGTCAACGGGGCCGGTACCGGCTACGACACGCTCTCGCGCACCGGCCACGACGGCTACGGCCGCCCGCTGACGGCCACCGACGCCTACGGCAGGACCACCACGACCGCCTACACCCCGGCCACCGGGGAGGTCGCGGTCTCCTCCGTGGTCACCAACCCGCTCGGCCACACGACCACCACCGGCTACGAGCCGCTGCGGGGCCAGGCGCTGACGATCTCCGACGCCAACAACAAGGTCACCACCAGCCAGTTCGACGCGCTCGGCCGGATCACCAAGGTGTGGCTGCCCACCCGCTCGGCCGCCACCTACCCGGACTCGCCGAACTACGGCTTCGACTACCAGGTGCGCAACAACGGCCCGATCGTGGTGACCACGCGCACCCTGCGGCACGACTCCACCTACGAGACCTCCTACTCCTTCTTCGACGGCCTGCTGCGCTCGCGTCAGACCCAGCGCACCTCGCCGGACCGCTCGGGGCGCCTGGTCACCGAGCAGTTCTACGACAGCCGCGGCCTGGCCTGGCGCGACTCCGGCTCGTACTACGCCGACGGCGCCGCCGAGGGCGTCCTGGTGACCGGCCAGGAGCTGAAGTACCCCGCCTCCACCGACACCCTGTACGACGGCGCGGCGCGCGCGACCGCCGTCATCGGCAAGCGGTTCGGCGACGAGACCAAGCGCACCACGACCACCTATCACGGCGACGCCGTCACCGTCGTTCCGCCCGAGGGCGGCACGGCCAAGACGAGCTGGGCGGACGCGCGCGGCAACGTGGTCGAGATGAAGGAGTACACCGACGAGGCGCGCACCGCGGGCCAGTCGGTGACCTACCAGTACGACAGCCGCGGCAACGTCGTCCGGATGAACGACCCGGCCGGCAACGAGTGGCGCTACACCTACGACGCCCGCGGCCGGCAGGTCAAGGTCGAGGACCCGGACAAGGGGACCTCCGAGCTGACCGTCGACGCCGGCGGCCGTGTCACCGACGTCAAGGACGGCCGCGGCATCGTGCTGCACACCGACTACGACGCGCTCGGCCGCACCACCGCCGTCAAGCAGGGCGCCACCACGCTGGCCGAGTGGACGTACGACACCGTCGCCAACGCCAAGGGCAAGCCCGCCACCAGCACCCGCTACGTGGACGGCGCCGCCTACGTCTCGGCGGTGACCACGTACAACAGCCTGTACCAGCCGGTCAACACCCAGCTGACCGTCCCGGCCGCCGCGGGCGCGCTCGCCGACACCTACAAGTGGACGACGTCCTACAACGCCAACACCGGCCAGCCGATGTGGACCCAGCAGCCCGCGATCGGCGGACTGCCGCAGGAACGCGTCACCACCTCCTACACCCCGACCACCGGACTGCCCGCCACCACGTACGCCGGCGCCGACCCGATCGTCTCGGCCGGCACGTACGACCACTACGGCCGCATCCTGCGGGACGAGTACGGCGCGTTCGGCTCGCACCTGTGGGCCTCCTACGAGTACGACGAGCACACCGGCAGCCTGCTGCGCGCCGTGACCGACCGCGAGACGGCCCCGCAGCGCATCGACGACACCCGCTACACCTACGACGCGGTCGGCAACGTCACCAGCACCTCGACCCGCTCCGGCCAGGACACCGCTGCCGTCACCGACACCCAGTGCGTCATCACCGACGCGCTGCGCCGGATCACCGAGGCCTGGACCGCGACCGACAACTGCGCCGCCGCACCCTCGGCGAGCACGGTCGGCGGCCCCGACGCCTACTGGACCAGCTTCGGCTACGACGGCGTCGGCAACCGCAGGAGCGAGACCCGCCACGGCACCGGCGGCGCGGCGGACACCGTGCGCACCTACACCCCGGTCCCGGGCAAGCCCAACGCCCTCGCCGAGGTCACCCAGAGCGGCCCCGGCGGCACGGTGAAGGAGACCTACTCCTACGACGCCACCGGCAACACCACCGGCCGCACGATCGGCTCCGCCCCCGCCCAGACCCTGGAGTGGGACCAGCAGGGCCGCCTGGCCAAGCTCACCGGCACCGGGACGGACAACACGTACGTCTACGACGCCGACGGCAACCGCCTGGTCCGCAAGGACTCCACCGGCACCACGCTCTACCTGCCCGGCGGCAACGAGCTGAAGCTCGCGCCCGGCGCCACCACGCCGGTCGGCACCCGCTACTACACCCACGGCGGCACCACCGCCGCCGTGCGCACCGCGGGCAAGCTGGCCTTCGTCCTCTCCGACCGGCACGGCACCGCGACCGTCCACGTCGACGCGGCCACCCAGGCCGTCACCCGGCGCAGGACGACCCTGTTCGGCGCCGAACGCGGCACCGCCCCCGGCTCCGGCTGGACCGGCGACCGGGGCTTCCTCGGCGGCACCCGGGACGGCGACACCGGCCTGACCCACCTCGGCGCCCGCGAGTACGACGCCAACACGGGCCGGTTCATCAGCGTCGACCCGAAGATGGACACCACCGCCTCCCAGGAGATGGGCGCCTACACCTACGCCAACAACAACCCCCTGGCCACCAGCGACCCGTCCGGCGAGGCACTGCCCGAGTGCTACTCCGGCCAGTACACCTGCGACAACAGGGGCACCCGGCCCACCGGATACGGCAGCAACTACCTCAACATCACCCGCAACGAGGGCGGCACCCCCGCCCCCGAGTACTGCGCCACCCACGACTGCTCCCCGCCGGCTCCGACCCCGCGCAGCAACGCGAACGGCGGGCTGTCGAAGGACGAGCGCAGGGCGCGGTCCAACCACCTCGCCGAGCAGGACCGGAAGAAGGCCCGGTACCCGGCGGTCACGGAGCAGCAGCGCAAGGAACTGGACCGCTCGACCGACTTCACCCTCAGCGAGGCGGAGGACGCGGTCTGCGAGGAGAACAAGGCCGAGTGCCGCATCTACAAGGTCGAGAGCGCGTGGGCGATCGAACAGACCCTTGAGGAGGAGCACGCCCTGAGCGGGGAGCGGGCGAACGCCTACCGCCACGTGCTGTGGCAGGCCAGCCTCACCGCGCGGCTCGGGCGGGAGAAGGCGGACAGGTGGGCGGCCGCCCACGAGGCCTACTACCCGGCGGAGGAGGAGAGCGACCACCGGATCGACCTGCTGAACAACGAGTTCGGCCAGGCGCTCGGTGAACGCGCGGCCCGCGAGGCCAACGGCAACCAGGCCCTGACCGTCCTGCTCATCAAGCGCGGCGCCCGCGAGTACCTCGCCTCCGGCGCCTTCGGCCGCAAGAGCGACCTGGAATAGCATTCCGCCACCACGGCGGACGACACCCGTTCGACGGCGATGCCCGCCGGGAACGCCGCACGGCGACCCGGCGGGCATCCCCACACCCATGAGATCCCGGAGACTTCACAGATGACCGCTTCCCTCGCGCCGCGCCAGGACGCTCCGACGGACACCGTCTGGCGGCTGCGGATCTGGGGACGGCTGATCGCCGCGGGCCTGGTCGGCGGAGGCGGCTGGGGCGCCGTGGCCGCCGTCATCGGCTACGACGTCGGCACCGTCGTGCTCGGCATCCCGGTGGGCGCCGCCTTCGCCACCGCCATCGCCCTGGTGACGGCCGCCCTGCTGGCCGTCCTTCCCGACCGTGCCGCCCTGAGCCCCTGGACGGCGCCGCTGACCGGCGCGGTCCTCGCCTGCGCCGGGCAGTACGCCGTCATCGGCGTCGCCCTCGACGATCGGCGGGCCTTCCTCCACCCGGGCGTCGCGGCCTGTGCGGCGGCCACCGCGGCCGTCGTCGCGGGCGGCTTCCTCTGGGCCGTGCGCGGCGCCCGCCGCTGAGGCACGGCCGGCACCGGGTCCTACGTCGTGGGGCGCGGGGCCGGGACGAGGCCGGTCTGGTAGGCGAGGGCGACGAGTTGGGCGCGGTCGCGGGCGTCGAGCTTGGCCATCGCCCGGTGGATGTGGGTGCGGATGGTGAAGGGGCTGACGAACATCCGGGCGGCGATCTCCTCGTTGCCGAGGCCGGTGGCCGCCATCGCCATCACCTCGCGCTCGCGGGCGGTCAGGGCGGCGAGGCGTTCGGGGGCGGCGGCGGGGCCCCGGTCCGGTTCGGGGTGGGCGAGCAGCTGATCGATGACGGCGCGGGTGGCGGCGGCCGACAGCAGGGGGTCCCCGGCGGCGACGCGGCGCAGGGCGGCGAGCAGTTCGGTCGGTTCGGCGTCCTTGCCGAGGAAGCCGCCGGCGCCGGCGCGCAGGGCCTGGGCGACGTACTCGTCGATCTCGAAGGTGGTGAGGATCAGCACCCGGGTGCCGGCGAGCTCGGGGTCGCCGCAGATGGCGGCGGTCGCGGAGAGCCCGTCGACGCCGGGCATCCGGATGTCCATGAGCACCACGTCCGGGCGGGTGGCCTTGGCCAACTCAACGGCCTCGCGGCCGTCGGCGGCCTCGCCGACCACCTCCATGTCGTCCTCGGCGTCGATGAGGACGCGGAAGGCCCCGCGCAGCAGCGCCTGGTCGTCGGCCAGCAGTACTCGGATGGTCACGGGTGTTCCTCTCGGGCGGCGGTGCGCAGGGGCAGTTCGGCGGAGACCAGGAAGCCGCCGCCGGGCCGGCGGTCGGCGGTGAGCCGCCCGCCGACGGCGGAGGCGCGCTCGCGCATGCCGATCAGGCCGAAGCCTCCTCCGGCGGCGGGCACGGCGACGACGGCGGCCGGGCGGTCGTTGGCGACGCTGAGCAGGACGCGGCTGCCGGAGTACGTCAGGGTGACGTCGGCGGCGGTACCGGCCGCGTGCTTGGCCACGTTGGTCAGGGACTCCTGGAGGATCCGGTACGCCGTGAGGTCCACGCCCGGGGAGAGCGGCTGCGGCTCGCCCTCGACCGAGAGGCGCACGGGCAGGCCGGCCCGTTCGAAGGCGCCGATGAGGTCGGGCAGCCGGTCGAGGCCGGGGGCCGGTTCGAGCGGGGCCTGCGGGTCGTCGGCGCGGCGCAGCAGGCCGACGGTGGCCTTGAGCTCGCGCAGCGCGGAGCCGGTGGCGGCGGTGAGGTGGCTGAGCATCTCGCGGGCCTGGGCGGGGTGGCGGTCGAGCAGGTGGACGGCGATGCCGGCCTGGGCGTTGGCGAGGGCGATGTGGTGGGCGACGACGTCGTGCAGGTCGCGGGCGATCCGGATGCGTTCGTCGGCGACCCGGCGGCGGGCCTCCTCCTCGCGGGTGCGCTCGGCGCGTTCGGCGCGTTCCTCGATGGCGGCGAGGTGGGCGCGGCGGCTGCGGACGGAGTCGCCGAAGGCGCCGGGCAGCAGGACCCAGGCGACGACGCCGACCTTGACGCTGAAGGAGGTGTCGGGCTCGTTGATGATCGTGGCGGCGGTCACCATCACGGCCGCGACGGCGGTGGCGGCGCGCGCGGTGGTGCGGTCGGTGCGCACCGCGAGGAGGTAGAGGGCGGCGAGCAGCGGGGCGACCAGGCCGGCGTTGAGCTGGGTGGCGACGAAGCACAGGGCCAGGCTGCAGACGAGGGTGACCCCGAAGACGAGGTGGGGCCGACTGCGGTGGGCCAGGAGCACGGTGCTGGAGACGACGGCCAGGGCCAGCGCGGCCGGGTTCGGCTCGATGCGGTTGCCGAGGCGGTCGATGGTGGTCGTCCCGGCGGTGACCACGAACACGGCGAACACGAGCAGTGCGTCGAGCAGGCGGGGATGGCGGCGGCGTACGCGGCGCAGCCAGGTGTCGGTCATGCTCGCTTCTCCCGTCCGGGGCTGCCCTGGCGGGCCCCTCGGCCGGGCCCGGACGATCCGGCGAGGGGGGTGGGGAGGTACTGCACGGAGCGGGACATACGGCAGATGCAGTACATACCTGCTCCTGGAACGGTAGTACGGATGTGGTTCGTACCATTTTGACCGGTCGGCGCACCGACGGGTCGAGCGTGCCCCTGCCGCGGTCCCGTGGGGCGGGAACCGCGGCAGGGGCGGGTGGGTCAGACGCCGACCGAGTGGCGGGGGGACTCGGCCTCGGGGCCGTCGGCCCCGGTGACCGGGGCCGGGGCGGCGGTCTGGAGCTTGGCGCCCTCGACGTCGACGTCGGGGATGATCTTCTCCAGCTTGGCCGGCAGCCACCAGGCGCGGCGGCCGAGCAGGACGAGCACGGCCGGGACGATCGCCATGCGGACCACGAAGGCGTCGAAGGCGACGGCGGCGGCCAGGCCGAGACCCATCATCTTGATCATCGGCTCGCTCATGCCGATGAAGCCGGCGAAGACGCTGATCATGATGAGCGCGGCGGCGGTGACCACCCGGGCGTTGTACCGGAAGCCGGTGACCACGGCCTCGCCGGGCTCCTCGCCGTGCACGAAGGCCTCCCGGATCCGGGTGACCAGGAACACCTCGTAGTCCATGGCCAGGCCGAAGACCACACCGATCATGAAGATCGGCATCATGCTCATCACCGGGCCGGTCTGCTCGACGCCGATCAGCTCGGCGAGCCAGCCCCACTGGAAGACCGCGACGACGGCGCCGAGCGCGGCGACCACCGAGAGCAGGAAGCCGACGGCGGCCTTGATCGGCACGAGGATCGAGCGGAAGACCACCAGGAGCAGCAGCACCGCGAGGCCGACGACGACCGCGAGGTAGGGCAGCAGGGCGTCGTTGAGCTTCTGCGAGACGTCGATGTTCATCGCCGTCGCGCCGCTGACCAGGACCGTCGCGCCGGTTTCGGACTTCAGGCCGTCGGCCTTGTCGCGGATGGCGTGGACCAGGTCGGTGGTCGCGGCGTCGCTCGGGCCGGTGGCCGGCATGGCGGTGACCATCGCGGTGTCCCCGGCCTGGTTGAAGACCGCGGGCGTGACGGCGACCACGCCGGGCAGCGCCTTCACGGTGTCGCCGACCTTCTGGGCGGCGGCCTTGGGGTCGGCCGCGCCCTTGGCGTCGACCAGCACGGTCAGCGGGCCGTTGAAGCCGGGGCCGAAGCCCTCGGAGAGGTGGTCGTAGGCGCGGCGCTGGGTGGTGGAGGTGGGCTTGGCCTCGTCGCCGGGCAGGCCGAGCCGCAGGTCCAGGGCCGGCAGGGCGAGGACGCCGAGGCCGACCACGCCGAGGACCAGCACGGCGACCGGGCGGCGCAGCACGAAGCGGGCCCAGCGGGTGCCGCCGTTGGGGCGGTCGCCACCGGCCGCGCCGGCGGCGTGGCCGCCCTTACTCGCCTTGCGGTCCTTGCGGGACAGCGCCCTGCGGCCGAGGAAGCCGAGCAGCGCGGGGACGAAGGTGAGCGCGACCACGACCGCGATCACCACGGTGCCGGCCGCGGCCATGCCCATCTTGGCGAGGATCGGGATGCCCACCACCGAGAGGCCGGCCAGCGCGATGATCACGGTGAGTCCGGCGAACACCACGGCCGAGCCGGCGGTGCCGACGGCCCGCCCGGCGGCCTCCTTCGGCTCGTGGCCGTCGAGGAGCTCGGCGCGGTAGCGGGAGACGATGAACAGCGCGTAGTCGATGCCGACGGCGAGGCCGAGCATCATCGCGAGGGTGCTGGTGGTGGTGGACAGGCCCAGGGTGCTGCCGAGCGCGGTGATCAGCCCGATGCCGAGGCCGACGCCGATCAGGGCGGTGAGCAGCGGGAGTCCGGCGGCCAGCAGCGAGCCGAAGGTGATCACCAGCACGACGGCGGATATCGCCATGCCGATCGCCTCGGCGGAACCGCCCGCCTCGCCCATCTCCATCAGCGCGGTGCCGCCGATGTCCACGGTGAGACCGGCGTCGCGGGCGTGCTGGGCGGAGTCCTTCAGCGTCTCGGTGGCGGTCTCGCTGACCTTGCCCGGCTTGACGCTGTAGTTGACCGTCGCGTAGGCGGTGGTGCCGTCCTGGGAGACCGCGCCGGCCTTGAACGGGCTGGTCGCGCCGACCACCTGATCGCTGTGCGCGAGCTCGGCGACCGTCTTCTCGACCGCCTGCTGGTGCTCGGTGGCGGTGATCTTCTGGCCGGACGGGGCGACGAAGACCAGCCGGGCCGAGGCACCGTCGGACATGGCGCCGGGGAAGCGCTCGTCCATGAGGTCGAAGGCCTTCTGCGCCTCGGTACCGGGCATGGCGAAGCCGTCGTCCGGGGCGGCCGGCGCCTTGGCGGCCAGCACCCCGACGGCGGCCAGCACGGCGACCCAGAGCAGGGTCACGAGCCGGCGCCTGAGGAAGGACCATCGGCCCAGGCGGTAGAGGAAAGTGGCCACGGGAGAGCGGACTCCTTCGGATGGCGGGCAGGAACGGATGGCCGGGCGGCGCGTTCGGCCGGAGGGCCGGGGCGCCCGGAGCATGACCAATCCTGCGTCGGCGGGGGTCTCCCCGGCGTCGGCTCTGTGCAGGCATTCCGGGGTAGTGCGGACGCAGCAGCGCGGCCCCGGACGGAGTACTCCTCGGGTCGGAGACCGGGCGCCGCGCTCCGACCTGGGGCCGAGGGCCCGCCCCGATCACGGCCCGGGGGCTCGGGGTCGCTCGCGGCCGGCCCGCCGGCGGCGGCGCGTCACCCGGGCGGAGGTGCGGACGGGCCGCGTCCCGGCGGGCGAAGTAGCGTGATGTGCCTGGCCCGGGTGATTCGTCCCGGTCCGTACCGATGCGTCCCCGTGGTCCCTGCCGGGTTCCCGATGGCCCCCGACGGTTCACCACGGTTCCCGGTGGTTCGCGCCCCCCGGGGACGCAGCCCGTCCACAGCGCGTCCCGTAGCCGGAGGTGGCCCATGGGCGTTCCCGCCGCCCGCATCGTGTTCGACGAGAACGACCGCGCGACCGTCGCGGAGGCGGTGAGCGAGATGCTCGCCACCGGTGCGCTCACCCTCGGTCCCTGGACCGAGCGGTTCGAGCAGTCCTTCGCCGCCGAGCACGGCGCCCCGCACGCGGTCGCCGTCGCCAGCGGCACCGCCGCGCTGGAGATCGTCCTGCGTTCCCTCGACGTCCGCGGCCGCGACGTCGTCGTGCCCGCCGTCACCTTCTACGCGACCGCCGGCGCCGTGCTGCACGCCGGCGGCCGGCCGGTGATCGCCGACGTCGACCCGGCCACCCTGGCGCTCGGCCCCGACACCCTGGAGGCCGCGCTCACCCCCGAGACCGCCGCCGTCGTGCTGGTCCACATCGGCGGACTGATCACCCCCGCGGTGGACGCGCTGCGCGCGCTCTGCGACGCCCGGGGCGTCCCGCTGGTCGAGGACGCCGCGCACGCCCACGGCAGCAGCTACCGGGGGCGGGCGGCCGGCGGCTTCGGCGTGGCGGGAGCGTTCTCCTTCTACCCGACCAAGGTCACCACCAGCGGCGAGGGCGGCATGATCCTCACCGGGTCCGCCGAACTGCGCGACGAGGCCCGCATCTACCGCGACCAGGGCAAGGGGTCGTTCAGCACCAACCACCACGTGCGGCTCGGCGCGTCCTGGCGGATGAGCGAGCCGAACGCCGCCATCGGCACCGTTCACCTGCGCCGGCTCAAGGAGTTCGTGGAGACCAGGCGCCGGGTCGCCCAGCGCTACGACGCCGCGCTCGGCGCGCTGGACGGACTGGAGCCGGTCACCGAGCCGGCCGGCTGCCGCGGCAACTACTACAAGTACGTCGCCCTGCTGCCGCGCGGGGTGGACCGGGCCGCTTTCAAGCGGGCGGTCGCCGAGGAGTACGACGTGCGGCTCCCCGGCGAAGTCTACGACCTGCCGCTGCACCTCCAGCCGGTGCTCGCCCCCTACCGGCGCGGCGCCCTGCCGGTCGCCGAGGACGTCTGCGCCCGGCAGATCTGCCTGCCGGTCCACTCCGACATGACGGAGGACGAGACCGACCGGGTGATCGAGGCGGTGTCCACCGTCCACCGCCGGCTCGCGGGGTGACGCCCCGCGGCCACCGGACACCGGCGCCCCGCCGGCAGAACCCGACGTCGACGAAGGAGAGGACACCGTGCGGATAGCGGTCACCGGGGGATGCGGATTCATCGGCTCACACGTCGTCGACCGGCTGCTCGCCGCCGGGCACGAGGTGCTCGCGGTGGACACCACCGACAAGTACCTCAACCCCGACGCCGACCACGCCCGGATCGACATCCTCGACCTGCCGGCGCTCACCGGCGCCCTGGACGGTTGCGAGGTGGTCTTCCACCTGGCCGCGCAGGCCGACGTCGAACGGGTCGCCGCCGACCCGGTCGGCGCCGTGCGGGCCAACATCGACGGCACCGAGACCGTCCTGGAGGCGGCCCGCCGCAACGACCTCAGCCGTACCGTGCTGGCCAGCACGGTCTGGGTGTACGGCGCCGCCCTCACCGAGGCCTCGCTGGACGGCGAGGAGCAGGAGCTGGACGAGCACGTGCCGATCGAGCTGGAGCACAGCGGGCACCTGTACGTCGCCACCAAACTGGCCGCGGAGATGCTCGTGCACAGCTACCGCCAGCTGTACGGACGGCACTTCACCATCCTGCGGTACGGCATCCCGTACGGGCCGCGGATGCGCGACGAGCTGGTGGTCGCCCGCTTCGTGCAGGCCGCGCTCGCCGGACGCCCGATCACCATCGCGGGCGACGGCCGGCAGAGCCGCAACTTCGTCTACGTCGAGGACCTCGCCGACGCCCACGTGCGGGCCCTCTCCCCCAGCGCCGAGGACCAGACCTTCGCCCTGGAGGGCTCCACCGCCGTCTCCGTGCGGGACATCGCCGACACCGTCGACGAACTGCTCGGGCCGGTCACCATCGAGCACATCGAGGCGCGCACCGCCGACTACGCCGGGCGCCGGATCTCCGCCGCGCAGGCCAAGCGGCTGCTGGGCTGGTCGCCGCGGACCCACTTCGCCGAGGGCGTGCGGCGGTACGCGGACTGGTACCGGGCGGAGGCCGCCCCCCGGCCGGGCGCCTGAGCCGGGAGGGGGCGCGACCGTGCCGCACGCGCTGCTGGTCTCCGGCTCGCTCGGCCAGGGCCACGACGTGATGGCCCGGGCCTGCGCGGACTCCCTGGAGGACCTCGGCTGGACGACCGGCACGGTCGACGCGATGGCCCTGCTCGGGCAGCGCGCCGGCACCGCCGGGGAGGCGGTGTTCCGGCGGCTGATCGGCCTGCCCGGCGTCTACGACGCCTTCCACTTCTCGGCGCTGCGCCCCGGCGCGCGGATCGCGCTGCTCGCCGACGCGGCGGCGCGGCGGCGGCTGGTGCCGGCGCTGCGGGCGCTGATCGTGCGGCAGCGGCCGGAGCTGGTGGTGTCGGTGTTCGCCACGGCCACGTCGGCCGTCAACCGCCTGCGGGGCACGTCCCGGCCCTTTCGGCACCTGGTCCTGTGCACGGACGTCACGCCGCACCGGCTCTGGGTGCAGGAGGAGACCGACCTGTTCCTGGTCACCTCGGAGGTCGCCGCGTGCGGCGTACGGCGGTACCGGCCGGACGCGCCGGTGGCCGTCCTCCCGGCACCACTGCGTGCCCCTTTCTACCGCCCGCCCCCGCGCGCCGAGGCGCGGGCGGAGCTGGGTGTGCCGGCGGACGCGCGGTGCGTGCTGCTGATGTCCGGTGCCTGGGGCCTCGGCCCGCTCGCCCGGACCGCCGCCGAACTCGCCGACGCCGGCCCGCACGTCCTCGCGGTGGCGGGCAGCAACGCCGAACTGGAACACCGCCTCCGACGTGCCGCCACCCGTCGGCCACGACTCCACCCCTACGGCTGGACCGACCGGGTCCCCGCCCTGATGGCCGCCGCGGACCTGGTCGTGACCAGCTCCGGCGACACCTGCAGCGAGGCCCGCGCCCTCGGCCGCCGCCTGCTGCTCCTGGACGTCGTCCAGGGCCACGGCCGCGACAACCTCCAGCACGAACTCGAACTCGGCCACGCCGACGTCGTCTCCGCCCGCCCCGCCGAAGTCGTCCGCTCCGCCCTCGCCGCCCTCACCCGCCCCGCCCCCACCCCCTCCCCCAGCGCCACCCCGGAAGGCTGGCGCACCGGCTTCACGGCGGCCCTGGAGAGCGTCGGCCTGGCCTGAGACCGTCATCGCCCCGATCCGCGTACACCCGGTGACGTGGCAGGCAACCCTGGCCAACCATCCACTTCCCCTCCGAGCAGGCCGCGCTGAAGGTGCTCTACCTCGCGGTCCGAGAACAGATCAACCCGAAAGCACGCGACGTCAACCACGTCGCCGCACACTGGAAGGAGGCACTGAACCAGTTCTCACTGTTCTTCGAGGACCGGCTCAGCATTCGATAGCCCCTACGGCTTACACGAAGTCACTGACACGCCCGTGCTGTCTACGACGGCCAGCGACGTCTCGGCCCCGCGCTCGGCGGGGATGGTTCTGCGGTCTGTGGGTGCGTCGGTTTCCTCAGGTGCTCGGTCCCGTGCGGGGGTGCTTGGGGGATGCCGTGGTCGCGGAGGGGGCCGAGGGTGAGGTTGTGGGTGTGGCAGTGGGTGGCGATGAGGGGGAGGGCGGCGAGGGTGGCGCGCCAGGAGTCGGGGGCCGAGGTGCAGTCGGAGTCGTGGAGGAGGAGGGTGGCGCCGCCGGTGAGGGTGGGGCGGGCGGCGGCGTAGACGGAGGGGCCGGTGGCGGTGGGGAGCCAGTCGCGGCCCCAGGCGCTCCACAGGACGGGGCGCAGGCGGAGGCGGTGGGCGGCCAGGGCGAGGCCGGCGGTGAGGACGCCGTAGGGGGGCCGGTACCAGAGCGGGCGGGTGCCGGTGAGGGCGGTGACGGCTTCGGTGGTGCGGTGGAGTTCGCGCAGGTCACGGGTGGGGGCCGGACGGTACTGGCGGCGGTGGTGCCAGCCGTGGACGGCCACCTCGTGGCCCCGGGCGACCAGTTCGCGGCCGAGGTCCGGGGCGCGTTCGAGCATGCTGCCGAGCAGGAAGAAGGTGGCCCGGACGCCCAGCGCGTCGAGGGCGTCGAGGATCGGCGGGGTGCCGCGCGGGTCGGGTCCGTCGTCGAAGGTGAGCGCGACATGCCCCGGGTCGCCGTAGCCCGCGGTGCGGCGGGCGAGGTGACGGCGGACGGGCGGCAGGCGGACGGCGGCCGGGGCGAGGTGGAGCAGTTCCACGGCGGCCACGGTGCCGAGGAGCGGGCCTGCCCTCACCCGAAGCGGGACGCCATCCGCCGGAACAGGCCCGGCGCGGCGCCGTGGAGGCGGGCCGGGTAGCCCAGCCAGTGCGGGACGAAGACCCGGTCGCGGTCGGTGGTGAGCACGCCGTGGACGATGGCGGCCACCTCCTGCGCGGAGACGGGACGGGGGCGTTCGCGCTGGTAGTCGGTGCCGCGGGTGGCGAAGAACGGGGTTCGGACCGCGCCCGGCAGGATCAGCCGGACGCCGACGCCGGTGCCGCGCAGCTCGTACCAGAGGCTCTCGGCGAACATCGTCAGTCCGGCCTTGGTCGCCGCGTAGGCGGCCTCGTCGCGGACGCCGACCTGGCCGGCCATCGAGCCGAGCAGGACGATCCGGCCCCGGCGGCGCTCCAGCATGCCCGGCAGGAGCAGGCGGGTGAGCCGCAGCGGGGCGGCGAGGTTGACCTCCAGCATCCGGTCCAGGGTGTCGGCGGGGGTCCGGACGAAGGGGCCGCGCCAGCCGAGACCGGCGCCGGCGACCAGCGCGTCCACCCGGCCGGCCGCCGCGAGGGCGGCCTCGGCGAGCCGCTGGGCGCCGTCGGGCTTGGCGAGGTCGGCGGGCAGCGGGCGGCCGCCGGTGCGGGCGGCGACCGCGTCGAGCCGGGACTGGTCGGTGCCGGAGAGCAGCAGCCGCCAGCCGGCCGAGGCGAGCGTGTCGGCGGTGGCCGCGCCGATGCCCGAGGAGGCACCGGTCACCAGGGCGACCGGCGGGTCCTCGGCGGGGCGCCGCCGGGCCCGGCGGGAGGGCGGATGGTCGTCGTCCGTCGTCATGGCACCTGCCGCTCTGTCCGCGCCTAGCCGTCCGATTTGTCCGGCAAGTCACCTTCGCACGGCAAGGCCGTTCGAGCGAGCGGGGTGGGGCCGGACCGGGGCGGTGGGTGGACCCCGGCGGCGCCGGCCACGGGGCCCAGTTCGGCCTCCACCTCGCCGAAGCGGGAGAGCACGAAGGTGCCGCCGACCGCCACCGCGAAGCCGGCCAGTGCGCACCAGGCGTAGCCGGGGCGGGCGGCGTCGCCGAGCGCGAGCACCCCGACCAGCGCCGGGCCGAAGGTCTCCGAGACCGTGCCGGCGGCGGTCGCGGCCGTCACCGTGCCGCGCTGCAGGGCGAGCGCGTACGCGAGGTAGCCGCCGAGGCCGCCGAGGGCCAGTCCGTAGGCCGCCGGATCGGTGAACACGTCGAGCGGGCGTGCGAAGTCGAAGACCCGGACGGCGAGGCTGGTGACGCCGAAGCCGACGCCCGCCAGCAGACCGAGGCCGACGGCCGCCGCGGTGCCGGTGCGGCGGGCGAGCAGGAGGGTGAGCAGCAGCATCAGCACGGTCGCGGCCAGCAGCGCCCAGTGGAACGCGGGCGGCGCGTGGTCGCGGCCCGCCTCGCCGGAGCCGAACGCCAGCAGGGTGAGGCCGAGCACCACGGCACCGATGCCGAGCAGGTCGGTGCGGTGCAGCCGGGCGCCGAGCAGGCGGGCGGCGGCGAGCGCGGTGACGGCGAGGCTGGCGTTGGTGACGGCCTGGACCAGGAAAAGCGGTAGGGTGCGCAGGGCCACGATGCTCAGTGCGAAGCCGGCGATGTCCAGGCCGGTGCCGAGCAGGAACCGCCAGGAGCGCAGCAGCGCCGCCAGCAGGCCGACCCGCACCCGGTCGGCGTGCGGGGCCTCGCGCGCGCCGCCCGCCTGGAACACCGAGCCGAAGCCGAAGCAGACGGTGGCGACCAGGGCGGTGGTGAGTCCGAGCAGCATGGCCCTCCCGGCATCGGGGGCGCCCCCGGAAGCCGGGGGTCACCCCCAGTGTCGGCCGGGTGCGGCCGTCCCGCAGCGGGGGCTACTCCCAGAGCCCGGAGCAGCTGTAGGCGTTCGTCGAGCGCTCCGGTCCGGACTTGATGTGGATCCTGGTGATGTGCCCGTGGCAGATGCTGCCGTCAGGGGCGACCTCCAGCAGCCGCGCGTCGACGAGGAGGCGGTTGACCTCCTGCCCGTCGGCCTTGCTGATGCGCTCCAGGAACGCTCGCGGCCCCTTGTGGAACTCGGCCCAGTCCTCCTCGGTGAACTCGACGTCCCAGATCTCGACCTCGTGCTCCTCCTCCTGGTACTTCGGCGTGAACCTGACCATGATCGATCACCCCGCAATCGTGAACGCCCCCGTACGTCCAGGCTTCCGCCCGCGGACGCTCCCGGCAACTGCGGTCACCCTCGGTCACCACGGGGCGGGCGGGAGGCGGCGGGTCGGCGCGCGGGCGGAGGGCCGGCGACGGCGGCGAAGACGCCGTTGGCCACGGGGAGCGCGATCATCAGGACGACCGCGGCGCTCATACCGCCCCCGCGCTCGCCCGGCAGCCACTGGTCGGTCGCCGCCATGGCGGCGACCGTCAGCACGAGGAGCACGGCCGCGCCGGCCTGCACCCCGCG
The DNA here is from genome assembly GCF_040298605.1 of Kitasatospora sp. NPDC001527. Classification (NCBI taxonomy): domain Bacteria; kingdom Bacillati; phylum Actinomycetota; class Actinomycetes; order Kitasatosporales; family Streptomycetaceae; genus Kitasatospora; species Kitasatospora sp. NPDC001527. The sequence goes on along the minus strand of NZ_JBEPAM010000009.1, from coordinate 39,383 downwards.
GCGGCGGTTCGGCGGGCCCTTGCGGAAGTAGTCGGCGGCGACTCCACCGGCGCCCATGGCACAGACCACCCAGGGAATGTCCTCGACCCGGTCGTGGTCCCCCAGCACCAGCCACGCCACCAGGGCGACCAGGCCGACGATCAACGCGGTCCCGATCTCGGCCACGATCGTCGCCTTCACCACGTCCCGGACGTGCATGCCCCGCTCCCCCCGGCTCTCCCCGGAGGGAGCGTACCCAATCGCGGTCAGCCGACCCTGCCGGAGCCCTCGGCGAGGACGGGGAGGGCGGGAAGGGGGAGCGGGACGCCCGGGGTGTCGCCCGGGTGGAGGTGGAGGGTGTAGTGGTGCGGGGCCATGGCGGTCTCGCGGCCCCGGAGGGCGGCGATGACCGCGCGGTGGGCCGCGGCGGGGGTGAGGCCGGAGTCGGGGGTGGCGACGCGGGCGGCGAGGGCGCCCTCGGTGCGGATGAGGTCGACGGCCGCGGCGGCGGGGCCGAGGGCGTCGGTGAGCAGGGCGCGGACGGCGTCGAGGTCGATCCAGTCGGCGCCGACGCGGTGCCAGTCGCCCCTGCGGGTGACCGGGCGCAGCCCGCTGAGGGCGCCGATCCCGGCGAGCGGCAGGGGCCGGTCGGCGGCGGCCGCCAGGACGGCGGGCACGGCGCGGGCGAAGCGCTCGGTGTCGGCGCGGTCGAGCACCTGGGGGCAGGCGAGCAGCGCGAACTCCAGGCTGCCGGTGGTGCGCAGGAGGTTGAGCATCAGCCGCACCGGCACCGGCTGGTCGGGCAGCCACCGCAGCTCGGGGTCGGCGGTGGGCGCGGGGCGGGCGTCGGACATCGCCTCGGGGACGGCGAGGCTGAGGTCGTTGACGACGACCTGGCGGGCGAAGCGGGCGCCGCGCCGCTCGGCGACGTCCTCGATGAGCCGCCAGACCTTGTCGGCGTTCAGGGTGCTGTGCCAGTAGCCGGTGAAGGAGGCGGACTTGGTCCGGCCGATCAGCTCGTCGAGGTCGCCGGCCGCGGTGTCGAGGGCGATCAGCGCGTCCTGGGCGAGGGTGCCGACGTGGTCGGCGAGCACCGCGCGCTGGCGGTTGGCGGACAGCGCCGAGATCACCAGGTCGGCGCGGTCGGCGCGGTGCGCGGTGAGGGCGGCGAAGACGGCGAGCAGGACGACCGAGGGGCTGGCCGTGGTGCGGCGACAGACCGCCGCGAGGTCGGCGGCGGCGGTGCGCGAGCGGACCAGCACCGCGGCGAGTCCGTCCGGCGGTCCGGTGAGGGCGTCGGTGGCGAAGACGGTCGAGGGGCCGGTGGTGAGGATCGCCTCCCAGTGCTTGAGGGCGGCCGCGGTCTTGCGCCGGCCCTGGGTGCTCTGTTCGTGGGCGGCCACCTGGAGCGGGGTGCGGGAGGTGATGGGCGGCAGCGGCCGGCCGGTGGCGAGGGCCAGCCAGTCCTGGATGAGCAGGGTGACGGCGGCGCCGTCGACGCCCGCGTGGCAGGCCGTCACGACCAGGCGGCGCAGCAGCCGTCCATCGGTCAGGAAGGTGAAGCGCAGCCGCGGGGCGGTGGCCAGGTCGATCGGCAGGGCGACGTCGGCGCGCCCGACCTCCTCGGCCAGGGCGTCGAGTTCGGCGTCCGTCCGGCCCCCGGCGGGGATCACGGTGACGGTGAACTCGCCTTCGGGGAGCACCTCCTGGCGCTCGGGGAAGCCGTCGGCGGCGCCGGGCGGGAAGGCGGTGCGCAGCGACTCGTGGCGTTCCACCAGGGCGCGCAGCGCGTCCAGGGCGTGGGCCTGGGTGGTGCCGTCGGGGACCGGCCAGGCGGACGCCTGGTTGATCTGTTCGGGCCGGTCGCGCCGGATGCAGCGGATCATGTTGTCCTGGCCGAGGGTGAGCGGGCCGGAGCCGCTGCTCGCGCCGCCGTACCGGACGGCGATCCGCCCGTCCTGCTCTGCCACGTCGTACGTCACGTCGTCCGTGCCCTTCGGCTCGACTGTTTGCGGCGGGGATGCGGTCGGGACGCTAGCAGTGCGTCGAGCCACTGGTCCAGACCAGAAATCCGGGATGCCGAAAGGGGCCTGACGCTTCGTCAACCATCTGACATGGCAAGGCCATCGGGCATCGTCCAGGTGCGGACGCGGGCCTCGAACGGGCGGCCGCCGACCGCCGCCAGGGCGGCACGGAACGGCCGGGGGGCGGGCACGTCGTCGACCCGGCACGGGCCCGGTCCGAGGGCGCCGGGGTCGGCGAGCAGCACCGGGGCCGGACCGGCCAGCGGCAGGCCGAAGCCCTGGACGAGCCGGCCGCCGTACGCCTTGACACAGGCCTCGCGGCGGCACCACAGCTCGGTGAAGCGCTCGGCGGGCGCCGGGTCGGCGGCGACCAGGGCCGCCTCGGCCGCGGGAAAGTAGCGCCGGGCCAGGCGCAGGGCGCTGCGGGCGTCGCGGACCTCCTCGACGTCGACGCCGACGGGCCGCCCCCGCGCGAGGGCGACGGCGGCGAGCGTGCCGGAGGCGGACTGGTTCACGGCGAGCCCGTCGATCTCCGGCTTGCCGTGCGGCCCGCGACGCCAGGTGAGCCGGGCCGGGTCGCGGCCGAGCCGGGCGCCGGCGAGCAGCCGGACGGCGCCGTGGGCGACGGTGAACCGCCGCCCGAAGCGCGGGTCCGGCCCGTCGGCGCGGGCCCGTTCGGCCGGGTCGAGCAGTGCGCACAGGGCGCGGACCACCGGCTCGGGCTGGTCGGTGGGGATCAGCCAGACGTCGATGCGGTCGACGCCCTCGGCGGCCTCCTCGCCCTCGCCCGCCCCAGCCCCGGTCCCGGCCTCGCGGCCGTTGCTCACGGCTTCGGACCGGCGCGCAGGGTCAGGGTGGAGAGCACGCCGAGCCGCGGGTCGAGGTCGGCGAGCAGCACCGGCCGCCGTTCGGCCCGCCAGGCCGGCAGGTGCGCGGCGAGCGCGGACCAGAGCCCGGTGAACGGCTGGCCGGCGGGGACGCGGACGGCGTCCAGACCGGGCACCTCCAGGGCGGCGGAGAGGAGCACGGCGGCCCCCTCCCCCAGGTCCTTCGCCTCCCGGCGCACCTGTTCGGCGGCGGACCCGGCGTCCGCCCCGCCGCCCTGGCGGACGGTCAGCTCCTCGCCCGGAACCAGCTCGCAGACCAGTACGACCGCGCAGTGCCGCTCGGGCAGGGCGACCGGCGCGGCCGCCTCGTAGTGCAGCGCGGTCTGCTCGGCGAGGACGACGACCGCGCGGTGGGCGACGCCGGTGCGCTGGTACGCGGTGGCGGCGCGCAGCGCGGCGAACGCCCCGGCGGTGCCCTGGTCGCAGAGCGCGAGCGCGAGGGGTGCGCCCGGGCAGGAGCGGCTGAGGGCGAGCGAGGTGGGCGCGCCGGGCCGGACGTCGGGCGAGTCGAAGGCCTGGACGAGCACGTCCGCTGGTTCGTCCGGGCCGAGCGCCTCGGTGAGCAGGTCGGCGGCCAGCTCCTCGTAGGCGTGTCCGGCACCCTCGGCCAGCAGGTCCTCGCGCAGCGGCAGGCCGTAGGGGCGGACCAGGTCGGAGACGAAGACCCGCAGGTCGGGATCGAGGGAGAGCTCGGAGCGGCCGTCGGTGTACCGCGTCAGCACCCGGGTGAGGCCCGGCGCGACGGGCACCGCTCAGTCCTCGGCGATGACGTGCGAGGCGACGTACTCGGCCAGGCTGGTGACCGAGCGCAGGTCGTCCTCGGTGATCTGCTCGACGTCGACCTGGATGTCGAGGGCCTCCTCGACCTCCAGGATCAGTTCGATGGTGCCGGCCGAGGTGAGGCCGAGGTCGTCGAAGAGGCAGGCGTTCTCGGGGATCTCGGGGAGGTCCCGCTTGAGGACGCGCGGCAGCAGCTCGCCGAGGCTGTGCAGGACCCGGCCGCGCAGCTCGGTGTCGGTGGTCTGGACCACTTGGTCGGACATGGGTGGGACCGTCCCGTCGTGCGTGGTGGAGTGGGGGCGGGCCGCCGGGGAACCGGCGCCCGGAAGGGAGTGGCTGACGGATCGTCAGTGCTCGACGACCATGGCGGAGAAGGTCGCTCCGATGCCTGCGGCGGCGATCAGGTAGCGCTCGCCGCGGCCGAGCAGCCCCCGCGTGGTGGCGGTGTGCAGGTTGATGAGGCTGTCCGCTGCGAAACTGTGCCCCACCGCAGGCACGTTGTCCAGCACCACCTTCCCGATCGGGAAGCCGATCCGGCGCGCGATCATCCGCCAGGAGGCCTGGTTGACGTTGTGCGGAAGCAGCAGCGCGAGGTCGGAGAGGTCCAGACCGGCCTGCTGGAGGGCGGCCTCGATCGCCTCCACCATCACCGCCGGGTACTCGCGCTGGTAGCGGGCGAGCAGTTCCGGGTCCTCGGCCAGCCGGCCGTCGAACTCGGGGCGCTGGCGCACCGCGTAGGACAGCACGCGGTCCCGCTCGCCGTCGGCGCTGACCAGGCAGGCGGCCGCGCCCTCGGCGAAGATGCCGGTCTCCGGCACCACCTGGGCGTCCTTGGTGAAGGTCTTCTCCCCGGCGAGCACCAGGGCCAGCGCCTCCCGGTCGGGTTCTCCGGCGAGCAGGCGGCCGGCCAGGTCGACGGCCAGCAGGCCGACCGCGCAGGCGTGGTGGGTGACGGTGAAGGCCTGGGCGTGGCCGAGGCCGTATCGGTGGAGCAGGTCGTGCAGCGGGTTGAGCGGGTAGGGCACCGCCACCGGCATGCTGCGCGCGTGGACGACGAAACGGACGTGCCGTTCGCGTCCGCGCAGCTCCGGAAGGGCGTCGACGGCGGATTCGAGCAGGTCGGGCAGCTTCCCGTCCGGATCCAGTCGCAGCTGGTCCAGGCCGTGGAAGCGGCGGAAGAGACGGAGTTGACGTGGGGTCAGGCCGATGCGCTCGCCCACTGCCTCAATGGGCAGGGTCTGTTGGGGGAGGTGAACGGCCACTGCCTCCAGTGCGGTCACGCGGGCTAGTATTCCCACGCCCGACGGGTCCGCACAAGTGATCTCGGGCGGTTGCGGCACACCGACCGCACATCCCACCCACGGAACGCGCACGTCTCGTGCCGCCGCCCTCCCGCCCCGCGTCGTCGAGCCGGTGGAGTCCCAGATGACCGATCGTGAACCTCCCGTCGCCGTGCCGCCGGTCCGTCCGGCGCTGGTGTCCCTGCTGGCCGACGTGGCGCAGGCCCCACCCAGCTGGGCCGCGCGGGTGACCCCGCGGGCCCGGCTGGACGGGGACCTGCTGCTCGACGAGACCGAACTCGCCGCGCTGCACGAGGGCCTGCGCCACGCCTTCGGCCCCTCGGTGGACCTGGCCGCGCTGCGGGCCGGGCTCGACCTGGCCGCGCTGGAGGCGCTGACCGTCGCCGACGTCGAGCGGCTGCTGCCCGCGGAGGACGCCCGATGAGCCGCTTCCTGATGGTGGTGCCGCCGCTGACCGGCCACGTCAACCCGACCGTGGGCCTGGCCCGGGAGCTGGTCGCGCGCGGCCACGAGGTGGCCTGGACCGGCACCGAGACGGCACTGCGGCCGCTGCTCGGGCCGGACGCGCGGGTCTTCGGCACCGGCACCCGGGCGTTCCGGGCGCAGGGCGGACACGGGCTGGCCGCCGTCCGCTCGCTCTGGGAGGGGTTCATCGTCCCGTACGCGCGGTTCACCGTGAAGGCGCTGGACGCGGCGGTGCGCGAGTACCGCCCGGACGCGCTGCTGGTGGACCAGCACACGCCGGCCGGGGCGCTGGTGGCGCACCGGCACCGGCTGCCCTGGGGCACCCTGGCGCCGGGCGCGATGGAGCTGGGGCGGCCGTTCCGGGCCCTGCCGCTGGTGGAGCAGTGGATGACCGACCTGCTGCGGGGCCTGTGGCGGCGGGCCGGGCTGCCCGAGGAGGAGTACACCGACCCGCGGTTCTCCCCCGCGCTGGTGCTCGCCTTCACCGGTCCGGCGCTCACCGGTCCGCCGCCCGCCGACGCGGAGCCGGCCGGGGCCGGGGCGCTGCCGACGCGGTACGCCCCGGTGGGGCCGGTGCTGGCGGACCGGCCCGCCGATCCGGCCTTCCCCTGGGAGCGGCTGCGGCCGGACCGCCGGCGGGTGCTGGTCACCATGGGCACCCTCTCCGGCGAGCTGGGCGCCGACTTCCTGGCCCGGGCGGCGCGGGCGCTGGAGCTGTGCGGGCCCAAGGTGCAGGCCGTGTTCGCGGCGCCGGGCGAGCTGCTGCCCGCGCCCTCCGGCCTGCCCGCGGACGCGGTGGCGGTGGACCGGGCGCCGGTGCTGGAGCTGATGCGGCGCGGGGCGCTGGACGCGGTGCTGTGCCACGGCGGGATGAACACCGTCGGCGAGGCGCTGGCGCACGGGCTGCCGCTGGTGACGGCGCCGATCCGGCACGACCAGCCGTTCGTGGCCGCGCGGGTCGCGGCCGCCGGGGCCGGGCTGCGGGTGCCGTTCGCCCGGGTGACGCCCGATCACCTCGGCACGGCGCTGCGCAGCGTGCTGGAGGAGCCCGGATACCGGGCGGCGGCGGCCCGGGTCGGGGCCGGACTGCTCGCCGGCGGCGGGGCCGTGACGGCCGCCGACCGGGTGGAGGCACTGGTCGCGGAGGGTGCCCGCCCGGCCGTCCCATCGGCCAATCCATTGGTCTAGGCCATTGTTTCCGGGGCGCCGCAGACTCTAGGGTGGCCCGCAGCACCACTTCCCAGGTGCCCCGCGCGCCGCCTTCCCGGCGCCCCGGCAACCCATCCCCGCACGGGAGTTCTGGTTGATCGAGACCAAGGGGCTGAGAAAGTCCTACCCTTCCAAGAAACGCGGCCAGCCACCCGTGGACGCCGTCCGAGGCATCGACCTGGACGTCGAGCCCGGTGAGATCTTCGGCTTCCTCGGCCCCAACGGCGCCGGGAAGACGACGACCCTGCGGATGCTCGCGACCCTGATCCGCCCCGACGGCGGCGAGGCCCGGATCGCCGGCGCCGACCTGTTCGCCGACCCGGCCGAGGTGCGCCGCAGGATCGGCTACGTCGCCCAGGGCGGCGGCACCACCGACACCGTCACCGCCCGCGAGGAACTCGTGATGCAGGCGCGGATGCACGGCAAGAGCAAGGCCGAGGCGCTGAGCCGCGCCGAGGACGCGCTCGGGGCGTTCGAACTCACCGAGTTCGGCGACCGGCCGTGCCGCACCTACTCCGGCGGCCAGCGCCGCCGGCTCGACATCGCGCTCGGCGTCATCCACTCGCCGAAGGTGCTGTTCCTCGACGAGCCCACGGTCGGCCTCGACCCGGCCAGCCGCGGCCACGTCTGGTCCGAGATCCGGCGGCTGCGCGACGAGGGCATGACCGTCATCGTCACCACCCACTACCTCGACGAGGCCGACGCGCTCTGCGACCGGGTCTCCATCGTCGACCACGGCGGCATCGTCGCCGAGGGCACGCCCGAGACCCTCAAACGCGAGATATCCGGCGACGTCGTGCTCATCGGCCTCGGCGCCGGCGAGGCCGAACGGGCCGCCAAGGCGCTGCGCGAGCAGCCCGGTCCGCCGGTCCTCCACCGCCTGGAGCTGAGCGGCGAGGACGGCGTGCGGCTCTACCTGGACGACGGCGCCGCCGCAATCCCGCGCCTGCTGCGCGCCCTGGACGGAGCCGGCGTCGTCACCGGCACCGTGCAGCTGCAGCGGCCCAGCCTGGACGACGTCTTCCTGGCCCGCACCGGCCGCTCCATCGGGCAGTCCTGACCGCACCTCCGGAACCCCGAGGAGGGGCCCATGAAGCTCGCCCGCGACACCTGGCTGGTCTTCCAGCGCCAGTTGCTGCTGATGTGGCGGACACCGATCTGGATCGCCGTCGGGGTGATCCAGCCGATCTTCTACCTGCTGCTCTTCGCACCGCTGCTCAAGCGGGTGCTGGAGCCGATGGGAGCGCACAGCTACGCCGAGGCCTACCAGATCTACGTGCCCGGCCTGCTGGCCGTGCTGTGCATCTTCGGCGGCCTGTACACCGGCTTCAGCCTGCTCGGCGAGCTGCGGGCCGGGATCATCGAGCGGGCCCGGGTCACCCCGGTCAGCCGGCTCGCCCTGCTGCTCGGCCGGGCGCTGCGCGAGACGGTGGCGCTGCTCGTCCAGGCGGTGATCATCACCATCATCGCGCTGCCGTTCGGCCTGCGGGTCGGCCCGCTGGACCTGCTGCTGGCCTTCCTGCTGATGGGCCTGCTCGCGATGATGACCTCGGCGATCTCCTACGGGATCGCCCTGGTGCTCCCGGCCGACGAGGCGATGGCGCCGGTGGTGAACACCATCGCGCAGCCGATCGCGCTGCTCTCGGGGGTGCTGCTGCCGCTGGCGCTGGCGCCGATGTGGCTCCAGTCGATGGCCAAGTGGAACCCCTTCTACTGGGCGGTGGAGGGCATGCGCGCGCTGTTCTCGGGCCACGTCGGGGACAGCGTGGTCTGGCAGGGCCTGCTGGTGGTCGTGCTGATGACGGCGGCGGCGGTGTACTGGTCGGCCCGGCTGTTCTCGACCCGGGTGCGCTGAGCCCGGGCGGCCGACGCGGCGTCACCGCGGGCGGCGCGGTGAAAGGTTGGTTGTCGTGCCGGCGAAGGCGGTGGCCGCCAGGCCCCCGGCCAGGGCCATCGCGGCCAAGCCGCCCGTCAAGGCCGCCGAAGCGGCCCCGCAGGCGGCCGACGGCCGCTGACGGCGGCGCCACCGGCCGGTACGGACGGGCGAACGGCGGCGCCTCCCGGGAGCGGGAGGCGCCGCCGTTCGCCGTTGTTCCGGCCGCGGCCCGTCAGGGCGCCGCCGCCCGGGCGGTCTCGGCCCGCACGAAGTCCGCGAGCCGGGCGACACCGGCCGCGATCGTCCCGGGCGTCAGCGAGCTGATGGACAGCCGCAGCCGGTGCTCCCCGCCGCCGGCCGGGTAGAACGGCGCCATCGGCGTCCAGAGCACGCCGCACTCCCGCGCGCAGCGCTCCATCGCGTCGTCGTCGGCCGCGAAGGCGACCGTGAGCACCGCGAAGAAGCCGCCCTCCGGCACGTTCCAGGACAGGCCCAGGCGCTCCCGTTCGGCGGCCGGGAAGCACCGCTCCAGCTCGGCCAGCAGGGCGTCCATGCCGGCCGCGTAGTGGGCCGTGGCGGGGGCGTTGGCGGCCCGCAGCCGACAGTCGTGGGTGAGCAGCATGCCGCCGATCACGGCCTGGCTGAGGGCCGGCGTGTTGACCGTCGTCATGCTCTTCAGCTTGGCCAGCTCGTCGGCCAGCAGGCCGCGCCGCCCGCCGGGGCCGGTCACCTCCTGGTCGGCGACCACGTAGCCGAGCCGGGCGCCCGGGAAGCAGGTCTTCGCGAAGGAACCCAGGTAGACGACCCGCCGGTGGCGGTCCAGCGCCTTGAGGGTGGGCCGCCCGCCGGGCCGCCCGCCCGATTCCCGGGCGAAGAAGCCGTACGGGTTGTCCTCGATGACCAGCAGGTCCTCCTCGGCGGCCGTCGCCAGCAGCCGGGCGCGGGCCGGGACCGGCATCGAGGTGCCGGACGGGTTGGCGAAGTCCGGCACCACGTAGAGGGCGCGCGGGCGGCGCCCGGCGGCGCGGACCTCGCGGGCGGCGGCCCGCACGGCCTCCGGGTCCGGCCCGCCCTCCGGGCCCTCGGGGACCGGCACGGTGGTCAGGTCGAGCAGCCGGGCGGCGCCGGTGACGCCGACGTAGCAGGGCGAGCTGACCAGCAGCACGTCGTCCGGGCCGGCGCACAGCGCGCGCAGCGTCAGCAGCATGCCCTCCTGGGCGCCGACGGTCAGCACCAGCGCCTCGGGGGCCACGACGAGGTCCTCGTCGTGGAACAGGGTGCGGGCGACCAGGTCGTTGATGACGCCCTTGGTCGGCCCGTACTGGAACAGGGTGGTGCGGATCGCGTCGCGGTCCAGGCCGGTCGCGGCCAGGTGGTCGAGGTAGGCGTCCAGGTAGGCGGGGACGTCCTCGGGTTCGAAGAAGCCCTCGTAGGGGCGGCCGGGGGCGAAGGAGATCGCCCGCGGGTAGCGGGTGGTGACCTCGTTGAGGAAGGTCATCGCGTCCAGCAGCGGGTCCGCGAGGGAGCCGTGCAGCTCGGCGAGCGGCAGCGTGACCGCCCCGGCCGGCGACGGGGGGAGGCCGGGGGCCGCCGCGGCGGCGGGGGCCGTCACGCGAGGGCCTCGCGCAGGCGCGCGGCCGCGTACGCCTGGGACTCGGCGGCGCCGTCCAGGGTGCCGGTCATGGCGAAGAACCCGTGCGGCATGCCCGCCCAGCGGCGCAGCTCCACGGGGACGCCCGCCGCGCGCAGCGCCTCGGCGTACTGCTCGCCCTCGTCGCGCAGCGGGTCGTACTCGGCGGTGATGACGGTGGCGGGCGGCAGCCCGGCCAGGCTCGGGGCGCGCAGCGGGGAGGCGTGCGGGTGGGCGCCGTCGGCCGGGTCGGCCAGGTAGTGGCCCCAGTACCAGGCGACCGAGCGGCGGTTGAACAGCGCCGGGTCGTCGTGCTCGCGCGAAGAGGGCGTGTCGGCGCGGGCGTCGGTGTTGGGGTAGACGAGCAGCTGGTGGCGCAGCGCCGGGCCGCCCTCGTCGCGGGCGATCAGGGCGAGCACGGCGGCGAGGTTGCCGCCCGCGCTGTCGCCGGCCACGGCCAGCCGCCCGGCGTCCAGGCCGAGTTCCTCCGCGTGCCCGGCCAGCCAGCGGGCGGCGGCGGCGCAGTCCTGGACGGCGGCCGGGAACGGGTGCTCGGGGGCGAGGCGGTAGCCGACGGAGGCGGTGGCGCAGCCGACCGCGTTGGTGAGCGCGCGGCAGATCGCGTCGCTGGTGTCGGGCGAGCCGAGGGTCCAGCCACCGCCGAACAGGTAGAGCAGGACGGGCAGCGGGCGGCCGTCGGCGGGCGGCCCGGGCCGGTAGAGGCGCAGGGCGAGTTCGCCGCCGGGGCCGGGCAGGCGGTGCTCCTCGACGGCGGCGACCGGTTCGGGGGTGCCCGCGGCGGCGCGGATCTCGGCGAGGTCGGCGGCGCGGGCCTCGGCCACGGTGAGGCTGTAGAGCGGGGCGGTGCCGGCGCTCGCGCGGCGGTCGCGCAGCGCCTGGGCCTGGGGGTGCAGGGGCATCGGGGTTTCCTCTGGACGGGGCCGGACGAGGGCGTGTCCGACGATTCGCGACCGGCGGGAATCGTCGGACACGCTCTAGCGGTCGGCCTCGACGTAGACGGTCTCGTCGGTTCGGAAGGCGGTGTCCAGGTCGGCGACGTCGGAGCGGACTCCCTCGCGGTAGGCGCAGTGCCGGATCCGCCCGGCCTCGAAGCCGGCCCGGGTGAGGACGTGCCGCAGCTCGTCGAGGTCGTAGATCCACTGGTGACCGTAGTACCGGAAGATCTGGTTGACCAGGAAGGCGGGGCGCTGCGGCATCGGCGGGCCGAAGCCCATGGTGGTCAGGCGCCGGCGGTGCTTGGCGAGGAAGCCGTCGCCGGTGGCGTAGCCGACCAGGTAGCGGGCCAGGTCGGGGGTGGTGAGGCGCAGCACGCCGCCCGGGCGCAGCACCCGGCGGACCTCGCGCAGCCAGCCGACCGCGACGGGCATGGTGACGTGCTCGATGAGGTGCTCGGCGTAGACCCAGTCGACGCAGGCGTCGGCGAAGGGCAGCGGCTCGGCGATGTCGAGCTGGGTGAACCAGCGGTCGCCGTCGACCCGGTAGAGGGTGCCGGGCTCGGTCGTCGCGTCGGGGCTGCGCAGGGCGGTGAGGTCGGTGCCGAGGCCGGCCGGGTGGGCGGTCCGGAAGGCCGCGAACTCCAGGCCGGTGACGCCGATTTCGGTGAGGCCCCGGTGGTCCTTCGGGAGTCCGCCGACGGCGGCCTCCAGGGTCCGGCAGGTGGCGACGTCGGCGCTGAACCGGTCGAGCTGCTCGGCGAGGCCGTCGGGGTCGTCCCAGTCCCAGCCGGGGAAGGCGTCCTGTCTGCTCATGGGTGTCGTTCTCTCGCTCGTTCCGTAGGAGGGGTGGTGGTGCGCGCGAAGGGTCAGCCGGGCCAGGGCGCGAGGGCGGTGCGGTCCAGGTCGGCGACCGTGGGCCGGCCCAACAGGGCCATGGTGTGCTCCAGTTCGTCGCGCAGCAGGTCGAGGACGGCGCCGACGCCGGCCTCGCCGCCGGTGGCCAGGCCCCAGAACGCCGGGCGGCCGACCAGTACGGCGCGGGCGCCGAGGGCGAGGGCGACGGCGATGTCCGCCCCGCCGCGCACGCCGCCGTCGAGCAGCGCCGGGAGGTGCGGCGGCAGGGCGTCGACGACCTCGGGGAGGGCGGCCAGGGCGGGCAGCGCGCCGTCGAGCTGGCGGCCGCCGTGGTTGGAGACGACGACCGCGTCGACGCCGTGGTCGGCGGCGCGCCGGGCGTCCTCGGCGGTCAGCACGCCCTTGAGGACCAGCGGCAGCCGGGTGCGTTCCCGCAGCCATGTGAGGTCGGCCCAGGTCAGTGTGGGGTCGAACTGCTCCCTGGCGTGCTCGGCGATGCCCGAACTGCCCTTTCCGGCACGGTGGGTGGTGGCCATCAGGGCAGGGTCGAGGTTCACCGCGCGGATCTCCGGGGGGACGGCGAAGCCGTTGCGCAGGTCGCGCATCCGGCGGCCGATCCGGGGCGCGTCGACGGTGAGCAGCAGGGCGGCGAAGCCGGCCGCCTCGGCGCGTTCCACCAGGGCGGCGAGCGCGTCGCGGCGGCGCAGCCAGTACAGCTGGAGCCAGAGCGGGCCGGTCGCGGCGGCGGCGATCTCCTCCAGGGTGCGGCTGGCGAAGATGCCGGCGACCAGGAGGGCGCCCGCCTTCCCGGCCGCCCGGGCGGTCACCGTTTCGCCGTCCGGATGGACCAGCCGGTGGTAGGCCATCGGGGCAATTCCGACCGGCAGTTGCAGGGTGGTGCCGAGCAGATCGACGGCCGGCTCGCAGACGGAGACGTCGACGAGTACGCGGGGGCGGAAGGCATAGCGTCCGAACAATTCCCGGTTGGCCGCCAGGGTGCGTTCCGATCCACTGCCGCCTTCGATGAAGTCCCAGATTTCCGGGGGGAGTTGCTCGCGCGCGGCGCGTTCGATCCCGGCCAGTGTGCGTGGTGCCACAGGCATCCTCGTTCCCGGACCGGCCACGTTCGGACCGGCCCACGGATCGGCAGCGTAGGAGGTCTGCACCACATTGGTATAGACCTTGATTTGACCAATCGTCTGTGCAATGGTCTGGCAACGGAATTGGGCGTATTGCTGCTGATGGCAGCTGAACATCGCTCTAGTGTCCATGACAAATCTCCTCACTGTGTGGAGTGGCGTTGACCGGCTTTTCCCCTTCTTCACCGCCGCCCGCCTCACCCCCGCATGCCGATGCTCCCGCCGACTGGGTCGACCGGGTGCTGCTGGCCGGCCCCGGGGGTGAGGAGTGCCTGCGTTTCGGCACGCCCGTCGACCGCGACGCCCTGCGCGCGCTGGTCGCCGAGCAGGCCGAACGGCTGGCCTCGGCCGGCCTCGGCCCCGGCGGGACCGTCGCACTGCGGCTGCCGCCCTCCCTGGGCTTCGTCGCCGTGCTCCTGGCCGCCTGGCAACTGCGGGCGCAGGTGGCGCTGCTGGACCACCGACTGACCGACCACGAGGTCGAGGCGGCGATCGGCCGGCTGGCCCCGCAGGTGCTGGTCGGCTCGGCCTCGCGGCCCGCGGCCGCGGCGCTGCGCGGCTACTCGCTGGTCGACCCGGTCGCCGTCCGGCTGCCCGCCGGCCGGCCCGCCGGGACCGGCCACGCGCTGGTCCAGCTCAGCTCGGGCTCGACCGGCCCGGCCAAGGTGATCGCGCGCACCGCGAGCGACCTGATCCGCGAACTCGACTGCTACCGCAGGCTCGCGGCGTTCCCCGGCGAGGGCGAGCGGGTGGTCCTGCTCTCCTCGGTGGTGCACGTGCTCGGCCTGGTCGGCGGGCTGCTCAACAGCCTGCACGCGCGCGCCCCGCTCACCGTCCCGGACCGGATGACGGCGGCGGGCATCCTCGCCTCGGTCGCCGCCGACGGCCGGCCGACCACCGTGATCGGGGTGCCGTTCCACGCCGAGCTGCTGGCCGGCGCCACCGATCCACCGGAACTGCCGCAGCTGCGCCGGATGGTGGTGGCCGGCGAACTCGTCCGCCCGGGCCTGCCCGCCGCGTTCACCGCGCGCTACGGCGTCCCGCTCGGCACCATGTACGGGATGACCGAGACCGGGGTGATCGCCACCGACCTGGACGGCACCCTGCACCCGGCCAAGCAACCCGTGCACGGCATGGAGCTGCGGCGGGTCGGCGGCGAACTCCAGCTGCGCACCCCCGCCTCGCCCTACCCCGGGCTCGACGACCCGACCCGCTGGGCGGACGGCTGGCTGCACACCCGCGACGCCGCCGTCCTCGACCCGGCGACCGGCCGGGTCACCATCCTCGGCCGCCGGGACTCTCAGGTCTCGATCGGCGGCCTCAAGGTCGACCTCACCGAGGTCGAGCAGACCCTGGCCGCGCTCCCGCACGTCAGGGAGGCCGTCGTGGTCTTCGACGACGGCGCCATCGAGGCCTACCTCTCGGCCGAGGACGGCGCCGACCGGGCACTCGTCCGGGACGGCCTCGCCGAGCAGCTCGCCGCCTACAAGCGGCCGCGCCGGCTGGCCTTCCTCCCGCAGCTCCCCCGCACCGCCACCGGGAAGCTGCTGCGCGACCCGGCCGCCCTGCGCGCCGCCGCCGGCTGACCCCGCCGCGCCGCGATCCGGCGCGCCCGGCCGCGCACCGTTCAGCCTCCCGGCCCCGGCCGCACCCGGCCCGAGCCGCGCGCGGCGCCCCGGACGGCCACCGGAGACTTCCCCAACGGGCACATGCCATATGCCCGTTGGGGCCACCACCGACACACCGCAGGACCGCCTTCCCTTCCCCGACGACCCCGGGCGCCGCTCGCGCCCGGGCCCAAGGAGCCCACCATGCAGGACCGCATCCGCGTGTTCGTCCTCGCCGCCCTGACCGAGATGCAGTACGACGTCTCCGAGGTCACCGGCGACACCGACCTCGGCCCGGCCGGCCTGGACCTGGAGTCGCTCGCCCTCGCCGACCTCTCGGTCCAGGTGGAGGACGAGTTCGGGGTCAAGTTCGACCTGGACGAGATGGAGACCACCGCGCTGATGACGCTCGACGAGTTCACCGCCGACGTCGCCAAGCGGGTCGCCGCCGCCACCGTCACCACGGGCAGCCCGGCGTGACCGACCTCGCCCGCCCCGACCGGGCCGAGGTCCTGGCCATGCTCGCGGCGTTCGGGCAGCGCGCCCCGGAGGATGTCCCCGAGGAGCTCGGTTCGCTCGAACTCACGTGGCTGATCGCCGAGTTCGAGCAGCGCTACGGCATCGAACCGGACCTCGACGACGACGCCTTCGAGGCCGTCCGGACGGTCGACGACGCCGTCGCGGTGTTCCGCGCGGCCGTGCTCGCGGCCGGCGGCGCAGCCGTCACCGGCGCGACCGCCGTCCACGACGCCACCGCGGGGGCCGCACGGCCATGAACCGCCACGCCCCGCCCGCCGTGCGGCCCGTGGTGACCGGCGTCGGCGTGCTCAGCGCGGCCGGCGACGGCCCCGCCGCGCTCACCGAGGCCGTCGTCCACGGCAAGACCGCGTTCACCGCGGTCACCCGGTTCGACGTCTCGGCGCGCCGCACCGTCCGGGCCGCGCTGCTGCCCGAGCCGCGCCCGCTGGCCGACGCCGTGCTGGCGGCGGCCGGTCAGGCCTGCCGCGGGGCCGGCCTGACCCCGGCCGCGCCCGACGCCGGCCCGCCCGTGCTGCTCGCCCTGCACAGCGACCTGCGCACCCGGGCCACCGTCGCCGCGGTCGCCACCGGGGCCGCGGCGGGCTGGGGCAGCCCCGGGGTGACCCGCGCCTACACCGGCGCCTGCGTCGCGGCCGCCACCGCCGTCGCCGACGCCGCCGCGCTGGTCGCCGCCGGCCGCCACCCCCGGGTCCTGGTCGCCGCCGGCCACCTGGTCGAGCCGGGCGTGTTCGCCGCCTTCGACGCCGGCCGGGCGCTCGCCCGCGACGGCGAGCTGCGCCCGTTCAGCGCCGGCCGCAGCGGCACCCTGCTCGGCGACGCGGCCGCCGCCGTCCTGGTCGAGGCCGAGCCGGAGGCCGCGCGGCGTGGCGCGCCCGTGCTGGCCCGGCTGGCCGGCTGGGGCCGGGCCGGCGACGCCCACCACGTCTGCCGCCCCGAACCCGAGGGCCACGGCGTGACACGGGCCGTCCGCGCCGCGCTGGGGCGGGCCGGGATCGCCCCGGAGGAGGTCGGCTACGTCAACGCCAACGGCACCGGCTCGACGCTCTCCGACCTCGCGGAGGCCATGGCGCTGCACCGGGTCTTCGGCGCGCACACCGCGCGGCTGCCGGTCAGCTCCAGCAAGGCCGTCCACGGGCACGCCCTGGAGGCCTCGGCACTGCTCGAACTCGTCGTCACCGTCGGGGCGTTGACCGACGGCCTGCTGCCGGTCAACGCCGGCTGGCTGGGCCCGGACCCGGAGATCGGCCTGGACCTCGTGCTGGACGGCCCGCGTGCCGCCCGGCCGCGCTACGCGCTCACCCTCAACTCCGCCTTCGGCGGCGCCAACACCGCACTCCTGGTGGCCGCCCGATGACGACGCTGCGCATCCTCGCCGAGGCCGCCTGGCCCGACCCCGACGCCGAACGGCGCGAGCCGCTCCCCCCGCTGCCCGGCTTCGCCGCCTCCTCCTTCAACCCCCTGGTGGCCGAGACCGCCGAACGCTGCCTGCGCGCCCGGCACGGCACGGCCCCGGCTCCCGGCCGGACCGCGCTGCTGCTGGCCAGCGCGAGCGGCGACCGCGCCACCGCCCGCGCCATCGAGGAGGCCGCCGCCGATCCCGGACGGCGGATGCCCCCGCTGCTGTTCTTCCAGTCCAACCCGAACGCCGTCCTC
Source organism: Kitasatospora sp. NPDC001527 (assembly GCF_040298605.1). NCBI lineage: Bacteria > Bacillati > Actinomycetota > Actinomycetes > Kitasatosporales > Streptomycetaceae > Kitasatospora > Kitasatospora sp. NPDC001527. The sequence continues at coordinate 22,482 of NZ_JBEPAM010000009.1, read as the reverse complement.
GGCCACATCGCCGCCCGCTGGGGCCTGACCGGCCCGGTGGTGGCGATCAGCCCGGCCCAGGCCCCGCCACCCGGGCGGGTCCCGCAGGACGCGCTCGACCTGGCGGAACTGCTGCTCGCGGACGGCGACGCCGAGCAGGTCCTCGTCATCGCCGCGGAGCAGGGCGAGCAGGGCGAGGACTCCGCGGCGGCCGAGGGCCCGGAGCACACCGACCGGGCGGTGGCCCTGCTGGTCGCCGCCGTCTGACCCACCCACCCGAACCGACCCCGAACCGACCCCGAACCGACCCCCGGCCCGTCCCCCTGCGCACCACCCGGCGCGAGCGGTCCCCCACCCGCCGCGTCCCGCCGCAGCACGCCCGCACGCCCCGCACGCCCGCACCCCGGGAGGGATCCACCCCGTGAGCATCCGCAGTATCCGCACCCTGCTGGCCGACGATCCGGCCGTCGGCGCCGGAAACGTCCTCACCAGCCGCCTCGCCCTCGGCCTCGGTCTCGACGAGCCGCTGCTGACCTTCGACACCCCGGTGGACGACCACGCCGCCTGGCAGCCGTTCACCCTCGTCGAGCTGGACCGCGCCGTCCGCGCCAGGGCCGCCGCCCTGCACGCCCTGGGCATCGGCCGGCGCGACCCGGTGGTGGTGTACGCGAGCGACGCCGCCGACCACGTGCTCGCCTTCCTCGCCCTGGCCCGGCTCGGTGCCATCCCCGCGCTGCTCAACCCCCACCTGGACGGCGAGCGGGCCGCCCGCTACATCGCCAAGCTCGGCCCGGTCGGCGTCCTCGCCGACGCGCCGCACCTGGCCGCGCTGGCCGGCCACGAGACCGGCGCCCCCGCCCTGCCGGAGATCGCCACCCTCGCCTCCGGCGACCCGGAGGCCGCCCCGGAGCCCTACCGGCACTGGGCCGGCGACCCGGTGGCGATCACCCACTCCTCCGGCACCACCGGCCTGCCCAAGGCCGTGGTCCACTCGCACGCGAGCCTCTACGCGGCGATCCGCCACCGCGCCCGGCTGCCGCGCCCGCAGGGCCAGGAGCGGATGCTCAGTGCCCTGCCCGCCCCGCACGCCGCCACCCTGATCGCGGTCAACCTCGCGCTCGCCTCGCACACCCGACTCGCCCTGCTGTCCAGCCAGTCCGGCGCCGGCGTGCTGGACGCCATCGAGCAGTGGCGCCCCAGCGGAGTGGTCGGCTTCGCCGCCACCTGGGCCGACCTCGCCCACCACGACCTGAACGCCCGGCGGTTGGACTCGGTCGCGCTGTGGTGGAACACCGGCGACTGCGCCCACGAGGTGCACATCCGCCGCCTGGTCGCCACCGGCAGCCGCGAGTCGGTGACCCGCGAGGGCCGCACCCGGGTCCCCGGCTCGCTGTTCGTGGACGGCCTCGGCTCCACCGAGATGGGCCACTCGCACTTCTTCATCACCCACGGCCCGGACACCGAGCGCTACGGCCGCTGCGTCGGGCGCCCGCACACCTTCGTCGACTGCGAACTGGTCGGCCCGGACGGCGAACCGCTCGGCCCCGGCGAGGTCGGCGAACTCGCCACCACCTCACCGACGCTGGCCCTCGGCTACTGGAACGACTCGGCGACCACCTACCGCACCCGGCTGCGCGGGCGCTTCCTCACCGGCGACCTGATGTACCGGGACGAGGAGGGCTACTACTACCACGTCGACCGGGCCGTCGACTCGGTCGAACTCGACGACGGCACAAGGCTGTTCACCGCGATGTCGGAGGAGCGGGTGCTGGCCGCCTGCCCCGACGTGCTGGACTGCACGGTGGTCGCGGTGCGCGACGGCGAGCGCGTGGTCACCGACGTCCTGCTGGTGCTGACCGCCGGGGCCGACCCGGCCGCCGACCGCACCAAGGCCGTCACCGCCGCGCTGGACGAGGCCGCCGCGGCCACCGTCCGCCAGGTCGTCGTGGTGGGCGGGGACGACATCCCGGTCGGCCCCACCGGCAAGGTCCGCAAGGTCCTGCTGCGCCGGCGCTACCTGGACTCCGTCGCCGCGGCCCCGGCGGCCGCCCGATGACCGCCCGCCGCCCGGGCGCCGTGGTCACCGGCATCGGCCTGGTCACCCCGCTCGGCCGCAAGCCCGCCGAGGTCTTCGACGCGCTCACCGCCGGCCGCTCCGGCATCCGCGCGCTGCCCGAGGGCCACGCCGCCCACGGCTGGCTGAGCGCGGCCGGCCTCGCCCCGGCGGTGGACGGCCGCGAGGTGCTGCCGCCCACCGAGACCCGCTGCGTGGACCGCTTCGTGCTGCTCGCCCTGGCCGCCGCGGACGACGCGCTCGCCGACGCCGGCCTGGTGGTCGGCCAGGACGCCGACCCGCACCGCACCGCCGTGGTGCTGGCCACCGGCGGCGGCGGACTGGAGACCTTCGAGCAGCAGTCCCACCGCCGGCTCGACCGCGGCCGGCCCGGCGTCAGCCCGTACCTGCTGCCCGGCATGCTCTCCAACATGGCCACCGCCCGGATCGCCATCAAGCACGGCATCCGCGGCTTCAGCACCGCCATCGTGACGGCCTGCGCGGCCGGCGCCCAGGCCGTCGCCGAGGGGCTGCGGCTGATCCGCTCCGGCGACGCCGACGTGGTGGTGTGCGGCGGCACCGAGTCCTCGCTGCACCCGACGATCGCCGCCGCGTTCACCAACGCCCGCGCGCTGTCCTCCGGTTGGGAGGACCCCGGGCAGGCCAGCCGGCCCTTCGACCGCCGCCGCAACGGCTTCGTGCTGGGCGAGGGCAGCGCCGTCCTGGTGCTGGAGAGCCCCGAGCACGCCGCCGCCCGCGGCGCCGCCGGCTACGCCGACCTCACCGGCTGGGGCGCCTCCACCGACGCCCACCACCCGACCATGCCGCGTCCCGACGGCGCGGGCGCCGCCGACGCGATGCGCGCCGCGCTCGCCAACGCGGGCCTCGCGCCCTCCGACATCGGCTACGTCAACGCGCACGGCACCGGCACCAAGCTCGGCGACGTCGCCGAGAGCGCCGCGCTGAACACCGTCTTCGGCACCCACCGCCCCGCGGTCAGCTCCACCAAGGGCGCCACCGGTCATCTCCTGGGCGCGGCAGGCGCGCTGGAGGCGGCGGTCACCGCACTCGCGGTGGCCCGGGGGACGCTGCCGCCGACCGTCAACCTCGACGAGCCGGACCCGGCCTGCGACCTGGACCACGTCCGGGGCGCCGCCCGCGCCGTCCCGCTCACCGCCGCCCTGAGCAACGCCTTCGCCTTCGGCGGGCACAACCTCAGCCTGGTCTTCGAGCCCGCCTCCACCCCGTCCGTCCGCTGACGCCGCCCGGCGCCAGCGCGGCGCGGACACCCGTGCCAGGCCACTCGTCAACTCGCGATCCCCCGGGGAGATCCCGTTGTCCATCCAGTCCATCGCCCACGTCGAGTACCACTGCGCCGACGCCGACACCGCGGCGGCCGAACTCTGCGCCGACTACGGCTTCGCGCTCGCGGCGCCCGAACCCGATCAGCTCGCCGCGGCCGAGTCCGCGAACGCCCGCACCGTCCTGGTGCGGCAGGGCGGCATCCGCTTCCTGCTGCGCTCCGCCGCCGACCCGGAGCACCCGGTGGCCCGCTACGCCGCCCGGCACGGCGAGGGCGTCGCCGCCCTCGCGCTCTCCTGCCCGGACCCGCAGGCCGCCCTGGACCGCGCCGAGCGGCACGGCGCCCGGGTGCTGGACCGGGCCGGCGGGCTGGTGGCCGGCTTCGGCGACACCGCCCTGCGGTTCGTCCCCGAGGCGCCGGCCACTTCCGAGCCCGAGCCGGCCGGCTCGCCGCGGCTGCTGGACGCCCTCGACCACGCCGCGATCTGCCTGCCGGCCGGCGAGCTGGCGGACGCCGTGAAGTTCTGCGAGGCCGCGCTCGGCATGCACCGCATCTTCGGCGAGTACATCGAGGTCGGCGAGCAGGCGATGGACTCCAGCGTGGTGCAGAGCGCCTCCGGCGAGGTCACCTTCACCCTCATCGAGCCCGACACCACCCGCCGCCCCGGCCAGATCGACACCTTCCTCGCCGACCACGAGGGCGCCGGCGTCCAGCACCTGGCGTTCCGCACCGGCGACATCGCCACCGCCGTACGCACCATCCGCGACCGGGGCGTGGCGTTCCTGACCACCCCCGGCACCTACTACGACGCGCTCGCCGAGCGGCTCGGCGGCACCGCCATCCCGGTGAAGACGCTGCGCGAGCTGGACGTGCTGGTCGACCAGGACCACGGCGGGCAGCTGTTCCAGATCTTCGCCCGCTCCACCCACCCCCGCCGGACGTACTTCGTGGAACTGATCGAGCGCCAGGGCGCCGGCACCTTCGGCACCGCCAACATCAAGGCCCTCTACGAGGCCGTCGAGCGCCAGCGCGCCGCCGCCTCGGTCTGAGCCCGCCGCCCGACGTCCGTCCGAGCCCTCACACCCCAGGAGGCCCGTCCCCCATGACCACCGCACCCGAGTTCCACCTGACCGAGGCCGAACGCGCCCTGCTGCCCACCCCCGAGGAGGTGGCCGGCTACCTGGAGCACGGCTGGTACCTGTCCCGCAAGCTGTTCAGCGACGAGGAGCTGGACACCCTGCAGGCCGCCACCGATCAGTACTACGCGGGCCACCGCGACCGCACCCTGCCGGTCCGCCCGCCGCGGCTGGCCTCCTGGGAGCCCGCGCACGGCCCGGTCCAGCGGCACAACGACTACGTGCACTACGAGAGCGAGGCGATCGCGGCGATCCTGCGCAAGCCGCTGCTCGGCGCCGTCGCCGCGCTGCTCGCCGAGGCCGAGGAGGTCCGGATCTTCCAGGCCACCCTCATCTACAAGCCCCCGGTGCCGGGCGAGCCCAGCAACCAGGTGCCGTGGCACTTCGACAAGCACTACTGGCAGACCTCGACCTCGGAGCGGATGCTCACCGCCTTCCTGCCGTTCCACGACTGCGGCGAGGAGAACGGCACCATCACCATGGTGGACGGCAGCCACCGGTGGAAGGAGCTGCCCTCCGAGGAGGACTCCACCCGGCACTTCGCCGACCGCGACAACTCCGAGCTGGACGCCATCCTGGACGCCAACGCGCAGTACAACGGGACCGAGGTCCGCAAGGTCCCGATGATCATCCCGCGCGGCCACGTCAGCTTCCACCACTGCCGCACCTACCACGGCAGCGGCCCCAACCTGGCCTCCTACCCGCGCCGGGCGGTCTCGCTGCACCTCCAGGACGGCGCCAACGCCCACCGGCTCGCCACCCGCCCGGACGGCGAGACGGTGGTCTACAACCACGACGTGCTGGTGCGGCGCACCGCCGACGGCCGCCCCGACTACGCGGACCCGGACTTCTGCCCGACCGTCTGGCGGGGAGTGCTGTGATCCCTGGGGCACCCGTCGTCGCCGCGCTCGACACGCCCGAGCGGCGGTACCGGATGCTGCGGCTGATCCGCTCCTTCGAGGAGCGGGCGCTGGACCTGGTGAAGTCCGGGGTGATCACCGGCGGCATCCACCCGTACATCGGGCAGGAGGCCGTCGCGGTCGGCGTCTGCGCCGCGCTGGGGGCGGGCGACCGACTCGCCTCCACCCACCGCGGGCACGGCCACGTCCTGGCCCGCGGCCTGGACCCGGCGCGGCTGCTGGCCGAACTGGCCGGGCGGGTCGGCGGGTCCAACCGGGGCCGGGGCGGCTCGATGCACGCCGCCGACCTGCGGCTGGGCATCCTCGGCGCCAACGGCATCGTCGGCGCCGGCGCGCCGATCGCGGTCGGCGCCGCCTGGGCCGACCTGCGGGCCGGCTCCGACGCGGTGGCGGTCGCCTTCTTCGGCGACGGCGCGCTCAACCAGGGTGTGCTGCTGGAGTCGCTCAACCTGGCCGCGATGTGGCGGCTGCCGGTGCTCTTCGTCTGCGAGAACAACGGCTACGCCACCACCCTGCCCGCCGACGCCGCGGTGGCGGGCAGCGCCACCGGCCGGGCGGCCGCCTTCGGCATCCCGGCCGCCGAGGTCGACGGCATGGACACCGAGGCGGTCCGGGCCGCCGCCGAGCGGGCCGTCGCCCGGGCCAGGTCCGGCGGCGGTCCGGGCTTCCTGGAGTGCCGCACCTACCGGTTCGAGGGCCACCACACGATGGAACGGCGGATGAAACTGCGCTACCGCACCCCCGAGGAGGTGGCCGCCTGGCGCGAGCGGGACCCGCTCCCCCGGGCCGCCGCCGCGATCGGCGCCGAGCGCGCCGCCGCCCTGGACGCCGAGGTGGCCGCCGAACTCGCGGCGGCCGAGGAGTTCGCGCTCGCCTCGCCGCACCCGGACCCGGCCGGCGCCGCCGACCACCTGTACGCCTCCGGGCTGCGGCCCCGGGCGGGGGCGGTGGCATGAGACTCTCGTATACGAAGGCGCTCAACCGGGCACTGGCCGACGAGCTGGACGGCGACCCCGCCGTCTGCGTGTTCGGCGAGGACATCGGTGCCGGGATGGCCGGACCCACCCTCGGGCTGCTGGACCGGTTCGGGCCGGAGCGGATCGTCGACACCCCGCTCTCCGAGCAGGCGTTCACCGCGATGGCACTCGGTGCGGCCCTGGCCGGGCGGCGGCCGGTGCTGGAGTTCCAGATCCCCTCGCTGCTCTTCCTGGTATTCGAGCAACTCGTCAACCAGGCCCACAAGTTCTCGCTGATGACCGGCGGCCAGGCGGGTGTCCCGCTCACCTGTCTGGTCCCCGGTTCCGGCTCCCGGGACGGCTGGGCGGGCCAGCACTCCGACCACCCATACAGCCTGTTCGCGCACGCCGGGATGAAGACCGTCGTGCCGGCCACCCCGACCGACGCCTACGGGCTGCTGCGCTCGGCGATCCGGGACCCGGACCCGGTGGTGGTCTTCGCCCCGGCCGCCGCGCTGGCGGTCCGCGAGACCGTCACCTGGGAGCTGGCGCCGGTCCCGCTCGGCAGCGCCCGGGTGCACCGCGGCGGCACCGACGTCACCCTGGTCGCCGTCGGGCACCTGGTGCACGACGCGCTGGCGGTGGCCGAGGAGCTGGCCGGGGAGATCTCGGTCGAGGTGCTCGACCCGCGCACGCTGTACCCGTTCGACTGGGCCGCCCTGGGCGCCTCGCTGGAGCGCACCGGGCGGCTGGTGGTGATCGACGACTCCAACCGCAGCTGCGGGATCGGCGCGGAGGTGCTGGCCACCGCCGCCGAGGAGTTCCGGCTCGTCGCCCCGCCGCGGCGGGTCACCCGGCCCGACGGCGCGGTGCTGCCGTTCGCCCCCGCGCTCGACCGGGCCCTGCAGCCGGACCGGGAGCAGCTGCGCCACGCACTGCGCGCCGTCATGAAGTGATGATGCGTCAGGATACCGACCGGGGGCGGCCGTTACGGTCGCCCCCGGTTGCGTCCCGGAGCGTTCTCAGAGCACCTTGGGCACGGCCGCGAGCAGGTCCGGCAGCTCGTCCGACCGGTCCCGGAAGCGGTGCAGCGCCGCCCGCCCCTCCGTCCCGCGCAGCCGCGCGGCCAGCCGGGCCGGGAGCACCGCCGTGGTGAGCAGACCGCTGCCGCCGAAGCCCTCGACGGCCCAGCAGACCCAGGGCAGCGGGTAGTTGGCAGCCGGGCTGAAGAACACCGGCCGCTGGCCCTGGAAGGTCGCGTCGTAGAGGCCGAAGCGGCTCCAGTTGGAGAAGCTGATCCGGCGCTGCTGGGGGTCGAAGCCGATCGGCACGCAGCTCCCCAGCCCGGGCCGGCCGAGCTCGGCCAGGAAGCGCAGGTTGGCGCGCAGGTTGAGGTGGTCCTCGGCATATCCCCGCACGGCGGTGCGCAGCGCTCCGGCGAGGGCGGCCGGGCCGTCCTCGGGCGTGTACGGCAGGTGGATGTCGCCGAGCAGATTGCCGACCAGGGCGTCCGGCAGTCCGAGCGCGCGGCGGGCGTTGACCGGGACGGTGAGCCAGCGGGTCTCCCGGTCGCCGTCCAACTCCCTCAGAGTGTGGGTGACATGGGCGCAGACCGCGTCGCCGGAGGAGACCCAGCGGCCGGCCTCCGCGCCGAACTCCTCGCGCATCCGGGCTATCTCGGCGTCGCCGAAGTACAGCTGGACGGTCCGGTTGGCACGCGGGCCGGCCGCCACCTCGCGGTCCAGCACGGCGCGCTCGGCCGGTCCTGGCACCCGGAAGCCGGGCCGGCCGCAGTCCTCGGCGGGCAGCACCCGGTCGAGCAGGGCGTCCTGGTCCCCGACGAGTTCGGCCGCCGGGAGCTCCTCGCCCTCGACCGCCGCCGACCAGGCGCGCAGCAGCAACGCGAAGCTGTGCAGGTCGCCGATCGCGTGGTGCCAGGAGCAGCCGAGCACGGTACCGCCGTCGCCGGTGCGGGTCACCCGGACGGCGAGCAGCGGTCCGCCGCCGGTGCGGGCGGCCGGGGCGTCCAGCGGGTCGACGTGCAGCGCACCGGGCGCGGTGACCCGACCCATGGACTCGGCGAGCGTGCCGTCGACGCGGTAACTCACCATCGGGACACCGGAGTCGTCGCAGACCGCCTCCAACACCCCGTCCACGGTGCGCAGTCGGCCGGCGAAGACCGGGACGCGCTCCAGCGCCCGGGCCAGGCCCGCGGCGAGGCGGTCCTCGTCCAGCGCGCGCTCGAAGAAGAGGACGACCGAGACGGCGAGGTCGGCGAGCATGGTGTCGGCCAGGCCGCAGCGGAGCACCGTCCCGGGCGCGGTGCCCGCTCTGACCGTGCGGGTGTCGCGCAACTGCGGCCAGACGCTCATCGATTCATCCCGGGGCGGTCGAGGGAGTCGTACCGAGTGCCCCGGACGACGGTAGCGATCACCAGAACGATAGGACAGCCACCCGGCAGCGATCCAGTGGTCCAGTCCAATTGAGCGGTATCGGACCGGACGGACGGTACGGAACGGCGTCCGGACGCCCCCGGGCCGTCCCCGGACTAGAATCCGAAGCATGGGAGAGCGCCCGGGCGCGCCCACCGCGCCGCCCCTGGTCCTCGTCACCGACACGGACTCGCAGCTGATCGACCCGTGCCGGGCGTACCACGTCGGCCGCGACCCGACCAGCGAGATCGTCCTGGACGACCCCCGGGTCTCCTGGCACCACGCGGTGCTGCGCTCCACCGGCGGCCACTGGCACCTGGACGACGTCGGCAGCACCAACGGCACCTTCTCCGACGGCCGCCGGATCAGCTCCGAGGACGTCGGCCCCGGGACCCGTCTGCGGTTCGGCAACCCGGCCGACGGCCCGTCCGCCACCTTCGCCGGACTGCCCGACCCCGCGCCGCCGCCCGCGCCGACACCGGCCCCCGCCCCCGTACCCGCCGAGCGCCCCTCGCTGATCGCGCCGGCCGCCTCCGGCACCTTCCGCCGCCCCAGCGCCGTGCTGCGCCTGCCCGGGCGCACCGTGCGGATCGGCCGCGCCCCCGACAACGACCTGGTCCTCGACGACCTGGTGGTCTCCCGCCACCACGCCGAGCTGCGCACCCTGCCGGACGGCGGCCACGAGATCGCCGACCTCGGCAGCCACAACGGCACCTACCTCAACGGCGGCCCCGTCGAGCGGGCCCCGGTCGGCCCCGCCGACATCGTGGGCATCGGCCACTTCGCGCTCTGCCTGTCCGGCGACGACCTCGTCGAGTACACCGACACCGGCGAGGTCTCGCTCAACGTGCAGGGCCTGGTGGTGCGGGTCGGCGCCGACCACCGGGTGCTGCTGGACGACGTCTCCTTCCCGCTCGCCGAGAAGGCCCTGCTCGCCGTCGCCGGCCCCAGCGGCGCCGGAAAGTCCACCCTGCTCAACGCCCTCACCGGGCTGCGCCCCGCCGACGAGGGCACCGTGCTCTACGACGGGCGCGACCTCTACCGCGACTACGCCGAGCTGCGCCGCCGGATCGGCCTCGTCCCGCAGGACGACATCCTGCACACCCAGCTGACCGTCCGCCGCGCCCTGACGTACGCCGCCGAATTACGCTTCCCCGGCGACACCGCCCCGGCGGAACGCGAGGCCCGGGTCTCCGAGGTGATCCACGAACTGGGCCTGGACAGCCGGGCCGACCTGGTCATCTCCAGCCTCTCCGGCGGCCAGCGCAAGCGGGTCAGCGTCGCCCTGGAACTGCTCACCAAGCCCTCGCTGCTCTTCCTCGACGAGCCCACCTCCGGCCTCGACCCGGGCATGGAGCGCTCGGTGATGCAGATGCTGCGCGGACTGGCCGACGACGGGCGCACCGTCGTCGTGGTCACCCACAGCGTGCTCAGCCTGGACGTCTGCGACCGGCTGCTGGTGCTCGCCCCCGGCGGCCGCACCGCCTACTACGGACCGCCCGCCGAGGCGCTGCCGTTCTTCGGCTTCACCGAGTGGCCGCAGGCCTTCGAGGCCTTCGAGAACGAGGACCACCGGGCCTGGCAGCGCCGGTTCCGGGAGTCCCCCCAGTACGAGCGCTACGTGGCCGCCGGGGCGCTGCCGCCCGCCGTGCCCGTGCCGGCGCCCGCCGCGCCCGCCGACGCGTTCGGCCCCGAGCAGCCGCAGGGCTGGTTCTCCCAGCTGGGCACGCTGATCCGCCGCTACACCGCGGTGCTCGCCGCCGACAAGCTCTTCCTGACCGTGATGATCGCCCTGCCGTTCCTGATCGGCGTGATGTGCCGGGCGATGGCGGGCAGCCGGCTCTCCTCGGAGAACGCCCTCAACATCCTGCTCACGCTCTGCATCGGCGGCCTGCTCACCGGCTCCGCCAACGCGGTGCGCGAGATCGTCAAGGAACGGCCGATCTACCAGCGAGAACGCGTGGTCGGGCTGTCCCGCTCGGCCTATCTCGTCTCCAAGGTGGTGGTACTCGGCACCATCACGGTCGCCCAGGCCGCCGTGCTGACCGTGGTCGGGCTGGCCGGCGTCGACCTCGACCCCACCCTGCCGGGCGGCGTCACGGTGCACAGCGGGGTGCTGATGCCCCCGCTGGCCGAACTGATCGTGGCGGTCGCCCTGCTCTCCTTCTCCGCGATGATGCTCGGCCTGCTGGTCTCCGCGCTGGTCCGCAAGGAGGAGGCGACCATGCCGCTGCTGGTGCTGCTCTCCGTGGTGCAGATCGTGTTCAGCGGCGCCATGCTGAAGCTGCACGCGGTGCCCGGCCTGGAGCAGTTCGCCTGGCTGGTGCCCTCCCGCTGGGGCCTGTCCGCGATGGCCCGCACCGTCGACCTGCACACCGTCCTGCCGAACGACATCACCGACGACCCGATGTTCGCCCAGGAGCGGGGCGGGTGGCTGCTCGCGCTGGCCGTGCTGGTGGCGCTCTCGGTGGTGCTGGCCGTCGCCGTGGTGGCGCTGCTGCGCCGGCAGGAGCCGGCGATCATGCGGAAGTGAGCAGCGGCAGAAGAGCAGAGAAGCGAGAAGAGCGGAGGTGAGAAGACCCGGCCGATGGACGAGCTCGCGTTCCGCCCCACCCATGTCGCCCCGCCGGGCGGCCTGACCAGCTGGGCCGCCCCGGACCCCGCGCAGCCCACCTCCCCGCTGGACGCGCTGCTGCCGCTGCAGCTGATCGGCCGGACCGGCGACTGGGCACAGGTGCTCTGCTCCAACGGCTGGACGACCTGGGTGGACGGCCGGCTGCTGGTCTCGCTGCCGGGCGTGCCGCCCACGGCCGCCGGCCCGCCGGCCCGCACCGCCGACCCCCGCCCGGCGCTGGCCGAGGCGGAGGGCGCGCTGGCCCGCTACCGCTCGCTGCTGGAGGACCTCGCGGCGGGCGGCACCGACCTGGAGACCTTCCGGGACCGCGCCCACGGCCTGCGGATCGGCCTGGTCGTCGACGGCGAGCGGCTCTGGGTCTACGACCCGGTGCACGACCGCTGGTGCTACTGCGACGGCCTCCAGCTGCGCACCTACGCCGTCGGCAACCGTCCGAGCCCGCCGGCCGGCCGGGCCCCGGGCACCGACGAGCCCACCCGCCTGGCGGAGCCGTGATCCCGCCCCCCGACGGCGGCGACGACCGGACCCCGCGGCGGCCGCACCCGCCCACCGAAACCGGGGCCGTCGAACCGCCCGCCCCGCCCACCGCCGGCCACGCCCGGCCCGGCGATCCCGCCGAACCCACCGAACCCGCCGGACCCACCGAACCCACCGAACCCACCGGACCCGACGGACCCGCCGAACGCGCCGAACTCTCCGAACCCGCCGGACCCGCCGAACGCGGCGAGCCCTCCGGACGCGGCGAACCCGCCGACTTCGACGACGTCATCGAGCCGCCCAGCCTGCCCGCCGGACTGGTCGGGCGCCGGGTCGCCGGCTACCGCCTGGAGGCGGAGATCGGCCGCGGCGGCATGGCGGTCGTCTACCGCGCCAAGGACCTCCGGCTCGGCCGCACCGTCGCCGTCAAGCTGCTCGCCCCCGAGCTGGCCCGCAACGAGGTGTTCCGTCAGCGCTTCATCCACGAGTCGCAGACCGCCGCCGCGATCGACCACCCGCACATCATCCCGGTCTTCGAGGCCGGCGAGGCCGACGGCATCCTGTTCATCGCGATGCGCTTCGTCGAGGGCGGCGACCTGCGCGCGCTGATCACCCGCAGCGGCCCCTTCCCGGTCACCCGGGCGGCCGGGCTCGCCCTGCAGATCGCCTCCGCGCTGGACGCCGCGCACGACCACGACCTGGTCCACCGGGACGTCAAGCCGGGCAACGTGCTGGTCGCCGCCGGCACCGACAGCGAGCACCCCGAGCACCTCTACCTCGCCGACTTCGGCCTCACCAAGAAGTCCCTGTCGCTCAGCGGCCTGACCGGCGTCGGCCAGATCGTCGGCACCCTCGACTACGCCGCGCCCGAGCAGATCTCCGGGCGCCCGCTCGACGGCCGCTGCGACCAGTACGGGCTCGGCTGCGTGGTCTTCGAGATGCTCGCGGGCGCGCCCCCGTTCCGCCGCGAGAGCGATCTCGCCCTGCTCTGGGCCCACCTCAACGAGCCGCCGCCCACCCTGCGCGAGCACCGGCCCGATCTGCCTGCCGTCGTCGACGCGGTGCTCGCCCGTGCCCTCGCCAAGTCCCCCGAGGACCGCTTCGCGAGCTGCCTGCAGTTCGTCGCCGAGCTGCGGGCCGCCGCCACCGCCCCGCCCGGCACCGCTCCCCCGGCCGGCGGCCCCTGGGCCTCCCCCGGCCCGCCCACCACGGTGGGCCCCGCCCCCGGCGTCCCCGAACCGCCCGCCTGGGCCCTCCCCGTCGTCCGCCCGCCCGCGCGCAGGAGCTCCGGATGAACGCCGTCAGCCAGGTCTTCGCCCTGATCGCCGCCGCCGTCCACCTGGTGGTCTGGCCGCTGGAGAGCTTCCTCTACGGCCACCCGAGGGTCCGCCGACTGCTCACCGGCTCCACCGCCGACGCGCCGCAGGTCCGCCTCTGGCGGGTCAACGTCGGCTTCTACAACCTCTTCCTCGCCCTCGGACTGGTCGCCGGCCTGGTCGCGCTGCACACCGACGAACCCGCCGTCGGCCGCACCCTGATCCGCTACCTCAGCGCCTTCATGATCGCCGCCGGCATCACCCTGTTCGCCTCCGCCCCCCGCCTCTGGCCCGGCGCCCTCGGCCAGGCCCTCCCCCCGACCGCCGTCCTTCTCGCCGAGGCCCTGGGCTGACCACCCCCGCCACCGGCCCGCTACGGAGCCGGAGGACCGTCGGCCGGCCGCCCCCTCGGGTCAGCGGGTCCCGCCGCGGCGGGGGAGGCGGTTGGCGGCGAGGGCGCCGAGGGCGCCGGCCAGGAGGCCCCAGGCGGCGGCGAGGGGGACCAGGGTCCACAGCCGCGGGTCCAGGGTGAGGGTGCCACCGGTCAGGGCGGCGGCGGGGCCGACCGCGCCGACGGCCGGGCCGAGGACGGAGCCGAGGAGGTCGCCCAGGCCGCCCTCGCCGAGGCCGACGCCGAGCACGGAGAGGCCGTAGTCGGCGGAGACCCTGGTCCACACGCCGACCAGCAGCACGGTGACGGCGGCGGCCGCCGCCAGCCGCACGGCGTGCTGCCAGATCGGGACCCCGCGCGGTGAGCGGTGGGCGGCCAGCACCCCGGCCGCGAGCATCAGCACGGCGGCCAGCGGGAGCAGCCACCAGGCCCGGGCGTCCTGCTCGGCGAGCGTGCCGAGGCTCACCGTGCCGTCCTGGCCCTCGCCGCCGCGCAGCACGGCGGCCAGCGGTTGGGGCACCGGCAGGCCGAGCGCCCCGACCAGGTGGCCGTGCCACTCGCCGCCGAGGCCGACGCCGAAGGCGAGCCAGACCAGGTTGGGCAGGGCGAGCAGCGCGAGGGCGGCGACCTGCCGGGCCTGGCCGTGCGCCGCGGCCGTGCCGATCACGGCCGCCACGCCCAGCACCACGTAGCCGAGCAGGACCAGCAGCATCGCGAACGCGGCCGGGCGGACGGCCTGCTGGAAGGGCACCAGGGAGCGCGGCAGCGGCGCCCGGCGGGAGACCGCGAAGGTCGCGGCCAGCACGACCAGCAGCCAGAGCAGCCCGAGTCCGAGGGTGCTCGCGGGATCCGCGTGGAAGCCCACCTCGGGGTTGAGCCCGAGGACGCTGCCGAGCTGCTCGGCGAGGCCCTCGCCGAGCGGCACCGTGAAGGTGTGCCGGGCGGCGGCGCAGAGCAGGGCGAGCGCGACCAGCCAGACCACCGCCGTCCGGGCGGCGCGGCCGAGCAGTTCGCGGCCGCCGGCCACCGCGCGGTAGCGCAGTTGGCGCAGGAAGACCTCGGCCATGGTCAGCGCGCCGGCCAGTCCGACGGAGAGCGGCATCGCGGTGATCCCGGCGTCGACCGAGGCGAAGAACCCGGCACCGCCGTCGAGGCCGACCGATCCGCCGACGGCGAGCGCGAGCGTGCCGGCGAGCACGGCGGGGAAACCGCCGCCGGGCAGCGTGTCGGCGCCGGCCGCCCAGAGGCCGAGCGCGGCCACCAGGGCCATCGCGGCGAGGCCGGCCAGGACGACCGCCGCCGCGTCCAGCCAGCCGCGCAGGACGCCGGGCGGTCCGGCCGCCCCGCTGCCGGGCGCGGCCGCGCCCGGTCGGGCCTGCTGCTGCATGCGGGCCTCCCTGTCGGGGTCGGTCTGTCGGGGTCGGTGTCCCCCGCGCGTCCGGTGCCGGCCCCGCCCCCGCGCCTGGGACCAGGGTGGACCAGGACGGGCCGGACCGCCCGGGCAGCGTGCTCCCTCGCGCGCGCTGCTGTTGCGACGGACCGGGACCGGGGGCAGAAATGGAGGCCAGTGGCAGGAGCCTCCCGCGCCGGCCGGACGGACCGGCCGTCCGCGACGGCGGAGCCCCCGATCGGAGCCCTCGATGAGTTCCCAACCGCCTTCCTCCGGGTCACCGCTCGGCCCGCCCTCCGGACCGCCGTCCGGGCCGCTCTCGGGCCCGCCGTCGGGCGGCGGCCGCGCCGGACCGCCCGCACCGCCCGGCCCGCCGTTCGGCCCGCCCTCGGGCGGCGGTGGCGGCTCGACGGGTTCGGGCGGCCCCTCCGGGCAGCGGCCGACGCCGTGGTGGCGCTCGCGCAAGAAGGCCGCGCTGGTGATCTTCGCGACCGGACTGGCGGTGCTGGCCACGGTGCTGATCGTCACCAACAGCACCGGCGGCGGTGGAAACGAGGAGACCGTGCCGACCGCCAACGAGGTCGCGCTGCAGAGCCCGCAGGACCCGGGCCCGGCACCGTTCACCCCATCGGTGGAGACCCAGGCGGTGAAGGCGCCGGCCCCCGCCGGGCCCTCCGCCACCCGAACGGGCGGCGCCACGGCCACCGGGACCGCGGGCACGGGCACGGGCACCGGCATCCACTCCGTCGAGGGAACGTCGGCGGGCGTGTACGGCGGGACGATGCACACGCCGAGCTGCGACGTCGAGCGGCTGGTCTCGATGACCTCGACCGGTGACGCCGGCCGGGCCTGGGCGTCGGCGCAGGGCATCCAGCAGTCCGCCGTCCCCGGCTACCTGCGCTCGCTGACCTCGGCGTACCTGCGGGTGGACACCCGGGTCACCAACCACGCCTACAAGGGCGGCGCGGCCGTCGCCTACCAGTCCGTGCTGGCGGCGGGCACCGCCGTACTGGTGGACGCGCAGGGCGTGCCACGGGTGCGCTGCGGCTGCGGCAACCCGCTGAAGCCGCCGACGCTGGTCAGCGACGCGAAGTACACCGGCAAGGCATGGACGGGCTTCCAGCCGAGCACGCTGGTCGTCGTGGTCGCCGCGCCGAAGCCGGTGACCGAGATCGTGCTGGTGGACGTCACAACCGGCGGCTGGTTCACCCGGTCGGCGGGGAAGGCGGAGGTCGTCGACCGGCCGGCCCCGGCCCCCCGCGGCCCGCTGGCGCCCGGCGTCCCGGCTCCCGCCGTCTGGCAGGTGTTCACGGCGACGGCCTCGGTGTCCGCCTCGGCCTCGACGTCGTCCTCCGCCTCGACCGCCTCCTCCACCTCGACCTCGGGTTCGCCGTCCGGCCCGACGACCGGCACCACGACGACGTCCGGCGGGCCGACGACGACCACGCCGGGCCCGACCTCGCCGGGGACGACCTCACCGGGAGCCACGACCAGCGCACCCACCGGGCCGGCCACCACGACGGCGCCGCCCACCACGACGGCGCCGCCCACCACGACCGCGCCACCGACCACCGCGGCACCCACCACGGCCAAGCCGACGGTGACGAACACGCCCGCCCCCACCACGACGACCCCCAAGTCGGCCCCCGCCACGACCACCGCCGCGACCACCACCGCCGGGCCGGCCACCACCACCACCGCGACCACCACCTCCGTCGAAGAGCCCTCGACGGCCACCGGAACCCCCGGCTGAGCCGATCCGAAACCCTTGGGAGGAACCATGCCCCGCTTCCGTCCCCGGCGCCCGGCCCTGGCCGCGGCCGGCACGCTCACCGCACTACTGACGGCGCTGGCCGGCACCGGCCCGGTCCAGGCCGCGCCCACGACGGCCGCCCCGACCGGACAGCTGTCGGCCGCGCCCGCCGCGCCCTCGCTCCAGGAACGGGCCGCCGCGCTCGCCGCCGGCTCACCGACCGTCTCACCGGCGGCCCCCTTCGGGCACGTCCCGGCCGACAGCGACTACCAGTGCGCCGCCGGCACCCTCTGCACCCTGGTGTGGGACCCGACGGCCGGTGACTACAAGATCTTCTACCTCACCGCCTGCGCCCGGTACAGCCTCGACGGCTGGAGCGGCCAGGGGTTCTACGCCGACAACCGGACACCCGGCACCCGGTCGGTGTTCTACGGCGCGAACGGCCGCGTGCTGAAGTCCTTCACGCCCGACGGGGGCGCCAACCACCAGCAGGACTGGACGCCCGTACGGGCCATCCGCACCTGCTGAGCCCTCCGCCCGCGCCCCGTCCACCGCCGCGGTGGGCGGGGCGCCGGCGTGCCGTCAGGGCAGCAGCACCTCGGTGTCGTCCGGCCCGAGCAGCCGGCCGTCGGCCGACCGGACCTCCACCCGGGCGACCGGCGCGCCCGCGTCCCGGTCGACCAGGCGGGCGCGCGGCTCCTCGTCGGTGAAGCAGTACCGCTCGCCCCACTGGCGCAGCGCGGTGACGACGGGGAACAGCGCCCGGCCCTTCTCGGTGAGCACGTACTCCTGGTACGGGCTGCCGTCGGCGGCCGGGGCCAGCTCGAAGACGCCGTTGGCGACCAGGTTGGCGAGGCGGGCGGAGAGGATGTTCTTCGCCAGGCCGAGGTTCTTCTGGAACTGCCCGAAGCGGCGCAGCCCGTCGAAGGCGTCACGGACGATCAGCAGCGTCCAGCCGTCGCCGAGGACGTCCAGCGGCCGGGCGACCGGGCAGGACGAACCCTCGTGCGAGGTGCGTTTGGGCACGCGCCGCTCCTCTCTCGCCTGCGGTTCCGCGCTCCCGGGGGAGCGGGGTTTCACCGTGCAACCCTATCGCGCCGCCCTCCGGCCCCCTTGTGGTTGCTTAATGAAACCTCGCCGTGCGAGGGTATGGCGGTGGCACTTTGAAACCACTCCTGGATGTCACGCCGTCCCGAAGGAGCAATCCCCCGTGCCTGCCCCCGCCCGCCGGCTCTCCCCCGCCGTCGCCTGGCTGTTCTCCGTCGCCAGCGGTCTGGCCGTCGCCAACGTCTACTACGCCCAGCCCCTGCTCGACCTCATCGCCGACGACCTCGGCATCGGCCGCGCGACGGTGGGCCTGGTCGGCACCCTCACCCAGATCGGGTACGCCGTCGGCCTGGTGCTGCTCGTCCCGCTCGGCGACCACCTCGACCGCCGGATGCTGATCACCGCCCAGCTCGGCCTGTCCGTCGTCGCGCTCGGCGCCGTGGCCCTCGCCCCCTCGGCGCCGCTGATGCTGCTCGCCATGGCGGCGGTCGGGGTGCTCGCCGTGGTGGCCCAGGTGATGGTCGCCCACGCGGCCTCCCTCGCCGACCCGGCCGACCAGGGCCGCGTCGTCGGCACCGTCACCAGCGGCATCGTGGTCGGCATCCTGCTCGCCCGCACCGTCGCCGGCACCATCGGCGACCTCGCCGGCTGGCGCGCCGTCTACGTCGTCTCCGCCGTCGCCACCGGCGCGACGGCCGTCGTCCTCGCCTCGGTCGTCCCGGCCGAACCGCGCCGGCGGGCGGAACGCGTCCGCTACCCGCGGCTGGTCGGTTCGGTGTTCACCCTGTTCGCCGAGGTGCCCGTGCTCCGGGTCCGCGCCGGACTCGCGCTGCTCGTCTTCACCGCCGTCACCGTGCTGCTCACCCCGATGGTGCTGCCGCTCGCCGCGCCGCCGTTCGAGCTCAGCCACACCGCGATCGGGCTCTTCGGCCTGGCCGGCGCCGCCGGCGCGCTCGGCGCCGGGCACGCCGGCCGGCAGGCCGACCGCGGGCGGGCCCGGCGCACCCTGGCGATCGGGCTCACCGCGATGCTCGTCTCCTGGCCGCTCGCCGCGCTGCTGCCGCACTCGGTCTGGTGGCTGGTGCTCGCCATGGTGGTGATCGACTACGGCCTGCAGTCCGTGCACGTGGTCAACCAGCACCTGCTGTACCAGGTCCGCCCCGAGGCACGCAGCCGGCTGACCGCCGGGTACATGCTGTTCTACTCGGTCGGCAGCGCGCTCGGTGCGATCGTCTCCACCCTCGTCTACGAGCGCGGCGGCTGGACGGCGGTCTGCTGGCTGGGCGGCGGCGTCAGCCTGCTCGCGCTCGCCTTCTGGCGGGCCACCGATCGCGCGCCGACCGGGGACGGCGGCACCGAGGGGGACGTCCCGGAAGGAAGGACCGCCGGACGCCGCGTCAGCCGGTGACCGCCAGTTCGGCGACCACCGCGCGGTGGTCGGTGCCGCGCACCGTGTGCTCCGTCACCGACACCGCGCGCAGCGCCTCCCCGTGCAGCACGTGGTCGATCTGGATCACCGGCCACAGGCCCGAGAAGGAGGTGGTGGACTCCGGCCAGGTCGGCGCGACGCCGCGCCCCAGCTCGGCGTGGCTGTCCGTGAGGCCGGTGCCGAGCAGCGCGCGCATCGGCGCGTGGTCGAGCGTGGCGTTGAAGTCCCCCAGCAGGACGGCGTTGCGGGCGGCGCCGGCCACCGCCGCCCGCAGTCCGTCGAAGTCCTCCGCCCAGCGGCCGGCGTCGCCCATCGGGTAGTAGGTGTGCACGGCCGTCAGCCGGACGGTGCGTCCGCCGACCACGACCTCCGCCGCCACCTCGTCCCGGGCCGCCGGCGAGGCCGTACCGTCCAGCGGGGTCAGCGGCAGCCGGGAGTAGAGCACGGTGTCCCGGCCCGGGCGCAGCTCCCGGTAGGGCAGCACCTCGGCGATCCCCGCCCGGTCCAGCCGTTCGGCGGCCCCCGGACCGAACTCCTCCATCGCCAGCACGTCGACCCGCTGCTCGCGCACCAGCCGGACGAGTTCCGCCGCGTCGGCCCGGCCCTTGAAGGCGTTGCTCGTCGCGACCCGCAGCCGCGGCGCGTCGGCCGCCGGAGCACCGCCGCCCTCCGGCACCAACCTCGGTATCAGCCAGACGAGTTGCACGGCCACCAGGACACCGGCCAGCGCCGCCGGCCACCACGAGCGCAGCGCCAGCAGCACGCCGAGCGCGACCACGCCGGCGACCGCCGCGTACGGCAGCCCGACCACGGCGAGGGCCAGCCACGTCCCGTCGTCCCACCCGCCGAGGCGGACGGCCACCAGCGCCGCCGACCCGGCCAGCACGGCGCCGCACACCCCCAGCAGCGCCCGCCGCGCCCACACCCGCCAGCCCGCCCGGCCCACCCGCTCCCCCATCCGCCACTCCGGCCCCTCGTCTCCCGTCCCAAGACGCCCGGCCCCGCACCGCGGTTCCCCGCCCGGGTCGCCCCGTGCCGCCCGGACCCGGCGCCCGGGCCTCAGGCGAGCGCCGGGCCGATCCGGTCGGCGAAGACCACCCGGCGCCGACCGGGGTCCCTGGCGTCGCACGGCGTGGGCCAGGTGTTCGGCGTCCCCGGGGCGCCGGCGAGACAGCGGGCCGGCGCGAAGGTGAGGGCGGAGGCGGGTTCGGCCGTCCGGCCGTCCCGCCTCAGTCCACGCAGGGGATGCCACCCGCCCTGACCGCCGGGCCCTGCATCGGGAGGTCGGGGGTCGGCTCGGCGGTGGGCGGGGCCGTGGTGGCGGAGGCGGACGGGGCCGGGGTGGTCGTCGTGCGGGCGGGGGCGGGCGTGCGGGTGGGGGCGACGGACCGCGCACCGCTCGGCGTGACGGTCGGCGTGACGGTCGGCGCGGCAGCGGGCTGCTGCGCCGGGACCGCCGCCGGCGCGGGCTCCTCGGAGGCGGCCGGCGGCGGGGGCTCGTGCCCGAACAGCTGCTTCACGATGCGCTTGATCTGGTCCGGGTCGACCGTGTTGACCTCCTGGCCCCCGATCGTCCTGAACCCGGTGATCGGCAGCGTGTTGAACTCGACGTTGCCGCCGGTGAGGTTGGGCGCCTGCTGGGCGAAGTCCAGCACGTTCCAGCGGTCGTCGATGACCACGTCCTTCTTCACCACCTCGAACAGCCGCTGGAGCTGCCCGAGGTCGTTGACCACGCCCTGCTGCTTGAGCTTGTACACGACCGAGGAGAGGAAGGCCTGTTGCCGGTGGGTCCGGTCCAGGTCGCCGTTCTTCAGGTGGTGGCGCTGGCGGACGAACGACAGCGCCTGCCGGGCGTCGAGCGAGCTGACGCCCGCCGGGAGCCTGAGCCCGGTCCCGCCGCCCTCGTGGTTCGCCGTCCGGGCCACGATCGGGTCGTCGACCGGGTTGTTGAGGCAGACCTGGATCGGCTCGACGGCCTTGGCGATGTCGTAGAAGCCGATCAGGTTCACCTCCGCGAAGTGGTCGATGGGGATGCCGAGGAACGCCTGCACGGTCTGGAGGGTCGCGGCCCGCCCGGCCTCGCGGCTCTGCCGTTCCAGTTCCGCCTTGGACAGGCCCTTGCCGCCCAGCTTCTGCTCGGCCGTCTCCTTGGCGATCCCGTACGCCTCCTTGATCTTGTGCATCTTCCCGTCCGCGCCGACGGTCTGCACGTAGTCGTCGCGCGGGACCGACAGCGCCGTCACCTTGCCGCCGTTCGCCGGTATGTGCAGGACGATCAGCGCGTTGGTGTTGTAGCCGCCGATCTCGCTGGAGCCGGCGTGCAGTTCCTCCTCGACGAACTCCTTGGGGAGGTCGTTGCCGTCCATGTCCTTGCGGCTGTCGAGGCCGATGAGCAGCAGGTTGACGGACGCGTCGAGGTGCGGCGGCGCGTTCTTCCGGGCCTCGGTGAGCGCGCCCGACTTGACCACGCCGGCGTCGAGTTGCCGGTACTCGTACCAGGTGAAGCCGCTCGCGCCGAAGACCGCCACCGAGACGGTGCCGGCGAGGACGCGGCCGGCGACGGCCAGCCGGCTGGTGCGGGGCTCAGCCACGGCGGCTCCTCCGGTCGGGGACGGGGGTCGGGCGTACGGGGGCCGGAAGCACGGCGGCCGGGGGCGCGGGGGCCGCGGGCGCGGTGCTCTGCGGGCCGTCGGTCCGCCGCCGGTGCCGGTCGTCGGCGCGCCGGTCCGGGCGGGCGCGCCGGTCGAGGAGCGCCCGCACCGCGACCACCAGCAGCCCGGCCACCACCGCCGCCGCCATCACCGGGAACGCGCCGACCACCCAGCGCACCGCCGCCGAGGCGAGCGCGTTGCCCCGCAGGGTCTCGCGGTCGGCGAGGTAGGCGGTACCGGCCCGGGCGGCCAGGGCCACCGGCGGCGCGGCGATGACGACCCACCAGCGCCCGGCGCGGCCGCAGAGCGCCGCCGCGGCGCCGGTGCCGAGCACGGCGCCGGCCGCGAACAGCGGGCCGCCGCCGTGTCCGGTCAGTTCACCGGCCACCGCGCCGGCCACCGGAAGTCCGAGCGCGGCCGACAGCACCGGCCGCGCGCCACCGGACCGCCGGGCCCGGCCGTGGCGGCCGGGGGGGGGCGGCGGCCCGGCCGCCCGCCCGCCCCGGGGGGGGGGGGGGCAAGTCACCCCGGCCCCCCCCCCCCCGCTGCCGAGGTCAGTGGCTCGTGTTGAGCCGACTGATCAGCTGCCTGTTGGCAGCTCGGGCGGCCTGGAG
>NZ_JBEPAM010000008.1:0-252634 GCF_040298605.1 Kitasatospora sp. NPDC001527 | reverse complement strand
GCCGCATGGCCGTGGATCTCTGCGTGGTCTTCTGGCCGCTGGCTGTCTCTGGCAGCGTCTGGAAGGGGTCGACCAGCGCGCGCCGCCCTGGTGACCCCACCACCTTCCTTCCCGACCACTTGCGTGGATGGGGTCTGGGTTGGGGGCAAGTGGTCGGGAAGGAAGGAGTGGTGGGGGTGGTCTGCGGCCCGGAAGAAACGATTCTTCCCGCCCGGCCCGAGCGGCACGCTCGGGCCGGGCGAACAGCAGGGTGGCTCGGGTGGGAGGCGGATGGCACCCGCGCGGGCGAGCGAAGGGGAAGGCGATGACGCCGCGCTCCGGGCGGGCCCGGAGCGCGGCGCGAGAAACGGCAGCCGAAGCGGGGAGAGAGGGCGAGCGGCGCCCGTGCCCCCGGCTCCGGAGTAGGAAGTCGGCCCCGCCGACTTCCTACTCCGGACGGTCAGCGCGGCCGACCCGGGAAGGGGCGGGCCGCAGCGCCGTCCCGGGCCGAGGCGGGCGAGGCGATCGAGTCCCGTGAGGCGGCCCTGACCGCCAAGTCCGACGGAAGCGAGGACGCCAACCGCTCTGGAGCGGGAAGTCGGCGGGGCCGACTTCCCACTCCAGAGCGCCCCCAGGGTCAGTGCTCCTCGCGCCAGCCTTCGTAGGAGGCGGCGACGGTGTCGAGGGCCTGGAGGCGGGCGGGGGTCCAGCCCTCCTCGGGAGCTTCCACGACCACCAGCCACTGGGCGTCCTCGGCGTCGTCCTCCCCGGCGAGGGCGTCGCGGACGAGCTCCAGCTCGCCGAGGTCGGGGTGGTCCGCGCCGAGCTCCTCCGCGGCCTCCTCGGCGGCGTCGCGGTCGGGCAGGACGAGCAGCTGCCGGGCGTGCGGGTCGAAGTCGTCCGGCAGGTCGGTGGTGGGGTCTTCGGTCACCCGCCCATTGTCCAGGGGCGGACCTGTCCGTCGCCCGTGGGATGCTGGTGGCGATGGCCAGGAAGAGTGCACCCGACGACCTGCTCGCCCCGCTGACCCTCGCGGTCGGCCAGGAGGAGCTGCTGCTGGACCGCGCGGTCGCCCAGGTGGTGGCCGCGGCGAAGGCGGCCGACCCGGACACCGACGTGCGGGACCTCCCGCCTGGCACCCTCCAGCCGGGCAGCCTGGCCGAACTGACCACCCCCTCGCTCTTCGCCGAGCGCAAGGTCATCGTGGTCAGGGCCGCCCAGGACCTCTCCGCCGACTCCGTCAAGGAGGTCAAGGCGTACATCGAGGCCCCCGCCGAAGAAGTGATCATGGTCTTGGTGCACGCGGGCGGCGCCAAGGGCAAGGGTCTGCTCGACGCGGGCCGGAAGGCCGGCGGCCGTGAGGTGGCCTGCGCCAAGCTCGCCAAGGCGAGCGAGCGCCTGGCCTTCGTCCGCGGCGAGTTCCGCACGCTCGGCCGCTCGGCGACGCCCGAGGCCTGCCAGGCCCTGCTGGACGCGCTCGGCAGCGACCTGCGCGAGCTGGCCGCCGCCTGCAGCCAGCTCACCTCCGACGTCGAGGGCGCCATCGACGAGACCGTGGTGGCCCGCTACTACAGCGGCCGGGCGGAGGCGACCGGCTTCGAGGTGGCGGACCTGGCGGTCACCGGCCGCGCCGCCGAGGCCCTGGAGCGGCTGCGCTGGGCGCTGGCCGTCGGCCAGCCGCCGACCGGCATCACCTACGCGCTGGCCTCCGGCGTGCGCAGCATCGGCCGGCTGGCGACCACCGGGCGGAACATGCGCCCGGCGGACCTGGCACGCGAGCTGGGCATGCCGCCCTGGAAGGTCGAGCGGGTCCGCCAGCAGATGCGCGGCTGGACGGGCGACGCCGTGGCCGTGGCCCTGACCGCGATCGCGCAGGCGGACGCCGCCGTCAAGGGCGGCTCCGACGACCCGGCCTTCGCACTGGAGCGGGCCGTGGTCGCCGTGGCCAGGGCCGCCCGGGCCGGTTCCCGGACGCCGTCGTACTGACACCGCCCGCGGGGGCCGGCCCGCGGCCCGCGACCCGCCGCTACCGGCCGCCGATCGCCTTGAGGATGTCCCGGGTGTCGTCGATCATGGCCTTGCGCACGCTCTCGCGGTCCAGGGTGTGGTTCTTGCCGACCTGGTAGTTGTCCGTCCAGTACAGCGAGTACGTCATGCCGCCGTCGCGGATCTGCAGGTGGTAGTTGATGTCGTGGAAGGTCTTGTCCGAGCTGGTCGGCTCGTCCCCGTACGCGAGGTAGGCCTCCTCGCCGAGCCCGGGCACGTCGGTGATCTCGTACTTCTGCTGCTCGAAGTAGTGCCGCAGAGCGGTGAACTCGGGGACGGAGTCGACGGCCTTGTGCAGTTCGGCGCGGATGTCGAGGGTGGCGTAGTCGGTGGTCTCGCTGTCACCGGGCGTGCGCTTCATCAGCGCGTAGCAGCGCATGACGTCCATGGACTCGCTGCGGCCGGTGTGCTCCAGCGGGTAGTTGTCCACCATCTTGTACGCGCCGCGGAACGCGGTGAGCTTGCCCGCGTCGCAGATCCTGTCGACGGCGTGGTAGCCGCGGATGCTCTTCGCGGAGGACTTGCCGTCGACGAGCCCGGGCACCACGACGACGGTCCCGGTCCAGACCACCGAGGCGAGGATCGCGCCGACGAACGCCCAGACCGCGTTGCGTCGCAGCCCGCTCCGACCGGCGGGCCCACCGGACGCACCGGGAGCGCCGGGAGATCCGGGCCCACCGGGAGCGGCGGGCGCACCGGGCGCGCTGGGCAGCCCGGGCGGCGGTCCGAAGCCGGGCGGACTGTTCGGCGCCTGCGGCTGCCGCGGCTGCTGCTGCGGGAAGCCGGCGAAGCCGGGGCCGCTCGGCGGCGGCGGTGGCGGCGGAGGTGTCCCCAATGTGTGCCCCCCTCGGGCCTCGGCGTGGGTGCCGGACAACCCGGGACCCTACCGGTCGTACCGAGGAGCGGGACAGGCGCGGTGACGGTCCGCGCGGCCGGTAGGGTCGGGCCCTCACCAGCCACACGTCCCAGGGGGGACCTTGCGTACGCGCACCATCACGATCATCACGGCGGCCGGGCTGCTGGCCGGGTTGACCGCGTGTTCCGGCGGTTCGAGGGCGGTGACGGCGGCGGCAACCGACCCGGTTCCACGGCCCGCCGCCACGCAGACCGTCACCGCGACGGTCACGGCCCCGGCGCCGCCGGCCGTGACGGTCACCGTGACCGCCACGGCGACGGTGACCGCCGCACCACCGGCCGCGTCCACGCCGCCCGCCGCGCCCCCTCCGGCGCCCGCCGGGACGCCGGCCGCCGAGCCGGCCGACACGATCGACGGCAGCGGCACGTTCCTGGTCGGCGCCGAGGTCCGGCCCGGCACCTACCGGACGGCCGGACCGGGCGGCGGCTCGGGAGGCATGTGCTACTGGGAGCGGGCCCGGGCCGCCGACGGCGAGCTGGATTCGATCATCGCCAACGAGAACCTGACGGGCCAGGGCGTCGTCACGATCAAGAAGTCGGACGCCGTCTTCAAGACGCAGGGCTGCCAGCGCTGGACGAAGGTCGGCTGACCCCCGTCCCACTGGAACGCCGAGCCCGCCGCGCGGTCACGCCGAGCCCGCCCCACCGGCCGGCCCGGTCCCGCAAACGCGAACTGCCCGGCCGGTGGGGAACCGGTCGGGCAGTGCGGGGAAGGGCCGGCGGGCCGGCACTTCCGGTCGATCTCCGTGCACCGCACCCGCGTGGCGAACGCAGGCCGCGTGTGTTAGAGGCACTTCCCCGACCAGCAGAAACAGGCTCCATAGGCCGGTTGACCAGGGAAAACGCATCCCGCGTTGTCCCTCGTTCTCCCGGCTCATCTCGGCCTCATGTGTACTGAATGTGTACTGCGAGACGAGACGGCGCCGCCCGGTGGTTGCACACCGAGCGGCGCCTGAGCCGGGCTCCTACCAACAAGGAGTCCGACCATGACCCATGACCCTAACCCCGTCCTGCCCGGCCGTCGGAAGCGCTTGCCGGACTACTTCGCCGCCGGCCCGCTGCACCTCATGATGCGGTACGCCGATCTCGACGGCTCCGACCCGCGGGACGTCCTGCTGGCCGCCGCGTACCGGCTCGCCGCCCGTCTGGAGCGGCGCGTCTCGCCGTGGGACGTCGAGGGCGACGACCTGTTCGGCACCAGCGTCTGGAGCCGGCTCGACGTCGGCCCGTACAGCGTGCGCCTCGACGCTGCGATCGACCGGGCGAGCGCCCCGCGGGGCGGTGCCCGATGAACGGCGGCCCCCGCACCGCGACCGTGCGCACCCTCGACCAGGGGCCGGTGACCGTGCCGTGCCCGTCCTGGTGCCTCGGCGTCCACGAGGACGGCCTCGACCTGGTCGACCTCGCCCACGAGGGGCCCGAGACGGTGCTCACCGTGGACGTGCCGCACGGACCAGTGCAGCTGCTCGACGCTGGCCTGTGCCAGTACCCGTACAGCAGCGACCCCGACGACCGCGGGGTGCAGGTAGCGGTCCTGCTCGGCACCGGTTGGCACCGCCTCGACCACGACGCGCTGCGGATGCTGGCGGCGCAGCTGGTCGTCCACGCCGGACGGCTGCGCGACCTCGCGGCCGAACTCCTCAACGCCGAGGGCGCCCTGTGAGTCGGGACGATGTCAGTGTGGCTGACCTCATCGGCGTGGCGCTGGCCGGCCCGTTCGTCTGGCGGACCGTGATGCCTCCGCAGGGCGGGCCGGAGCTGGCCGAGTCACTGCCGAGTCAGGCCCGGCGGCCGGTGCCGCGGGGTGTTGTGGGGGCGCTTCGCCGGGCGTGGGAGCGGGGGCTGAGTACGCGCTCGGCGGCGGCCCGGTGCGGGGTGAGTCAGTCGACCGCGTCCCGCTACTACCGGCGGTTCGAGGCCGAGCAGGCTTCTTCGGTGACCACCGGAAGAGCTTCCGACAGCGCGAGCAGGCGCGTGCTGGCTGAGCGGTGAACCGTGACTCTCCCACGGTTGGTGCTCCGGGCCTGCGTGGTCCGGAGCACCACGCAGGGAGTGAGTCAGGGGTCTGACCTGCCTTTTTCCCGAGTTCGGGAAAGTCTCAACGGTGGCGGTGCCGCAGCCATAGAGGGACAGCCTGCCCCTCACAGAGGTCCCGGAAGGACCCGAGTCCGTTGGGTTCCTCCGGGACCTTGCGGACCCGGTGCCGCCGAGAAGGGGTGTGCGCAATGTGCACCCCCCTTGCGGTCGGCACGGGTGTCGTCGGTACTGGCACCCCGTGCTGATCTTCGCGCCGGCGCGAAGGTGGTCACGGGTTCCGTCGGGAGGCACGACGGAACCCAGGCTCCGGCCTCAAGGGGTACTCACTCAACGAGTACCCCTCGGGGTGGGATCGGTCCGGCCGACGCCACCGGTTCCGTCCGCCGGCCGGACGGAACTCCCGGTACGGATGGCCTCGACGGCATCGAGGCCACCGTGAAGCGCGGGCGCCCGTGACCCCAAACGGCCCCTCCCCCACCAGGCCGGGAAGTGCGGTAGGCGGTCGGGTAGGCGCAGTCTGACCTGCGACGACTACCCGCCTCCCCGACCGCCTACCAGCCGGGGAGGGTTTGTCGGCACTGGTCAGTCGCGGTCGCTGTCCGGTTCGTCGCGGGCCGGCAGGCGAAGCCCCTTTGCGGCGCGGATGGCCTTGCGGCGGCGGTGCTCGGCGGCTCCCTCGTCGCTGTCCTCGATGGAGTACCGGGCCAGCTCGGCCTGCGCGGCGGCGGCGTCCGCGCGGTCGACGGCGGGCGTCGCGGGCGGGCTCGACTTGCGGAAGAACGCCATGCTCTGCTCCTAGCGGTGGCGGATGGTGGAGATGATCAGCAGCACGATGACGACCACCAGGGCGGCGATCGACACGGCGTAGGCCCGGGTCAGCGCGGCCGGGTCCGGCTCGCCGTGCTGTCGGCGGTGGTGTGCCGCGCGGTAGTCGGCCTGGGGGTCGTCGGTCACCGGTGGTCGTTCGCGTGGTGGCGTCGCATGAGGACGCGCGCGTCCGTCGAGGCGCTGGCGGCGCGGCCGCGCTCGGCGGCGGCATGCTGCGCGGCAAGGTGCCAGCACGTCGCACACCGAGGAGCCGGCCTGAGCAGCACGCCAGCCTCGGGGGCGGAGTCAGGAAGCTGCGGCATGGCCGGCCTTCCCCTGGTAATCGCCGCGGGCCAGCTGTCTGCTGATCCAGGACTGCGCGCTCGACTCGATGCCCCACCGCAGGACGTGGCCGTCCTCGCGGACCGGCTCGCCCGTCGCGGTGTCCTCCACCGTCCAAAGTCCCGGGTTCCGTCCCTGCCGGGGCTGCTGCACCACCCGGTACCGCTCGCCGTGCCGCTGCCTGGCGGTCCGGCCGTCGCCGCGGCGGACACGGATCATGATCCGGCTGTCCGGCAGGACGACCGGGAAGTCGAGCTGGCCGCCGTCGAGTGCCGCCTCGACTGTCTCGGTGGCCCCGGTGCCGAAGAGGTAGCGCAGGGCGGCGTACTGCTGGTCTCCGACATCCAGTCCTCGGACGGCTTGCCAGACGGCGGTCAGAGCCGCCGCCGGCGGCAGGGGTGTCGGGTCGAGGTGCCTCTCGACGCTGACAGTCCAGTCCTCATCTGCGGTCCAACCCATGCATCCTCCCTTGGCCGTGCCGGGGTATGGGCAGGCAGGCCAGCCGGGGAGCGGTTGGGTCTGCCGCACCCAGAACGGTAGGGAGGGGCCCAATCGGGCCTCAACGAGTGTGCGAGAACTTGCTCAGGGTCAGCCGAGAGCAGTAATCGCCGACGTGATCAGCGACCGTGCGTCCGCTCCGTAGACAGCAAGATCGGCGAGGTCTGCGAACACCCCGGCATACATTCCGATCTCGTGAGGCTGTGTGATCGTCAGATGAGCTGAGATCAGCTCGACGTTGACGACTTCGTCATCGAAGAGGAAGAACCCTTCGGCAGGCCAGAGGGAACTGCGATCCGTGCGCTCAGGGATGATCCCGAGGCTGACCGATGCCAGCGAAGCCACCGCGAGCAGATGGCCGAGTTGGCCGGCCATCGTCGCAGTGTCGCCGATGCGGTACCGCAGGGTGCTCTCCTCCAGCAGCACGGCGAAGCGCCGGGCACCAAGCCCGTGCAGTGCCCGCTCCTGCTTGTCGAGCCGGACCCGGACGGCGTCCTCTAGGTCGTCGGCCAAGCCGCGGCGGTCGCGGATCGCGGTGAGGACGGCACGAATGTACGCAGCGGTCTGGACCGGCCCGGGGATCAGCCATGGTGAGTAGATGCGGAAGCGGCGGGTGCGCTCCCACAGTGGGAGGACGGATTCCTGGGCATGCCGCAGGCCGGAGCGTTCCATACGGCGCCACTCGACGTAGGCCCCTTCGATGCCGCGCGCGACGGCGATGAGATCGGCGGCCTGGTCGGGGGTGCCACAGTGGAGCGTCCATGCCCGGATGTCCGGGTCCGAAGGCGGTTGGCGTCCGTGCTCGATCTTGCTGACTTTCGACTCGTGCCACCCGGTGAGCGCGGCCAGTGCCCGCGCTGTCAGCCCGGCGTCCTTGCGGACTTCGGACAGACGTCGGCCGAGCGCTTGGCGCGCTTCCTGCGTGCTGGAATGGGGGGACGAAGTCATCGATCGCTCAGACCGGGCGGTACTCCGCATGGGGAACTGCCCGACTCCACACGGCTTCGAAGGCGGTGGAGCACAGCTTGACGGCCTCGGAGTCGGTGATGGGCTCAGAGGCAGTCCAATCGCCGTCACCCGAGAAGTGGTTGACGAGCAGGGTGCTGCCGTCGAACAGCCAGAAGTCGTTCCCGGGCAGGGCCAGGGCGGTTGCCTGCCGCCGCGGGAGCCATCGGACCTGTTCCCCGGCCGCGATGTTGTGCCGCTCGGTGATGTCGTACTCGAAGCGGACGTAGTCGCTCAGCGGCTCGGAGACTACCCGAGCCCGTCGCACTTCGACGCCGCGCGCGACGGATTGCGCGACGAGTGCCCGCCAGTCGGCCTCGGCGTCGCCGAGTTCGACGCGGCCGGCCTGCCAAGCCACGAACACGGGGTCGTCCCGCATGTATCCGTCGCGCATCTCCAGATGGACGGCGGAGCGCTGGGCAGCTGCGAACAACTGCTCAAACGTCGGCACCGCGGGACACCTCCGGAAAGAACTGGATCATGCGCTTGGGGATCTCGACGACCGTCTCGTGCGAGGGAACGTCCATCTGTGCCAGGCGGCTGGCGTCCTCAACTCGCCAGCCCTGCACCAGGTAAGTGTCAGCCGCGTCATCGTAGTAGAGCGTCGGGCTACCACCGTTGGGCGACTCCGGGTCCTTGCCGAGCCTGTGCAGTGCCATGGTGACCTCCTGCCGTGTGCCGGACTAGCGGTGTGCCCATGCTTTCTCGGCAGACCGTCCTGGCACAACGAACTTGCTCAAACTTGCTGAACCTGAGTGACGCTTCAGCAGGGCTTCGGCCAGTCCGACCAGTCGAGCGGGGCGGACGTGTGCGGTTCCGTAGATCTGCGTTGCTCTCATGACCATGCAGGTGTGCGGATAGATCGGTTGGCTGTCCAGTTCTCAACCGTTCTACGCTGTCGCCCGATTGGGGAGGGACCATGGACGACATGACGCCGCAGGTGCGGTGGGAGTTGAGCGAGCGCCGCAGACTTCAGAGGGAGCAGGAGCAGGAACAACAGCAGGCGAGGCGGGAGGGGAACCGCGGCCTGTACGTTCTGGGCGGGGTGGCACTGGCCGTGGTGCTGATCTGGGTGGCGACCGCCTCCTCGGACAATGAGGACACGGACACGTCCGTTCCGGTCGCTGTTGAGACGCCCACACGGTACCGGCCGATCGTGCCTTCGGCGGGCGCGACGGCCGGTGCAACGGTCGGTGCTCCGGTATCGGTTCCGCCGGCGGCAGCAGGCTCCACGCACAGCCGTACGGTGTCGCGGACTTCGCTCACGCCGTGGCCGTTCACCGTCGAGTCGGGCCTGCTGCGTTGCCGGCCCGGCCAGCAGGTGACGTTCGAGGCCGGGGGCGTCGAGTACGGCGTGAACGGGCTCGCGCAGAGCAAGTACCCGAAGCCGCTCCCCATCTGGGCCGATGACCCGAACCTGGGGTACGGGCTGAAGGTGGACATCAGTGCGGTGATTGAGGCTGGCCGGGCGCTCTGCTGAGGGCGTGGACACGGCGATGCGCCCGGCCGCCGGGTGGCAGTCGGGCGCATCGAGGATCGGTCATCGCTTCCCGCGCTCCGCCAACAGAGCCTCCGCGGGAGCCCGGCGCCGCGCCGGCAGCTCCTCCCATGCCGGGGTGCCGTACAGCTTCGCGTCGGCCTCGGCGAGGCTCGCGGCTGCGGCATCCCGGTACGCGGCGTCCTCGGCCTCGATGCCCGGCCTGCGTACCTCCAGCGCCTCGAAGTGCCTCTGCAGGGCCGACTTCAGCACCTTGTCGGCCACCTGCGCGCCGTCGATGGCGTGGTACTCGGTGCCGTCGATCACGATCAGGCCGGCCCTGTTGCCCTTGATCGCCAGAGCGGTCCGGCCCTCATTGGCGTACAGCAGCCTGTTCATGTGCTTGTGGACCGTGGCGCCGTACCGTCCGCAGAGCTCCAGCAGCTCGAACAGGGCGTCCTCGGCCTGCTTCTGGAGCGCGGGCAGCTTAGTCAGGTCGTGCGGCGTGATCTCGGCGAGGAACGCGTCCCGGCGGCGCGCGGCGTCGGCGTCGATCTCGGCCAGCCGGGCCTTCTCGGCCTTGCGCTGGGCGGCCTCGCGGCGGAGCTGGGCAAACCGGCGCAGGCCGCGGGCTTCCTCGACCTGCTCGGCGGTCACGGTGTCGTCACCGTCGCGCACCCGGTCTTCGAGGGCCGCGAGCAGCTGCTCGGCCTCGGTGACTTCCTGGTCCGCGGTGGCGGTGATGTGGTCGGGGCTTCCCGGTGCGGGGAGGGCCGACCGCAGGGCCTGGGCAACCGCGGCCGGGTCCTGGGCGGGCGCGTCGGCCTGGCGCTGGTCCTCAGCGCGCTGGAGCGCCGCCTTCGTGCCGCCCCACTTGCTCTCTGTGGTGGTCATGCGTTCCTCCGTGCTCGGCGGGTCTGGATGATGGCGTCGACCGCGGCTTCGTTGCGCTCGCTGGTGGCGCGGGCTTCGGCGCGGGCGGTTTCGCGGGCCTCGGCGCGGAGCCTGGCGGCCTCGCGCAGGGTGTCCTCGGTGGGGTCGGGGTCGTCGAGGCCGGCGGCGGCGCGGGCGACCTCGCGGGCGCGGGCGGCGAGCCTCTGCCGGTGGGTGTTGGGGTCGGTCATGCGGTTGCTCCGTGGCGGTAGGCGTCGAGGGACGCGGGGTCGATGAGCCAGGCCGGGCCGGCGCGGCGGCCAACGATCCGGCCGGCCCTGACCAGGCGCCGCACGTACTCGGGGCTGCAGGCCAGGAGTTCTGCGGCCTCGGGTGCGGTCAGTTCCACACTGACAGGCCGCGCGTCGGGGGTTCCGGTGGCGGAACACTGTTGGTGCTCGGCGGAGTTGTGGAGTGCATGCAGCAGGCGGACGGTGCGCGGGCTGAGGTTGGTGCCGTCGGCCCGGCATCGGGCGGCGAGGCCGACCACCAGGGGCCGCAGCAACTCCCGCGCCACGTCGGGCGGGATCAGCACGGTGCCGTCGGGCAGCAGCAGGTCGTCACTGTCCATCGGCGGACTCGTCGGCCGACCACTGGAGCAGGTCGGCGCGTAGGGCGTTGGCGATGCGGGTCCGCTGGTCGGGGTCCTGTCGGTCGGTGCCGCGGGGCATGAACACCCCGACGGCGAGGCTGGCGAGGCCGTAGACCACGTCGCCGAGGTCGTCCGGGTCGAGGTCGTCGAGGAGGGCGTCGACGTCGGTGGTGCGGCCGTCGGCAGCGGTGGCGAGCAGGGCCAACACGCGGCGCTCGACGCAGGTTCGGGCGGTCACTGGGGTGTCCCTTCGTCGTCCTGCTGCTGGTCGTCCTGTTGGGCCTGCCACAGGGCGAGGCCGGTCATGATGCTGCCGAGCATGGAGCGCGCTTCCTCGGCGCCCTGGTCGGTGCTGTCCACGCCGATGATGCGGACGTGGGCGTTGGTGAGGACGGACACGGAGCGGGCGAGGTCGAAGAACTCCCGGGCTTCTCCGGCGCGGTGGAGGCGGTGGCGGGCTTCGGCGATGTCGTCGAGCAGGCCGGAGGCGAGCAGGCCGCGGGCCTGCTTCATGTCGATGACGCGGGCCTCGACGGCGGCGGCGGTGGCGGTGCGGTCGAAGGTGACGCCGGCCGCCGAGCAGATCCGTGTGACGGAGGCGGGGGAGACTCCGGAGAGGCGTGCGACTTCGTTGCGGGAGTGGCCGGCGCGTGCGAGGCCGAGGACGTTTTCGCGCTGCTGGTCGGGGAGTGGGGCGGGCATGGGGTTGATCTCCTCTCGCGCGTAAGGCTTGGACTGGGCCCGCGCGCGGCGTGCGGTGCGGGTTGTTGCTCAGACGGCGATGACTGGGGGTTCAGGCGGCATCGGGGGGTTCCGGTTCGGTAGTGCCTGCCGGGGGCTGTTCGCGCTGCTGGAGGCGGGTGAGCTTGAGGTGGTGGCGGGCGGCGAGGCCGGCTTGGCGGGCGGTGTTGTAGCGGGCGCGGCGGGCTGCGGTGGCGGCGCGGCGGGCGGCGGCTTGGGCGATGAGAGCGGCGACACGGTCTTCGGGGGTGGACATGCGGGGCTCCTGAAGGCGGGGCCCGGGGTGCCGGGCCGGTATGTGCTACGTAGGCCCGCATCTTCAACATCTTCTGTCTGACCTGCGGTTATGAGGCCCCATCTTCTCCGCGCCTTCTCCCCCACCTTCCCCACACCTTCTCTGGGAGAAGATGCGGGTCGAGAGAGAAGATGCAGAGAAGATGAGGGAGAAGGTGAGGGGGTAAAACAGCAGGTCAGAGAGAAGATGAGAAGGTGCGGGGTGCGTATAAGGGGTAGGGCGACGGTTCGGTGCTGGCTTCGGGCAGGCGCCAGACCCACGAGGCGTTGAGGATCTTGGGTTTGACGCTGCTGACCTTGAGGCGGGTCTTCGCTGACCGGAGCGCTGTGGGGGTGATCCCTGCGGCGCGGGCGGCCTGTTCGATCTCCTTCGGTGGGGCTTCACCCCCGCGCTGGGGGTCTTCGAGGTAGTCCCGCAGCCACGCGGCCGCCTCGGACAGCTCAGCCCGGTCGCCGCCGGGAGGACCGTCTGCGGCACGGAGGGCATCCCGGACGCTGGTGGTGGATTCCCCGCCGAGGACGAACCGGGAGACGTACGAGGGGCCTTCGTCGGTGGCCACGGTGAACGGCTGGATGGTGTAGCTGTACGACGGGAGTCCAAGCCTGCCGAGGTTGTTCTTCTCCAGCGACATGACGAACTCGGCGTCGCCCTGGTCGTCCTCCTGCTGGGCGAACGCGACCAGGGAGCGGATGAGCTGGCCGAACGCGCCGGATCCGGCGACCCGGGACAGGACATCGGATCCGCCGGCCTTGGTGAAGTGGGCGAGGCCGACGATGGTGAAGCCGTGCCGTTCGGCGGCGGCGACGAGTGGTTCGAGGGCTTCGCGGACTTCGGCGGCCCGGTAGTCGTTGATGCTGCTGTCGATGAGCGACAGCAGCGGGTCGGCGACCAGCAGGGCAACGCCGTGGGCTTCAGCGGCCTCGCCGAGACGTCCCGTGTCCACGGGCAGGGTCAGCCTGGCGGAGGCCTTGCCGTCGTCCTGGACGTCGATGCGGAAGACGAGGTCGAGGTCGGCGCCGGCGGCGATGAGCCGCGGCAGGATCGTGCGCGTCCACGAGTCCTCCGTGGCCGCGTAGATGACCGCGCGGGGCTTGCCCTGGAGCTGGCCGGGCAGGGTGCCTGTGGTGACTCTGGCGGCCATCCAGACGGCCCACTGGGACTTGCCGAGGCCGGGCCCGCCGGCGGCCAGCGCGAGGCTGTACAGGGGGATGCGGCCGTGGCTGGTCGGGGGCGCCCCGTCGGGGGTGGTGTCCCACAGCCAGTGGACCGGCCGGGCCCGTAGCGCCGAGGCCGGGGTGAGGACGATGCGGCGGGACTGCGGCGGCACGACCCCGGACGCTGCGGCGCGTTCCATGAGCCGGGTGGTGCGCTGGTTGGCGGCCTCGATCGCGGCGTGCACGTCGTCGTCGTTGTTGAGGCGTTCGAGGGCGCGCACCAGCTCGACGCGGGCGTGCTCGCGCAAGGCCATCTCGCGCAGCTTCTCGGCCTGCCAGTCCGCGACCGGGAGGCCATGCTCGCCGATCCGGGCGAACACGCCGGGGCCGCCGATGCGCCCGGTCTCCGCCGTGCCGAGGGCGGCGCCGAGCGAGGCGTAGTCGACGGGCAGCCCGTCGGGGATGCGCTTCTCCAGCAGCTCCCAGACGGCCCGTGCGGGGAAGTGGGACAGCATGTCGGCGCTGATGATGTCTGCCAGGGGCTTGTACTGGTCGGGGTTGAGCAGGGCGGTGCCGACGATGGTGAGTTCGAGGCCGGTCCGGGCGTCGAGGGTGTCGGTCATTCGACCTCCCGGGTGGTGTCGAGGTCGGCGAAGCGTCGGCGGATCTCCCAGTGCTGCCAGCCCAGTTCGACGAGTCGGTTGATCTCGGCGTCCTGCTCGGTGTCGCTGAGCCCGTACGGGGACGGCCCGAGGGCCCCCGCCAGCGCGGCGGGGGCCTCGGTGGTGGTGCGGTTGGTCACCGGCCCGCCGCCTCGATGGTGTTGGCGTCGCGCTCGATCGCGGCGGCCAGGCGCCGCAGCTGCTCGGCGAACGCGCGGGCGTCGCGGGCGCTCAGCTCGACGCGGGTCGGGAACGTTTCGACCTCGATGTGCGGGTTCTGGCCGGCGTTGATCTCGAACCGCGAGCCGATGACGTGGCGGCCGTCGGCGTCGTCGGCGTAGTGCGCGGTGCCGAAGTGGTTGACGTTCGGGCCCTCGAAGTCGGGGTCGGGCAGGTGGCTGTTGAGGCAGCCCGGGATGGTGCACTCGGCCTTGCTGCCGGGCAGGTGGATGGGCTGGCCGGAGTTGGCCGGGTCGTTGTACTGGCGCCAGGCGAGGGTGCGGATCACGTGGTCGCGTTCGGCGGTGTCCTGGCCGCGGGGGAGGAGGAGGAACGGGCGGCCGTCGATCGGCTGCACCAGCATGCCGGTGTAGGTGGTGCGGACGGTGGCCGGCAGTTCGGCGCGGTCGATCTCCTGCAGGTCGAGGCCGACGCGGTCGAGGAGGGCGCCCGTGGGCAGGTAGCGGGCCACGTCGGGGGTGAGGGGGCCGCCGTCGAGGGCCCGGAGCGTTTCGGCGACGACGCGGGCGGTGGCGTGGGGGTCGGGGGTGGCGGCGACGAGCGCCATTACCTCCTCGGCGGTCGGCTTCGGCTCGCTGGTGGCGTCAACGAGCGCCATGAGGTCGTCGCCGTGGGGGGCGGTGTTGGTGGCGATCATGCGGGGACGGGCGATACGGTGAGACACAGCGTTCTCCTTCTTGGAGACGAGCGCCCCGGGAGAGCTGCCAGGCTTCAGACCCGGGGCTTCGTCGTGTTGGGTGGACGTGAGGCCTTCAGCGGGATTGCCGTCCTGCTGGGGGCCGTTCGTGCTTCAGGCCGCGGTGGCGGATTCGCCAGCGAGCCACTGCTCGACGTCTCGACGGCGATAGCGGATCCGACCGCTCCGGCCAGGGGTGAGCTTGCGAAAGGCCGGCCCGCGGCCCTGCCAGCGGTAGTTGGTCAGCGTTTGAACGCTGAGCTTGGTGAGCTTTGCTACCTCGCTCGGAGTCAGCCAGTCATCAGACATGGCGATCCCTTTCGATCACTCAGCACATCAATTTGATGTGTTGATGCATCGAAGAGTAGATCCGGGGAGCCTTGGGAAGCAAGAGGGATTGCAAGGGCATCATTTTGATGCGACTCTGGTGTCGTGGCTGAAGACAAGAAGAACCCGCTCGGCCCGACGGGCGAGCAGGTGCGTCGCAACGTGACTCGTATCAGGGAAGCGCGGGGGCTGACCAAGAAGGAGCTCTCGGATCGCACCTCTGAGCTGGGGAGGCCGATTCCACCCCTGGGCGTCTCCCGGGTCGAGGCGGGCACGCGTCGTGTCGATGCCGATGATCTGGTTGTGCTGGCGGTGGCGCTCGACGTGAGCCCTTCGTCTCTTCTGCTGCCATTGGATGACGCGGAGGACGTCCTCGTTGAGGTCACCGGTGCCGGACAGGTGCCGGCGTCTGCGGCATGGGATTGGCTCGACGGGCGCGGCCTGCTCAACCGGAAGCCTGGTGTCGATCTGAGGCCGGTCCTCGACTATGAGCAGTTTGGCCGCCCACCAGGGCGACGACCTGTTTCGGCCGAGGTGGCGCAGCTGCTTCCGCAGGCGCTTTTGATCTATGGGAGGGCTGATGGCGAGGGTCTGGATTGAGGACCGGTCGACGCAGAAGGACTACATAGCCGCCATGGAGAAGTGGCGGGCGGCGAAGAGGGCCGGCAGCAAGCGGGCCGCGCCCGGGCGGTGGCGGGTCCGGTGGTACGATCCGAACGGCGACCCGAAGGCGAAGACGTTCGGTACGCTGCCGGCCGCCGAGAAGCACCAGCAGGACACGCTCGATCGCCTCGACAAGGGCACCTATCGTGACCCGAAGCAGGGCAAGACCCTGTTCTCCGAAGTGGCCGCCGGGTGGTTCGGGGCGCTCCGCCGGCCCGGGGAGCGCACGAGGGACGACTATCGCGAGCTGCTGGACCTCTACGTCCTGCCGAAGTGGGGGACGTGGCCGGTCGCGTCGATCCGGTGGGAGAACGTCTCGGAGTGGCTGACCGAGCTGTGCAACGCCCCCGGCAAGCGGGGCAAGCCGCTCTCCCCGGCCCGGATCGCGAAGATCCACCTGGTCTTCGGCATGGTGCTGAAGTACGCCGTGCGGACGGGGAAGATCGCGACCAGCCCGGCCGTGGACCACGAACTGCCGCAGGACGAGGACGACGATGATCACGTCTACCTCACGCACGACCAGCTCGAGGCGCTGGCCGCCGCCGCGGGTGAGTACGCGCTGCTGATGCTCGTGCTGGCCTACTGCGGGATCCGGTGGGGCGAGGTGTCGGCGCTCAAGGCCGGCCGGGTGCAGGCCTCTACGCGGCGGCTGCGGATCGTGCAGGCGTACACCCGAAAGCGCGGCGGCGGGCTGCTG
Organism: Kitasatospora sp. NPDC001527; assembly: GCF_040298605.1. Classification (NCBI taxonomy): domain Bacteria; kingdom Bacillati; phylum Actinomycetota; class Actinomycetes; order Kitasatosporales; family Streptomycetaceae; genus Kitasatospora; species Kitasatospora sp. NPDC001527. The sequence continues at coordinate 236,548 of NZ_JBEPAM010000008.1, read as the reverse complement.
CTCAAGGACGTGAAGAACCACGAGAAGCGCTCCGTGCCGCTGCTCGGCTCGCTGGTCGCCGACCTGCGGGACGCGCTCAAGGGCAAGGGGCGGGACGCGCTGCTGTTCACCGGGCGTGACGGGGAGCCGATGGGCTACTGGGAGTTCCGCTCGGCGATCTTCGATCCGGCGGTGAAGGCGGCCGGGCTCGACGGCCTCGGCCTCACTCCGCACAAGCTCAGGCACACTGCGGCGTCGCTTGCCATCGCGGCCGGCGCGGACGTCAAGGTGGTGCAGCAGATGCTCGGCCACAAGTCGGCGGCGATGACGCTCGACGTGTACGGGCACCTGTTCCCGGACCGCCTCGACGAGGTGGCGAACGCCCTCGACGCGGGCCGTGCCTCCGCACTGGCGGCCAGGACTGCGCTCGCTGCGTAGCTGCCCGTCCGGATCCATGTGTACAAAATGCGTACTGCCCGACCGGTGGGGACCGATCGGGCAGTAGTGAAAGGGCCTATGAGCTGCCGCTTTCGGTCAATCTCAGTGCACCGCACCCGCGTGGCGAACGCAGGCCGCGTGCGGTGCGAAGTGTGCTGTGCGCCTCGGGCTTCCGGGTAGAGGGCCGGACCGTCCCGAGGGGGAGGGGCCGTCGAAGCGGCCCCGGGGGCGTCAGGCCTGGGCGGCGGCGTTGACGCGCTTGGTGATGGCCGACTTCTTGTTGGCGGCCTGGTTGGCGTGGATGACGCCCTTGCTCACGGCCTTGTCCAGCGCCTTGGAGGCGGCGCGGGCCAGCTCGGTGGCCTTCTCGGTCTCGCCGGCGGCAGCGGCCTCGCGGGCCTTGCGCAGGGCGGTCTTCAGCGAGGACTTGACGGCCTTGTTGCGCAGGCGCGCCTTCTCGTTGGTCTTGTTGCGCTTGATCTGGGACTTGATGTTCGCCACGAAAGAGCCTCAGTCTGTGTCTCGGTTGCTGGAGGTCCCTCCCGGCCGGGGCCGGGGGAGGACTGCACCGCGCGGCCGTCGGACCAGCTGAGAGGGCATGCCGAGGCCAGGTGCAGCGCCCAACGCTACCAGGGGCCGTGGTCCCGGCCCAAACCGGGCGCTGGCGCGCGGCCCGCTCGCGGGAGATGGGAAGATGGGAGGAACTATCTCGATCGGACGACCGTCCGGTCGCCCGGGAAGCCGGTCAGCGATGATCCGGACACCCCCGGCCCCCGGACCAACGGAGAATCGGACCAAGGTGCCCGCGACCCCCAGCAATGTGCCAGAGCCCAGCCGTACCGACCCGGCGCTGATCCGCAACTTCTGCATCATCGCCCACATCGACCACGGCAAGTCGACGCTCGCCGACCGGATGCTGCAGATCACCGGTGTGGTCGACCCGCGGCAGATGCGCGCCCAGTACCTCGACCGCATGGACATCGAGCGCGAGCGCGGCATCACCATCAAGTCGCAGGCCGTCCGACTCCCCTGGGCGCCGAAGACCGGCTCCAACGCCGGTTCCACCCACATCCTCAACATGATCGACACCCCGGGCCACGTGGACTTCACGTACGAGGTGTCCCGCTCCCTGGCGGCCTGCGAGGGCACCGTCCTGGTGGTCGACGCGGCCCAGGGCATCGAGGCGCAGACCCTCGCCAACCTGTACCTGGCGCTGGAGAACGACCTCACGATCGTCCCGGTGCTGAACAAGATCGACCTGCCGGCCGCCCAGCCGGAGAAGTACGCCGAGGAGATCGCGCACATCATCGGCTGTGACCCGGGCGACGTCCTGAAGGTCAGCGCCAAGACCGGTCTGGGCGTCGAGGACCTGCTGGACCACATCGTCGACACCGTCCCGGCCCCGGTCGGCGTCGCCGAGGCCCCGGCCCGCGCGATGATCTTCGACTCGGTCTACGACGCCTACCGCGGCGTGGTCACCTACGTCCGTGTGGTCGACGGCCAGCTCAACAAGCGCGAGCGCATCGCCATGATGTCCACCGGCGCGACCCACGAGCTGCTGGAGATCGGCGTCATCTCGCCGGAGCCGAAGGTCGCCGACGGCCTGGGCGTCGGCGAGGTCGGCTACATCATCACCGGTGTGAAGGACGTCCGGCAGTCCAAGGTCGGTGACACGATCACCTCGCAGCACAAGGGCGCCACCGAGGCGCTGGGCGGCTACAAGGACCCGCGCCCGATGGTGTTCTCCGGCCTGTACCCGCTGGACGGCTCGGACTACCCGCTGCTGCGCGACGCGCTCGACAAGCTGCGGCTGAACGACGCGGCCCTGGTGTACGAGCCGGAGACCTCGGTGGCGCTCGGCTTCGGCTACCGCTGCGGCTTCCTCGGCCTGCTGCACCTGGAGATCATCCGGGAGCGCCTGGAGCGCGAGTTCAACCTCGACCTCATCTCCACCGCCCCGAACGTGGTCTACCGGGTGATCATGGAGGACGGCACCGAGCACACCGTCACCAACCCGAGCGAGTTCCCCACCGGCAAGATCGCCGAGGTGTACGAGCCGGTCGTGCGCGGCACCATCCTGGCGCCGAACGAGTTCGTCGGCGCGATCATGGAGCTCTGCCAGTCCCGCCGCGGCAACCTCCAGGGCATGGACTACCTCTCCGAGGACCGGGTCGAGCTGCGCTACACCCTGCCGCTCGCCGAGATCGTCTTCGACTTCTTCGACCAGCTGAAGTCCAAGACCCGCGGCTACGCCTCGCTCGACTACGAGCCCATCGGCGAGCAGAGCGCCAGCCTGGTCAAGGTCGACATCCTGCTGCACGGCGACGCGGTGGACGCGTTCTCCGCGATCGTGCACAAGGACAAGGCCTACAGCTACGGCGTGATGATGGCCGGCAAGCTGCAGAAGCTGATCCCGCGCCAGCAGTTCGAGGTGCCGATCCAGGCCGCGATCGGCTCGCGGGTGATCGCCCGTGAGACGGTCCGCGCGATCCGCAAGGACGTCCTCGCCAAGTGCTACGGCGGTGACATCTCCCGCAAGCGGAAGCTGCTGGAGAAGCAGAAGGAAGGCAAGAAGCGGATGAAGATGGTCGGCCGCGTGGAGGTCCCGCAGGAGGCCTTCATCGCCGCGCTGTCCACCGACGCCGAGGCGCCCAAGGGCGAGAAGAAGTAACGACGGCGGCACGCCCGAGGGGCCCGGGACGCACACCGCGTCCCGGGCCCCCCCGGGGGGGCGCGCCGCCGCGCGCCGCGACACCACGCCGGGCGTGTTGTGGGCCCCCCGGGGGACCCCCCCCGGCCGCCCGGGGGGGGCCCGGGACGCACACCGCGTCCCGGGCCCCTCGGGCGTGCCGCGCCGCTCAGCGCAGCGACAGCACGACGGACTTGAGGATCGCCGCCTTGGCCAGCCGCCCGGCCCGCCCGGTGAGCACGGTGGGCCGCATCGAGTCGTCGCCGTGGATCAGCTGGAGCAGGCCGTCGCGCCGCCCGAGGCTCAGGCACTGCACGACGTAGCGGAAGGCGAACGGCTTGTCGGTGCGCCCCGTGAGCACCTTGCCGAGGTACTGGCCCTGCGGCAGGGCGGTGGCGCAGCCCATCCGCAGGGTGCCGGTGCCGGGCACGGTGACCTCGGCGGCGTCGCCGATCACGTACACCTCGGGGTGCGACACCGACCGCAGGTGGTCGTCGACGACGGCCTGTCCGCCGGGGGTGACGGCGAGGCCGGCCTCGGCGGCCAGCGGGTGCGGCTCCATCGAGGCGGCCCAGACGACCAGGTCGGCGGGGATCCGGCCGGTGGTGGTGCTCAGGCCCTCGGCGTCGACGGCGGTGACGGCGCTGTGCTCGTGGATCCCGACGCCGAGTCCGCGCAGCACGCGGTGGACGTGGTCGTGGCCCCGGGCCGAGAACCAGCCGCCGACCTGCTCGGCGGCGACGATCCGCACGGTCCAGCGCGGGTGGGCCTCGGCGAGTTCGGCGGCCAGCTCGATGCCGGTGGCGCCGCCGCCGACGACCGCCACGGTGCCGGGGCGCCCGGCGGTGCGCAGCCGCTCGGCGACCTCGGCGGCCCGTTCGACGGGGTGGGCGTGCTCGGCGGCGCCGGGGACGCCGTGCCAGGCGGTGCGGCTGCCGAGGGCGTAGACGAGGGTGTCGTAGGCGAGGGTGTCGCCGTTGTCGAGGACGATCTTGCGGCCGGTGAGGTCGAGGCCGGTGGCGCGGGCCCGGACGTGCCGCACGCCCCGTCCGCGCAGCACCTCGTCGATGGCGGGCCGGTGCACGGGGAGGCCGGCGGTGGTCTCGTGCTGGCGGACGCGGTGCAGGATGCGGCTCTCGGGCGCGACCAGGGTCACCCGGCCGCGCTTTCCGGCCCGGGTCGCGGCGGCGAGGCCCGCGTAGCCGGCCCCCAGTACGACGATCTGCTTCTCGGTCATGTCGTCCCGCTCCTTCGTGGCGCCGTCGTCGACGCCCTCTCGCGGCGCCCCCGGGGTGGCCGGGGAGCGCTTCTCCGCGTGTTCGGAAGGGGGACGACGGCGCCCGGGGAAGTGTGACCGTGACCTGCGTCACACCTCCGGAGGGGTGGCGGGGGCGTTGAGGTGGCCGAGCTTCTCCGGGTTGACCACCGCGTACGCCTCGGTGATCCGGCCGTCGGCGACGGTGAAGGCCAGCACGCCGCCGACCACGCCGGGCCGGGTGTACCAGACGAGTCCGGGCTCGCCGTTGACCAGCGCGAACTCCACGGTGGCCTCGGGCGTGACCCACTTGGCGACCAGGCCCAGCACGAGCCGGGAGACCTTGTCGGCGCCGAGCACCGCGCGGGCGCCGGCGGTGACGACGCCGCCGCCGTCGGAGTGCCAGACGATCCCGGGGTCGAGGACGGCGAGCAGGCTCTCGATGTCGCCGCGGGCGCTGGCGGCGGCGAACGCCTCGACGGCCTGCCGGTGCTCGGCCGGGTCGGCGGTGGCCCGGCGTCCGCCGTCCTTGATCCGGCGGCGGGCGCGGGAGGCGAGCTGGCGGGCGGCGTCGGGGCTGCGGTCGAGGGAGGCGGCGATCTCGTCGAAGCCGACGGCGAAGACGTCGTGCAGGACGAAGGCGGCGCGCTCGGCGGGCGTGAGCTGTTCCAGGACGGCGAGCAGCGCGAGGGAGACGGACTCGCCGCGTTCGGCGAGGTCGGCGGGGGAGGCGGGGGCGTCCTGGTAGGAGAGGGACGGTTCGGGCAGCCATTCGCCGAAGTAGGACTCGCGGCGGGCCCGGGCGGAGCCGAGCTGGTCGTAGCAGAGCCGGGTGACGACGGTGGTGAGGTAGGCGCGGGGGTCGGCGACGGTGGTGCGGTCGGCGGCGCGCCAGCGCAGCCAGGCCTCCTGGAGGACGTCCTCGGCGTCGGTGAAGGAGCCGAGCATCCGGTAGGCGACGGAGCCGAGGTAGCGCCGGTGCTCCTCGAAGGCGTCCGGGCCGCCGGCGGCGGGCGCGCCCGCGGTACCAGCGCCCGCGGTACCAGTGGTCGGGATACCGGCGGCCGGGGTCTCCTCGGCCGGGGTTCCGGGCTCGGCGGCGGTCGTCGACGGTTCGTCACTCACGGCCCATACCGTAGCGCCCGCCGCCGCGGCGGCGAGTTCCGGCGGCGCGCGGCGGGGCCCGCACGCGCGGGAGCCCGGGGCGGACACGAGGACCGTCCGCCCCGGGCTCCCGGTGGCACGCGGCTACTCGACCTCGGCCACCGCCTCGGCGAACTGCGCCTTGTAGAGCCGGGCGTAGGCCCCGTCGGCGGCGATCAGCTCGTCGTGGCCGCCCTGCTCGACGATGGAGCCGTTCTCCATCACCAGGATCACGTCGGCGTCCCGGATGGTGGAGAGCCGGTGGGCGATGACGAAGCTGGTGCGGCCGGTGCGCAGCCGGGCCATGGCCCGCTGGATGAGCACCTCGGTGCGGGTGTCGACGGAGCTGGTGGCCTCGTCGAGGACGAGGATCGAGGGCTGGGCGAGGAAGGCCCGGGCGATGGTGATGAGCTGCTTCTCGCCGGCGCTGACGCCGGTGCCCTCGTCGTCGATGACGGTGTCGTAGCCCTCGGGCAGGGTGCGCACGAAGCGGTCGACGTGGGCGGCCCTGGCGGCCTCGACGACCTGTTCGCGAGTGGCGCCCGCCCGTCGCCCGTCACCATCCTTGGCCGGGTCGCCGCGCTCCGCGCCTCCGTCCGCGCCGTAGGCGATGTTGTCGGCGATGGTGCCGCCGAACAGCCAGGTGTCCTGGAGGACCATGCCGATGCCGGAGCGCAGTTCCTCGCGGGACATCGCGGCGATGTCCACGCCGTCCAGGGTGATCCGGCCGGAGCTGACCTCGTAGAACCGCATCAGCAGGTTGACCAGGGTGGTCTTGCCGGCACCGGTGGGGCCGACGATGGCGACGGTCTGGCCGGGTTCGACCTTGAGCGAGAGGTCCTCGATGAGCGGCTTGTCGGGGTCGTAGCGGAAGGCGACGTCCTGGAAGACGACCCGGCCGCGCAGGGTGTCGGGGCGCTCGGGCATGGCCGGTTCGGGGGTCTGCTCGGGGGCGTCGAGGAGTTCGAAGACGCGCTCGGCGGAGGCGACGCCGGACTGCACCAGGTTGGCCATGCTGGCGACCTGGGTGAGCGGCTGGCTGAACTGGCGGGAGTACTGGATGAAGGCCTGGACGTCGCCGATGGACAGCGCGCCGCTGGCCACCCGCAGGCCGCCGACGACGGCGATCAGCACGTACTGGAGGTTGCCGATGAGCATCATCGCGGGCTGGATGATGCCGGAGATGAACTGGGCCTTGAAGCTGGAGGCGTAGAGGGCCTCGTTGTGCTCGCGGAAGGTCTCGGCGGACTCCTTCTGCCGGCCGAAGACCTTGACCAGGGCGTGGCCGGTGTACATCTCCTCGATGTGCGCGTTGAGCTGTCCGGTGGAGCGCCACTGCTGGACGAACTGGGGCTGGGCGCGCTTGCCGACGCGGGTGGCGACGACGACGGACAGCGGGACGGCGATCAGCGCGATGAGGGCGAGCAGCCAGGAGATCCAGAACATCATGGCGAGCACGCCGACGACGGTGAGCAGCGAGTTGACCACCTGGCCCATGGTCTGCTGCATGGTCTGGCTGATGTTGTCGATGTCGTTGGTGACCCGGCTGAGGACCTCGCCCCGGGGCTGCTTGTCGAAGTAGCTGAGCGGCAGCCGGGCGAGCTTGGCCTCGGTGTCCTGGCGCAGCCGGTAGCCGGCGCGCTGGATGGCGCGGGCGGCGAGGCGGCCCTGGACGACGCCGAAGACGGCGGAGGCGACGTAGATGGCGAGGACCCAGAGCAGGACGGTGCCGATGGCGTCGAAGTCCATGCCCTGGCCGGGGGTGAAGTCCACGGAGGAGAGCAGGTTGGCGAGGTCGCCGTCGCCGCGGGCGCGCATGGAGTCGATGATCTGCTGCTTGGAGGCGTCGGCGGGGAAGCGGCTGCTGATGACGCCGGCGAAGATCAGGTCGGTGGCGTTGCCGAGGATCTTGGGGCCGACGATGGCGGCGCCGATGCTGAGGACGCCGAGGGCGAGGACGCCGGTGATCAGGGCGCGCTCGGGGCGCAGCAGCTTGAGCAGCCGCTTGCCGGAGGCCTTGAAGTCCATGGACTTCTCGGCGCCCTGGCCGCCCATGAAGCGGCCGGGGCCGGCGGGGCCGCGGCGGGCGGCGGCGGCCTGGGAGTCGCCGGCCGGCTGGGGCGGGCGGCCGCCCGCGCCGGGTCCACCGGGGCCACCGGGTCCACCGGGGCCACCGGGGCCGCCCGGGCGGCCCGGACCGCCGGGCCGCCCGCCGGGTGCCTTGTCGAAGCCGGGCGCGGACTTGTCGGGGCTGGTCACGCCGCCTCCTGCTCGGTGAGCTGGGAGAGCACGATCTCCCGGTACGTCGGGTTGTCGGCCATGAGCTCGCCGTGGGTGCCGCTGCCGACGACGGCGCCCTCGTCCAGGACGATGATCCGGTCGGCGTCGCGGATGGTGGAGACGCGCTGGGCGACGATCACCACGGTGGCCTCGGAGGTCTCGCGGGCGAGCGCCTTGCGCAGCCTGGCGTCGGTGGCGTAGTCGAGGGCCGAGAAGGAGTCGTCGAAGAGGTAGACGTCGGGCCGGCGCACCAGCGTGCGGGCGATCGCCAGGCGCTGGCGCTGGCCGCCGGACACGTTGCTGCCGCCCTGCGAGATGGGCGCGTCCAGGCCTTCGGCGAGCTGTTCGACGAAGTCCTTGGCCTGGGCGATCTCCAGGGCGTGCCAGAGTTCCTCGTCGGTGGCGTCGGGGCGGCCGTAGCGCAGGTTGCTGGCGACGGTGCCGGAGAACAGGTAGGGCTTCTGCGGGACGAGTCCGACGCTGTCGGACAGGGCCGTCGGGTCGAGTTCGCGGACGTCGACCCCGCCGAGCAGGACCTGCCCGGAGGTGGCGTCGAAGAGCCGGGGGACGAGTCCGAGCAGGGTGGACTTGCCGCTGCCGGTGGAGCCGATGACGGCGGTGGTCTCGCCGGGGCGGGCGGTGATGCCGATGCCGCGCAGTACGGAGGCCTCGGCGCCGGGGTAGCGGAAGTCGACGTCGCGCAGTTCGAGGTGGCCGCGGCGCAGCACCTCGGTGACCGGGGCGGCGGGCGGCACGACGCTGGAGCGGGTGTCGAGCACTTCCTGGATGCGTTCGGCGCAGACCTCGGCGCGCGGCACCATCATGAACATGAAGGTGGCCATCATGACGCTCATGAGGATCTGCAGCAGGTAGGAGAGGAACGCGGTCAGGGCGCCGATCTCCATCTCGCCGCTGTTGATCCGGTGGGCGCCGAACCACAGCACGGCGACGCTGGAGATGTTGACGACGAGCATGACGCCGGGGAACAGGTAGGCCATCAGCTTGCCGACCTGCAGCGAGACGCCGGTGAGGTCCCCGTTGGCGTCGGCGAACCGGTTCTGCTCGTGTTCGTCCTTGACGAAGGCGCGGATGACCCGGATGCCGGTGATCTGCTCGCGCAGGACCCGGTTCACGGTGTCGATCTTCTCCTGCATGCTGCGGAAGCGCGGGCGCAGCTGGCGGACCAGGAGGGCGACGACGAGGCCGAGGGCGGGCACGACGGCGAGCAGCAGTCCGGACAGCGGTACGTCCTGGTTGAGCGCCATGATGATGCCGCCGACGCACATGATCGGTGCGGCGACCATCAGGGTGAACGACATCAGCACCAGCATCTGGACCTGCTGGACGTCGTTGGTGGTGCGGGTGATCAGCGAGGGCGCGCCGAACTGGCCGACCTCGCGGGCGGAGAAGCCCTGGACGCGGTCGAACACGGCGGCGCGGATGTCGCGGCCGACGGCCATGGCGGTGCGGGCGCCGTAGTAGACGGCGCTGATCGAGCAGAGGGTCTGCAGGAGGGTGACGGCGATCATCACGGCGCCCACGCGCAGGATGTAGCCGGTGTCCCCCTTGATCACTCCGCTGTCGATGATGTCGGCGTTGAGCGTGGGCAGGTAGAGCAGCCCGAGGGTGGACACCAGCTGGAGGAGCACCAGCAGGGTGATCGGTCGGGTGTAGGGGCGCAGGTACGCCCTGAGCAGTCTGATCAGCACTGGCTCACTCTTGTCGTCGGCGGCGGCGTTGGCATCCCAATTCTCGTTGTTCGGGAGGCCGGTACATGAGATTCCGGGCAAGCGAGCCGGATCTTTGTCCAGCCCTTTGCCGAACGTTCCGGGGGGCGCGGTTGTGCCGTGCACCGGTGGTTCGGGAGGGTGCCAGCTCGGCCCGCCCTCTTACGGAATGACCGGTTTCCCCCTAGGCTGCTGGCAGCCCTCGTTGTTACTCGCCGGTACCGGTCCGGTTGCCGTGGGGGCCGGCGGCCGCCCCCACGGACGCCACATCTTCCAGACGGCCACCCGCTCCCGGAGGTCCTCGTTGAGTTCCGCGCAGTCCCTGATCGACTCCGGCCGCACCGACATCGTGGCCGGTCGCCCGGCCTCCGTCGCCCACCTGTTCCAGGAGCGGGTCGCGCTGACCCCCGGTGGCGAGGCCTACCGCTATCCCGTCCCGGTGGACGAGCACGCGGCGGACAGCACCCCCGGCGCCGAGCAGTGGCGGTCGCTGACCTGGGCGCAGACCGCGGCCCGGGTGTACGCGGTGGCGGCCGGGCTGCTGTCGCTGGGCATCGAGGCCGAGGACCGGGTCGCGCTGGCCTCCTCCACCCGGCTGGAGTGGATCCTCGCCGACCTCGGCAACATGTGCGCCGGCGCGGCCACCACGGCCGTCTACCCGAGCACCAACGCCGACGAGACGGCCTTCATCCTCTCCGACTCCGGCTCCCGGGCCCTGTTCGCCGAGAACGCGGCCCAGCTGGACAAGGTGGCCGGCGAACTGGACCGGCTGCCCGGGCTGGAGACGGTGATCCTGTTCGACGCGCCGGACGGGCCGCCGCCGGCCGGCCGGCTGCGGGTGATCACCCTCGCCGAACTGGAGCGGCTCGGCGCCGAGCACCTGGCCGCGCACCCGGACGCCGTCGACAAGGCGGTCGCCGCCCTCGACAGGGAGCAGCTGGCGACCCTCATCTACACCTCCGGCACCACCGGCCGCCCCAAGGGCGTGCGCCTGGTGCACGACTGCTGGGCCTACGAGGGGCGGGCACAGGAGGCGAGCGGTCTGCTGGCCGCCGACGACGTGCAGTTCATGTGGCTGCCGCTGTCGCACGTGTTCGGCAAGACGCTGATCTCGGGGCAGATCGCGACCGGGCACGTGATGGCGCTGGACGGCCGGGTGGAGCGGATCATCCACAACCTGCCGGTGATCCGGCCGACCATCATGGCCTCGGCGCCGCGGATCTTCGAGAAGGTCTACAACGGCATCGCCGGAAAGGCCCGCGCGGAGGGCGGCGCCAAGTACAAGATCTTCCTGTGGGCGGCGCGCACCGCCCGCGACTACGCCCGCACCGTCCAGGAGACCCGGGTGGCGACCGGCGTGGGCAGCGCCCCGGCGGCGCTGCGGATGAAGCACGCCCTCGCCGACCGGCTGGTGTACGCGAAGATCCGGGCCGCCTTCGGCGGGCGGCTGCGCGGGGCGGTGTCCGGCAGTGCCGCGCTGGCCCCGGAGATCGGCTACTTCTTCGTCGGCGCCGGGGTGCCGATCCTGGAGGGCTACGGGCTGTCGGAGACCAGCGCCGGCTCCAGCGTCAACCGGGCCGAGGACATCCGGGTGGGCACGGTGGGCCGCCCGCTGCCGGGCACCGAGGTGCGGATCGCCGAGGACGGCGAGATCCTGCTGCGCGGCCCCGGCGTCATGCGCGGCTACCACAACCTGCCCCAGAAGACCGCCGAGGTGCTGGAGGCGGACGGCTGGTTCCACACCGAGGACATCGGCGAGCTGTCGCCGGACGGCTTCCTGCGGATCACCGACCGCAAGAAGGACCTGTTCAAGACCTCCGGCGGCAAGTACGTCGCGCCCAGCGAGGTGGAGGGCAAGTTCAAGGCGGTCTGCCCGTTCGTCAGCAACGTCCTGGTGATCGGCAACGGCCGCAACTACTGCACCGCGCTGATCGGCCTGGACGAGTCGGTGATCATGCCGTGGGCCGCCGAGCACGGCCTGGCTGGCCGCTCCTACGCCGAGGTGGTCGCCGACCCGCGGACCCACGAGCTGATCGACGGCTTCGTGCGGCGGCTCAACGGCCAGCTCCAGCGCTGGCAGACGATCAAGAAGTTCCACCTGCTGCCGCGCGACCTGGACGTCGAGCACGGCGAGCTCACCCCGAGCCTGAAGATCAAGCGCCCGGTGGTGGAGCGGACCTACGCGGAGGCGGTCACCGCGATGTACGCGGGCGCCAACGAGGCCTGATCCGGCCCGCCCGCCGCGCCCGGCCCGCCTGTCCCGCACCGCCCGGAGGGCCGTACGGGACAGGCGGGGCCGGCTGTACGGGACAATGGGGTCATGCCCTCCGCACTTCCCGACGGCGAACCGGTGCCGTCCGACGGTTCCCTGCCCGCGCACGCCCTCGACGGGCTGGGCTCGCGGCCGTTCGGCTTCTACCTGCACGTGCCCTACTGCGCGAGCCGCTGCGGCTACTGCGACTTCAACACCTACACCGCCACCGAGCTGCGCTCCTCGGGCACCGTCGCCTCGCAGGAGACGTACGCGGACAACGTGGTGGCCGAGGTCCGGCTGGCCCGGCGGGTCCTCGGCGCGGACGCGCCGCCGGTGCGCACCGTCTTCCTGGGCGGCGGCACCCCGACCCTGCTGCCGGCCCGTGACCTGGTGCGGATGCTCGCCGCGATCCGCGAGGAGTTCGGGCTCGCCGAGGGCGCCGAGGTCACCACCGAGGCCAACCCGGAGTCGGTGGACCCGGCGTACCTGGCGGAGCTGCGCGAGGGCGGCTACAACCGGATCTCCTTCGGCATGCAGTCCGCCCGCCCGCACGTGCTGAAGCTGCTCGACCGCCACCACACCCCCGGGCGCCCCGAGGCCTGCGTCGCCGAGGCCCGCGCGGCCGGCTTCGAGCACGTCAACCTCGACCTCATCTACGGCACCCCCGGCGAGTCCGACGACGACTGGCGGGCCTCCCTGGACGCCGCGATCGGAGCCGGCCCCGACCACGTCTCCGCCTACTCGCTGATCGTCGAGGAGGGCACCCGGCTGGCCGCCCGGGTCGGGCGCGGCGAACTGCCGATGATCGACGACGACGTGCACGCCGACCGCTACCTGATCGCCGAGGAGGCGCTGGGCGCCGCCGGCTACTCCTGGTACGAGGTCTCCAACTGGTCCACCACCCCCGAGGGCCGCTGCCGCCACAACGAGCTGTACTGGACCGGCGGCGACTGGTGGGGCGCCGGCCCCGGCGCGCACAGCCACGTCGGCGGCGTCCGCTGGTGGAACGCCAAGCACCCCGCCGCCTACGCCCGGGCCCTCGCCGAGGGGCGCACCCCCGCCCAGGGCCGCGAGCGCCTCACCGCCGAGGACCGCCGCGTCGAGCGCGTCCTGCTGGAGCTGCGCCTGGCCGAGGGCATCCCGCTGGACCTGCTGACGGAGACCGGCCTGAAGGCCGCGCGGCAGCACCTGGCCGACGGCCTCCTCGCCCCGGAGCCCTGGTCCGGGGGCCGCGCCGCCCTCACCCTCCGGGGCCGCCTGCTGGCGGACGCGGTGGTGCGCGACCTGGTGGACTGAGTGTCGTTAACGTGGTGTCAGCCGTCGGAGGGAGCGCGCAGTGACCGCCATCGATGACCGGATGACGGGGATCTTCGAGAACCTGGAGGTCCCGGAAGGCTTCAAGGCCGAGCTCATCAGGGGGGAAATCGTGATGACGGCGGGGCCGGACATGGCCCACGACCTCATCGTCGAGTCGATCGTCGACCAGATCCCGCGCACGCGGTGGCACCGGCTCCAGACCCAGGACGTGGCGTTCCCCGCCGACGCGAGCGAGCCGCAGCCGGATCTGGTGGTGATCGAGCGAGGAACCGTCGAGGGGCCGGGGCGTCTGGTGCCCGCGCCGGCCGTGACGTTGGTCGTCGAAGTCGTGTCGAAGACCAGTGTGCTGCGCGACTACCGCACCAAGCGGGAGCTCTACGCGGAGGGTGCTGTCCCCCTCTACCTGATCGTCGATCCGATCAAGGGCCTCTGTGTGCTGCTGGCCGAGCCGACCGAGGCGAGTGCCTCGGGGCTGCCGGACTACGTGGCCGAGCGGACCACCAAGTTCGGCGAGCCGGTGCCGCTGGACCTGTTGGGCGTCGTTCTCGACACCTCGGAGTTCCGGACCTACTCCTGAGGCGGCAGGGTCACGAAGTCGATCAGCTCCTCGACCTTGCCCAGCAGCTCGGGCTCCAGGTCCCGGTAGGAGTCCACCCTCGACAGGATCCGCTTCCACGCCGCCGGGGCGTCCTCGGGCCAGCCCAGGCGGCGGCAGGTGCCGGTCTTCCAGTCCTCGCCCCTGGGGACGGCGGGCCACGCGGGGATGCCGACGGAGGAGGGCTTCACGGCCTGCCAGACGTCGATGTAGGGGTGGCCGACGACCAGCACGTGCGGGCCGGTGACCCGGGCGGCGATGCGGTGCTCCTTGGTGCCCGGGAGCAGGTGGTCGACCAGGACGCCGAGGCGGCGGCCCGGGCCGGGGGCGAAGTCGGCGACGATCGCGGGCAGGTCGTCGACGCCCTCCAGGTACTCGACGACCACGCCCTCGATCCGCAGGTCGTCGCCCCAGACCCGCTCCACCAGCTCGGCGTCGTGCCGGCCCTCGACGTAGATCCGCGACTCGCGGGCCACCCGGGCCCGGGCACCGGGGACGGCGACCGAGCCGGAGGCGGTCCGGCCCGGGGCGCGTGCGGGGGCCGGGCCCGGGGGCCGGACCAGGGTGACCGTCCGGCCCTCCAGCAGGAAGCCGCGCGGGACCATCGGGAAGACCCGGTGCTTGCCGAAACGGTCCTCCAGGGTGACGGTGAAGCCCTCGGCGGTCTTCTCGCAGCGCACCACCGCCCCGCAGAAGCCGCTCGCCGCCTCCTCGACCACCAGGTCCCGCTCGGCGGGCACCTCGGGGGCGGGGGTCTGTTTCTTCCACGGCGGGGTCAGGTCGGGTCCGTACTGGCGGCTGCGCATTCCACGGAGTCTACGAGGCGTCAGCCGGTGAACGGCGAGTTCACCACCAGGATCCCGGCGATCCGTTCGCGCAGCGCGGCCGAGTGCGGCAGCGGCACCGGGTCGCCGCCGCGCTCCATCCGCACGCCCCGGTCGGCGAGCACGTACAGCATCCGCAGCGTGCGCAGGGTGTTGGAGACGACGGCGGGCACGGCGCCGGTGGTCGCCGAGGGGCGGCGCGGCGGCTGGGCGGCGATCACGTCGAGCCAGCCCAGTGCCTGCCGCTCGGTCAGCTCGGGGCGAGTGAGGATCTGCGCGAGGGCGCGGCCGAGCCGGTCGTCCTCCAGGGCGTCCAGGACGTGGTCGGTGGGGGCGAGCAGCCGGGCGGCGACCAGCTCCAGCAGCGGCGTCGGGTCGGCGAGCAGCGGGCCGCGCCCGAGGGCGGCCAGGTAGTCGGCGCCGTGCGCGAGGGCGTGCAGCCAGCCGAGTTCGGCGTCGAAGCCGCGCAGGTCGGTCTCGGCGAGGTACCAGCGGGCGAAGGCGTCCAGCCAGGCGCCCCGGTGCGCACCGAGGTCGGCGAGGTCGGCGAGGACCAGCGGGGCGAAGGTGCGGGCCTGGATCTCGGGGTCGGACAGCCGCTCGGCCATCTCGTCGCCGAGGGCCAGGCGCTGCTCCGGGGTGAGCAGGGGCACCCAGCGGCACAGCTGCTCGTAGGCGCGGCTGTCGCGGGTCTCGGGGTCGGGCGAGCGCAGGGCGGCGCTCACCGCGGCGAGCAGGTCGGGGGTGGGTTCGGCGGTCTCGATACCGGTCCAGTCGATCATGGTCGGACCCTAGGGGCGCCGGACCGCCGCGGCCACCGGTTTTCACAGCCCCGGCGCGCCCCAGACCGGGAACCAGCGGGTGAGGTCCTTCTCCAGCCGCAGGTCGTTGCCGAGCATCGCGTTGACCTCCAGCTCCAGTGGGCTGTCGCGCTTCTCCCCGCCGCCCGGCAGCGGCGCGAAGGGGTAGAAGGTGCCGCGCTTGTACAGGTAGACCAGGGCCAGCGGCCGGCGCCCGTCGGCGTCGCGGAAGCCGACCAGCGAGCAGAGCAGCTGCGGCCCGAAGCCGTGCGCCTCCAGCTCGCTGTTGACCGCGTGCAGGTCGTTGACTAGCTCCGGCAGCTCCTCGGGGGTGTGCCGGGCCAGCAGCCAGGAGTAGCCGTACGCGTCCCTGGACGCCTCGACGGGGACGCCGCCGCGCTCGGTGTCGGCGTCCAGCAGGGCCCGGACCTGGCGTTCGACCTCGTCGAAGGCCCCGCCCTCGACCGAGGCGAAGCAGACCGAGCCGAGTCCGGTGGGCCGCAGTCCCGCTCCCGCCTCCAGGGTCAGCGCGGCGGAGGGAACCCCGAACAACTGGTCGAGGTCCGGCTTGACGGGCTTGGTGCGGCCGAACAGCGCGTCCAGGATTCCCACGGCGGTCCTTCCGGGTCGGGGCCGGCGGCTGAGCCGGTCGGCGGGTCAGCGGCCGAGCCGCGCGGAGATCTTCGCCAGCTGGGCCAGCCGCTGCTCCAGCGAAGGGTGGGTGGAGAACAGCTGGGTGGCGGCCTCGCGGGCGCTCAGCGCGGGGGCGAAGTAGAAGGCGTTGTAGGCCTGCGCCTGGCGCAGGTCCTTGGTCGGGATGGCGGCGATCTGGCCGGTCACCTTGGTGAGCGCCGAGGCCAGCGCGCTGGGCCGGCCGGTGAGCTGGGCGGCGGCCCGGTCGGCGGCCAGCTCCCGGTAGCGGGACAGCAGCCGGGTCAGCAGGAAGCTGATCGCGTAGACCGCGATCGACACCAGCGGAATGACCAGCGCGGCGATCGCCGCGTTGGAGTCGTTGCTGTTGCGCCCGCCGCCCATGAAGCCGCCGTACATGGCGATCCTGGTCATCGCGCCGGCCAGCACGCCGAGGAAGCCGGCCACCGTCATGACGGCGACGTCCCGGTGGGCGACGTGCGACAGCTCGTGCGCGAGCACGCCTTCCAGTTCCTCCGGCTCCAGCCGGCGCAGCAGGCCGGTGGTGACGCAGACCACCGCGTTCTGCGGGTTGCGGCCGGTGGCGAAGGCGTTCGGCATGTCGTTGTCGGCGACGGCGACCCGGGGCTTGGGCATGTCGGCGAGCGCGCAGAGCCGGTCGACGGCGCCGTGCAGCTGCGGGTACTGCTCGGGGGAGACCCGGTGGGCGCCCATCGCCCGCTCGGTGATCTTGTCGCTGAACCAGAACTGGGCGACGAACAGGCCGCCGGAGATCAGGACGATGATCGGCCAGGCGCCGCGCAGCAGTGCGATCAGCAGCCCGGTGAATCCGACGTACAGCAGTCCGATCAGGAACATCGTCCCCACCATCCGGCCGGTCAGGCCGCGGTCGGGGGCGAAACGGGTGTGCTGGCCCGGGGTCGACATCGCTGTTCCTCCGTTCGCCGTCCGCTTCCGATGCTGCCACCCGGACGGGCCCGCGGCATCATCCGCGCGCCGCGAACTGCGGGCAGGATCACCCCGGCCGGGCCGTTCCTGCCGTCGGACCCGGGCCTTACACTGGCAGGTACGGTTCTGGCACTCGGATGGTCGGAGTGCCAAGGCCGGGCCCTGCGGGGCCGGCCCGAAGCTCGGAACACGGACACGTGCCACAACGGCGTGTCACAACGGACAACGCGTGAAGACGGAGGTGCGTGCCCCATGGCCGGTGAGGTCCGCCAGCTCGACGACCGCAAGCTCGCGGTGCTTCGCGCGATCGTCCAGGACTACGTGGGGACGGAGGAGCCGGTCGGCTCCAAGGCCCTGGTGGACCGCCACAACCTCGGGGTCTCCCCGGCCACCGTCCGCAACGACATGGCCGCGCTGGAGGAGGAGGGCTACATCCACCAGCCGCACACCAGCGCCGGGCGCATCCCCACCGACAAGGGCTACCGGCTGTTCGTCGACAAGCTGGCCGAGGTCAAGCCGATGAGCGCGCCCGAGCGGCGGGCGATCCGGCACTTCCTGGACGGCGCGGTGGACCTCGACGACGTGGTCGCCCGCACGGTGCGGCTGCTGGCCCAGCTGACCCGCCAGGTCGCGGTGGTGCAGTACCCCTCGCTGAGCCGCTCCACGGTCCGGCACATCGAGCTGGTCGCGCTGGCCCCGGCGAAGGTGATGCTGGTGCTGATCACCAACACCGGCCGGGTCGAGCAGCGGCTGGTGGACTGCCCGGGCACGGTCGGCGAGACGCTGCTGGCGGATCTGCGGGCCCGGGTCAACGCGCGGGCCGCCGGCCAGCGGCTCCCGGACGTCCCCGGGCTGCTCGACGACCTGCCCGCGCTGTTCGAGGCGGCCGACCGGCCGACCGTCACGGTGGTGCTGGCGACGCTCTTCGAGACGCTCGCCGAGCAGAGCGAGGAACGGATCATGCTGGCCGGCACGGCCAACCTGACCCGTTTCGGCCACGACTTCCCCCTCACCATCCAGCCGGTGCTGGAGGCGCTGGAGGAGCAGGTCGTCCTGCTCCGCCTCCTGGGTGAGACCGCGGACGCCGGGATGACGGTGCGGATCGGCCGGGAGAACGCCTACGAGGGGCTGAATTCCACGTCGGTCGTCTCGGTCGGCTACGGTTCGGGCGACGAGAGCGTGGCCAAACTGGGTGTGATCGGTCCGACCCGGATGGACTATCCGGGCACAATGGGGGCGGTGCGAGCGGTGGCACGGTACGTGGGCCAGATCCTGGCCGAGTCGTAGGAACGGCGCCGTCAAAAATTTGACGGCGCCCAAGTCGCAAGCACTCTTACAGGCGGAACAAGCGGAGCATTTGGTGGCCACGGACTACTACGCGGTACTCGGCGTCCGACGGGATGCGGGGCAGGACGAGATCAAGAAGGCGTTCCGGCGCCTGGCGCGCGAACTGCACCCGGACGTCAACCCGGACCCGAAGACGCAGGAGCGGTTCAAGGAGATCAACGCCGCCTACGAGGTGCTCTCCGACCCGCAGAAGCGCCAGGTCTACGACCTCGGCGGCGACCCGCTCTCGCCGAACGGCGGCGGCGGGGCGGGCGGCTTCGGCGCGGGCGCGGCCGGCTTCGGCTTCTCCGACATCATGGACGCCTTCTTCGGCGCCGCCTCCGGCCAGCGCGGCCCGCGCTCGCGCACCCGGCGCGGCCAGGACGCGATGATCCGCCTGGAGATCACCCTGGAGGAGGCCGCGTTCGGCACCACCAAGGAACTCCAGGTGGACACCGCCGTCACCTGTACCACCTGCAGCGGCGAGGGTGCCGCGCCCGGCACCTCCGCGCAGACGTGTGACATGTGCCGCGGCAAGGGCGAGGTCTCCCAGGTCACCCGGTCCTTCCTGGGCCAGGTCATGACCTCCCGCCCCTGCCCGCAGTGCCAGGGCTTCGGCACCGTCGTGCCGACCCCGTGCCCGGAGTGCGCCGGTGACGGACGGGTCCGCGCCCGCCGCACCCTGACCGTCAAGATCCCCGCCGGTGTCGACAACGGCACCCGGATCCAGCTGGCCGGCGAGGGCGAGGTCGGCCCCGGCGGCGGCCCGGCCGGCGACCTGTACGTCGAGATCGCCGAGACCACCCACAGCGTGTTCCAGCGGCGCGGCGACGACCTGCACTGCACCGTCACCATCCCGATGACGGCGGCCTCGCTCGGCACCCAGGTGCCGCTGCAGACCCTGGACGGGGTGGAGGAGGTCGACATCCGGCCCGGCACCCAGTCCGGCCAGTCCATCCCGCTGCACGGCCGGGGCATCACCCACCTGCGCGGCGGCGGCCGGGGCGACCTGATAGTGCATGTCGAGGTGCAGACGCCCACCAAGCTCGACGCCGAGCAGGAGGAGCTGCTGCGCCGTCTGGCGGTGCTGCGCGGCGAGGAACGGCCGTCCGGCCAGTTCGCGCCCGGGCAGCAGGGGCTGTTCTCCCGGCTGAAGGACGCCTTCAACGGCCGGTAGCCGTCCCGCGCGGGGGTGCCGAGGCTTTCTCGGCACCCCTTTCGCGTCCCCGTTCCCCTTCCCACCCCGGAGGTTCCCCGCATGACCGCGCCCGTGTTCGTCGTCGAGACCGAGCGGATCGCCGGCGCCGCGCCCGGCGCGCTGGTGCGGCTGGACGGGCCGGAGGGCCGGCACGCGGCCGCCGTGAAGCGGCTGGAGCCGGGCGAGGCGCTCACCCTGACGGACGGGCTCGGCCTCGGCGTGGACGGCACCGTCGCGGCGGTGCCCGGCAAGGACGAGATCGACGTGACGGTGGCGGCCGTGCGCCGCGAGCCGGAGCCGGCGCCGCGGATCGTCGTCGTCCAGGCGCTGCCCAAGGGCGACCGGGGCGAGCTGGCCGTGGAGACCATGACCGAGGTCGGCGTGGACGTGGTGATCCCCTGGGCGGCCTCGCGCTGCATCACCCAGTGGAAGGGCGAGCGCGGCGGCAAGGCGCTCGCCAAGTGGCGGGCCACCGCGCGGGAGGCCGGCAAGCAGTCCCGCCGGCTGCGCTTCCCCGTGGTCCGCGACGTGATGACCACCCGGCAGCTGGCCCCGGTGCTGCTCGGCGCCGCGTTCGCGGCCGTGCTGCACGAGGAGGGCGCCGAGCCGCTGGCCGGCGCCGCGCTGCCGGGCACCGGGGACCTGGTGCTGGTGGTCGGCCCGGAGGGCGGGGTCTCCCCGGAGGAACTGGCCGCCTTCGCCGCGGACGGCGCCAAGCCGTACCGGCTCGGCCCGTCGGTGCTGCGCACCTCCACCGCGGGCGTGGCCGCCGGCGCGCTGCTGCTGGGCCGCACCGGCCGCTGGTCCTAGCACGCGTCCCCCGCAGGGGGCCGGGGTCGGGAAAGTCCGGGCGCGGGGGACCGGCCCCGTGCCAGGGTGACGGGTGTGAGCGAACCCGAGAGCACCTCCGTGGGCGCCTATCTGCGCCACCCGCACCTGCACGGTGACCTGATCACCTTCGTGGCCGAGAACGACGTGTGGCTCGCCCCGCTGGACGGCGGCCGGGCCTGGCGGCTGACGGCCGATCACGTCCCGGTCCGCCGCCCCCGGTTCTCCCCGGACGGCCGGCACGTGGCCTTCACCTCGACCCGGGACGGCGCCCCCGAGGTGCACCTCGTGCCGGTGGACGGCGGCCCGTCGCGCCGGCTCACCTACTGGGGCGACGCGCAGACCCAGCTGCGCGGCTGGACGGCGGACGGCCGCCCGATCGCCACCACCGCCGCCGGACAGGCCTCGCTGCGCCGCACCTGGGCGCACGCCGTGCCGCTGGACGGCGGCGAGCCGCAGCGCCTGCCGTACGGGCCGGTCGGCGGGCTGGCCTTCGAGCCGGGCGGCGACCGGACGCTGCTGGTCTCGGCCTTCGGCGTGGAGCCGGCCTGGTGGAAGCGGTACCGGGGCGGCAGGACCGGCAAGCTGTGGATCGGCACCGACCGCTTCGAGCGCGTCCACGAGGAGCTGACCGGCAACATCGAGTCGCCGCTGTGGGTCGGCGAGCGCATCGCCTTCCTCTCCGACCACGAGGGCGTCGGCGCCCTGTACTCCAGCCTCCCGGACGGCTCCGACCTGCGCCGCCACGGCACCTCCCCGGAGGGCTTCTACGCCCGCGACGCCGCCACCGACGGCACCCGGGTGGTCTGGCACAGCGCCGGGGAGCTGTGGCTGCTGGACGACCTGGCCGGCGCCGAGCCGCGCCGCCCGGACGTCCGCCCGTCCGGCCCGCTCACCGGCCGGCGCCCCCGCCCGGTGTCCGCCGCGTACTGGCTGGAGGGCGCCGCCCCGGACCGCACCGGCCGGGCCGGCGCGGTGGTGGTGCGCGGCACCGTGCACTGGCTGACCCACCGGGAGGGCCCGGCCCGGGTGCTGGACGAGACGCCGGGGGTGCGCGGGCGCCTCGCCCGGGTGGTGCCGGGCGCGGCCGGCGAGGACGCCGCGCAGGGCGTGGTCTGGGTGACCGACGCCGAGGGCGAGGACGCGATCGAGTACGCGCCCGCCGTGCTCGGCGCCGAGCGCCGCCGGCTGGCCGCCGGGCGGCTGGGGCGGGTCCGCACGCTGGTGGTGTCGCCGGACGGCAAGCAGCTGGCGGCCGGCGCCCACGACGGCCGGGTGCTGCTGGTCGCGCTGGCCGACGGGGCCGTGCACGAGCTGGCGCACAGCGCGGACGGCGAGGTCAGCGGGCTGGCGTTCAGCCCGGACTCGGCGTGGCTGGCCTGGTCGCAGCCGGCCCTCGGGCCGTGGTCGCTGCGCCAGATCGTGCTGGCCAACCTGGCCACCCGGACGGTCTCCGAGGCGACCCCGCAGCGGTTCATCGACACCTCGCCGGCGTTCACCGCGGACGGCCGGCACCTGGCGTTCCTGTCGGTGCGCAACTTCGACCCGGTGTACGACTCGCACGTCTTCGACCTGTCGTTCCCCAACGGCTGCCGCCCGTACCTGATCACCCTGGCCGCCGACACGCCGTCCCCGTTCGGGCCGAGCCGGGCCGGGCGGGCGGCCGGCGGCGAGGACGAGGAGCCCCGCGGCAAGCGGACGGATGGCGAGGAGGGCGGGGCCGACGCGCCGCCGGTGACCCGGGTCGACCTGGACGGCATCGCCGACCGGATCGTGGCGTTCCCGGTGGAGGGCGGCCGGTTCGGCAGCCTGCGGGCCGCCAAGGACGGCGTGCTGTGGACCCGCGTCCCGCTGGTCGGCGAGCTGGGCGACGAGGCCGCCTCGCTGGAGGACGAGCGCCCGCGGCCCGCCCTGGAGCGCTTCGACTTCCGCAAGCGCCGGGCCGAGCAGCTGGTGGACGGCCTGGACGCGTTCGCGGTCAGCGGCGACGGCACCCGGCTGGCCGTGCTGGACGAGGGCGAGCTGCGGATCCTGCCCGCCGACCACAAGGCGTCCGGCGAGGACGAGGAGATCGACGTCGACCTGGACCGGCTGCGGGTGAGCGTCGACCCGGCGGCCGAGTGGCGGCAGATGTACGACGAGAACGGCCGCCTGATGCGGGACAACTTCTGGCGCGCGGACCTCTCCGGGGTGGACTGGGACGGCGTGCTGGCCCGCTACCGCCCGCTGGTGGAGCGGCTCGGCTCGCACGACGACCTGGTGGACCTGCTCTGGGAGGTGCACGGCGAGCTGGGCACCTCGCACGCCTACGTGGTGCCGCACGGCCGGCACACCGAGCCGGCCCGCCGGCAGGGCCTGCTCGGCGCCGACCTGGTCCGCGACGGCGAGGTGTGGCGGATCGCCCGGATCCTGCCCGGCGAGTCCTCGGACCCGCGGGCGCACTCGCCGCTGGCCGCGCCGGGCGCCGCGATCCGCCCGGGGGACGCCGTCCTGGCGGTCAACGGCCGCCCGGTGGACCCGGTGACCGGCCCGGCGCCGCTGCTGGCCGGCACCGCCGGGCAGCCGGTGGAGCTGACCGTGGCCGGCAAGGACGGCACCGACCGGCGCCACCCGGTGGTCGTCCCGCTCGCCGACGACGAGGCGCTGCGCTACCACGACTGGGTGGCCGGCCGGAGGGCCGCCGTGCGCGAGCTCTCCGGCGGCCGGCTCGGCTACCTGCACATCCCCGACATGCAGACCACCGGCTGGGCGCAGATCCACCGCGACCTGCGCTCGGAGATGGCCCGGGAGGGCGTGATCGTCGACATCCGGGGCAACCGGGGCGGGCACACCTCGCAGCTGGTGGTCGAGAAGCTCTCCCGCCGGATCATCGGCTGGGGCGTCGCCCGGGACGTCGCCAACCCCTCGCCGTACCCCGAGGACGCCCCGCGCGGGCCGGTGGTCGCGCTGGCCGACGAGTACTCCGGTTCGGACGGCGACATCGTCAACGCGGCCATCCAGGCGCTCGGCATCGGCCCGGTGGTCGGCACCCGCACCTGGGGCGGGGTGATCGGCATCGACAGCCGGTACTCGCTGGTGGACGGCACCCTGGTGACCCAGCCGAAGTACGCGTTCTGGTCGGAGCGGGTCGGCTGGGGCCTGGAGAACCACGGGGTGGACCCGGACGTCGAGGTGCCCTTCCCGCCGCACGCCTGGGCGGCGGGGGAGGACCCGCAGCTCGCCGAGGGCGTCCGGCTGGCCCTGGAGGCGCTGGCCGAGCGGCCGGCGAGGACCGCGCCGCCGGTGCCCGGCGCGCGGTAGGAGCACGCCGGGGGCGGGGGCGCGGGCCCCCGCTCCCGGCGGCGACCGCCTGGCGTGATCCGAAAGAGAGGGCCTAGCATGCCGCCGTACGCACCGACCCGACCAGCACCAGCACCCCGCGAGGAGACCCGATGGCCGGCGAGCCGCAGCCCGACTGCCTGTTCTGCAAGATCGTGGCGGGCGAGATCCCGGCCACCGTGGTGCGCAAGACCGACCGGGTGCTCGCCTTCCGCGACATCGCCCCCAAGGCCCCGGTGCACGTCCTGGTGATCCCGCACGCCCACTACCCGAACGCGGCCGCGCTGGCCGCCGAGGAGCCGGAGATCGCCGGCGAGCTGCTCGCCGAGGCCGGCCGGGTCGCCGTCGACGAGGGCGTCGAGGACTACCGGCTGATCTTCAACACCGGCGCCGGCGCCGGGCAGACGGTCTTCCACGCCCACGTCCACGTGCTCGGCGGCCGGCCGATGACCGAGCGCATGGTCTGACGCTGGTGTCCCAGCGCGAACTCGTGGTCCTCGGGACCGCCAGCCAGGTCCCGACCCGGCACCGCAACCACAACGGCTACCTGCTGCGCTGGGACGGCGAGGGCCTGCTCCTCGACCCCGGCGAGGGCACCCAGCGCCAGATGCTGCGCGCCGGGGTCTCGGCCACCCAGATCACCCGGATCGCCGTCACGCACTTCCACGGCGACCACAGCCTGGGCCTCGCCGGGGTGATCCAGCGGATCAACCTCGACCGGGTCCCGCACCCGGTGGACGTCTACTTCCCGGCCTCCGGCGAGGTGTACTTCGAGCGGCTGCGGCACGCCACCGCCTTCCACGAGACGGCCGTGCTGCGGCCCCGCCCGATCGAGGAGCCCGGCCCGCTGCCGGCGCCCGGCGCCCGCTTCGCGCTGGACGCCGTGCGGCTCTCGCACCCGGTGGAGTCCTTCGGCTACCGGCTGCGCGAGCCGGACGGCCGCCGGCTGGTGCCCGGACGGCTGGCCGCCCTGGGCATCGCCGGCCCGGACGTCGGCCGGCTCCAGCAGCAGGGCGCGATCGAGGCGGCCGGCCGGCGGGTGACCCTGGAGGAGGTCAGCGAGCCCCGGCCCGGCCAGCGGTTCGCCTTCGTCATGGACACCCGGCTCTGCGAGGGGGTGCACGAGCTCGCCGAGCGCGCCGACCTGCTGGTCGTCGAGGCCACCTTCACCGACGCCGACGCCAGGCTCGCCGAGGAGCACGGCCACCTCACCGCCGGCCAGGCCGGCAAGGTCGCCGCCGAGGCGGGCGCCCGCACGCTGGTGCTCACCCACTTCTCGCAGCGCTACCCGGACCTCGGCCAGCACCTCGCCGACGCCCGCAAGCACTTCGACGGCCCGATCGTGCTTGCCGAGGACCTCGCCCGGGTACCTGTACCGCCCCGGCACGCATGACCGGCCCGCCCGGCCCGCCCGGCCCGTGAGCGGCCCGGAAAACCGCTCGCGCCACCCGGGCGCTCTGCCGCAGCATCGTCGGGTGCGGCCCCGCCGCCCGCCGCGTCGATCACGTGCGCGGCGTACCCTGGTGCCCCGGAGAGACCCAGCGGCACCACGAGACACGGATGGGATGAGGCAGGCCCCAGCGCCGACCTATGAGTGACACATCGCAGACCCGTACCAACGGAGGGCCGCGCCCCGAGCCGGCCGACAACGGCCGCGTCAGCGCCCGTTTCGTCATCCCCGAGAAGCATCCGATGGTCACCCTGCTCGGCGCCGCCGACTCGCTGCTGCGGGTGATCGAGGAGGGCTTCCCCGCCGCCGACATCCACGTCCGCGGCAACGAGGTGACCGCGACCGGCGAGCGCGCCGAGGTGGCCCTCGTCAAGCAGCTGTTCAGCGAGATGATGCTGGTGCTGCGCACCGGCCAACCCCTGACGGAGGACGCCGTGGAGCGTTCCATCGCCATGCTCCGCGGTGCCGCGGAGGACCCCGACAGCCCGGCGCCGTCGCAGGTGTTCACCGCGAACATCCTGTCCAACCGGGGCCGGACCATCCGTCCCAAGACCCTCAACCAGCAGCGCTACGTCGACGCGATCGACAAGCACACGATCGTCTTCGGCCTCGGCCCGGCGGGCACCGGCAAGACCTACCTGGCGATGGCCAAGGCCGTCCAGGCCCTGCAGGCCAAGGAGGTCAACCGGATCATCCTGACCCGTCCGGCCGTCGAGGCGGGCGAACGGCTGGGCTTCCTGCCCGGCACCCTCTACGAGAAGATCGACCCGTACCTGCGCCCGCTGTACGACGCGCTGCACGACATGATGGACCCGGACTCCATCCCGCGCCTGATGGCCGCCGGGACCATCGAGGTCGCGCCGCTCGCCTACATGCGCGGACGTACCCTCAACGACGCCTTCATCATCCTCGACGAGGCCCAGAACACCTCGCCCGAGCAGATGAAGATGTTCCTCACCCGCCTCGGGTTCAACTCCCGGGTGGTCGTCACCGGCGACACCAGCCAGATCGACCTCCCGGGCGGCACCCGCAGCGGCCTCAAGGTCGTCCAGGAGATCCTGGCCGACGTGCCCGACATCCACTTCTCCGTCCTCACCAGCACCGACGTGGTCCGCCACAAGCTGGTCGGCCGGATCGTGGACGCGTACGAGCGCTGGGACGCCCGCCAGGAGGCCCAGGAGACCGAGGAGCGCAGGCTCCCGGTCAAGCCCGCCCAGCGGCGCGGCTCGCGCGCACCCCGACAGTCCCATCGCACCGAAAGCTGAGTAACCAGCCCGTCATGTCGATCGACATCGCCAACGAGTCCGGTTGGGACGTCGACGAGGAGTCCATCCTCGACGTCGCCCGCTACGCACTGGAGAAGATGCGGATCCACCCGCAGTCCGAACTGTCCGTGATCCTCGTGGACGGGGCGGCGATGGAGGAGCTGCACATCCAGTGGATGGACCTCCCGGGCCCGACGGACGTGATGTCCTTCCCGATGGACGAGCTGCGCCCCGGCAAGGAGGGCGAGGAGCTGCCGCAGGGCCTGCTCGGCGACATCGTGCTCTGCCCCGAGGTCGCCGAGCAGCAGGGCAAGGCGGCCCCGTCGAAGCACTCGATGGACGAGGAGCTGCAGCTGCTCACCGTGCACGGCGTGCTGCACGTGCTCGGCTACGACCACGAGGAGCCGGACGAGGAGGCCGAGATGTTCGGCCTGCAGAAGGCGATCCTCGACGGCTGGCGGGCCGAGCGGGGCCTCGGGGGCATCTCCCCGGCCCCCACCACCCACTGAGCGCGGAGCGCGAACCCCTGTGAGTGGTGAGAGTACGAGTTTCATCCTCGGTGCCGTGCTGCTCGTCGTGCTCGGCTGGCTGGCCGCGTGCGCCGAGGCGGGCATCTCCCGGGTCTCCCGGTTCCGGGCGGAGGAGGCCGTGCGCTCCGGGCGCAAGGGCTCGGCCCGGCTGCTGGCGCTGGCCACCGACCCGATCCGCTATCTCAACCTGGCCACCCTGATCCGGGTGGCCAGTGAGATGGCGGCGGCGGTCCTGGTCACCGTGGTGTCGGTGCGCACCATCGACACGACCTGGCAGGCCGTGCTGCTGGCGTTCGGCGTGATGGTGCTGGTGTCGTTCGTGGCGGTGGGCGTCTCGCCGCGCACGATCGGCCGCCAGCACCCGCTGACCACCGCGACCGCGGCCTCCTTCGTGCTGCTGCCGCTGGCCCGGATCCTCGGCCCGATCCCGCGGCTGCTGATCCTGCTCGGCAACGCCCTGACCCCGGGCAAGGGCTACAAGGAGGGTCCGTTCGCCTCCGAGGCGGAGCTGCGGGCCCTGGTCGACCTGGCGGAGAAGAACGACGTCATCGAGGACGAGGAGCGCCGGATGGTGCACTCGGTCTTCGAGCTGGGCGACACCATCGTCCGCGAGGTGATGGTGCCGCGCACCGACCTGGTGATGATCGAGCGGCACAAGACCGTGCGGCAGGCGCTGACCCTGGCGCTGCGCTCGGGCTTCTCGCGGATCCCGGTGGTCGGCGACAACGAGGACGACGTGGTCGGCATCGTCTACCTCAAGGACCTGGTGCGCCGCACCCACATCAACCGGGACTCGGAGTCCGACGAGGTCGGCGCGGTGCTGCGGCCGGCGGTGTTCGTCCCGGACTCCAAGCCGGCCGCCGACCTGCTGCGCGAGATGCAGAAGATGCGCTCGCACGTGGCGATCGTGATCGACGAGTACGGCGGCACGGCCGGCCTGGTCACCATCGAGGACATCCTGGAGGAGATCGTCGGCGAGATCACCGACGAGTACGACCGGGAGATCGCCCCGGTGGAGGACCTCGGGGACGGCTCCTACCGGATCACCGCCCGGCTGCTGGTGGAGGACCTCGGCGAGCTGTTCGGGATCGAGCTGGAGGACGAGGACGTCGAGACGGTCGGCGGCCTGCTGGCCAAGCACCTGGGCCGGGTGCCGATCCCCGGCTCGTCCTGCGACATCCCGCTGCCGGAGGAGGTCCCGGGCGGTCTGACCGCCATCCGGCTGACCGCGGAGAGCTCGGCCGGGCGCCGCAACCGGATCGGCTCCGTCGTCGCCGCCCCCGTCCACGCCGGGCCGGACGCCGCCCCGGAGGGCGGCGAGTAGCGTTCGGGTGCGTCCGGGGCGACGATGGGAGGCATGACTCACCAACTTCGCGCGGAGTACGGCCCGCAGGGGAGCGCGGGCGGGGTGAAGGTCTGGCACGTCGTGCGGGAGGGGGATCCGGCCACCGCGCTGTGCGGCCGGACCATCCCCGCCGAGGCGCAGACCCGGCCGGAGCAGGAGTGGGGGACCGGGCTCCGGGGCTGCCAGCAGTGCGGCTCGCTGTACATGCACGAGGTGCCGCACATGGAGGGGAGCCACCCCTACAGCTAGCTGCACCCGGGTGCAGGGCAAGGCGCTACGGCCACCTCGGAGGTCGCCATGAAGCTGCAAGACGAACTGCCCGTCGACCACAAGCTGCTGCTGGTCTGGCGGATCGGGGCGGGGCTCGGCGGGGTCTTCCTGATCGTGTTCGGCTGCCTGGGGCTGGCCGACCACCCGGGCTTCCTGTCCACCGAAGGCAACGAGATCGCCGGGATGTCCACCAACGGCGCGCTGAGCATCCTGTCCATCGTGGTGGGCGGGATCCTGGTGATCGGCGCGTTCATCGGCGGGAACTTCGCCGCCAACCTGAACATGGCGGCCGGGGTGCTGTTCATCCTGTCCGGGTTCTACGGGCTGACGGTGCTCGAACGGCCGGACGCCAACCTCCTGAACTTCGGCATCCACAACGTGATCTTCGCGTTCGCCTTCGGCGTGGTGATCACCGCGTTCGGGATGTACGGGCGGGTCAGCAGTCACCTCCCGCACGACAACCCGTACTGGCGCAAGCGCGCGGATGAGGAGCAGGAGCTGCCCGCCGGTCCCAAGACCTTCGTGAAGGTGATGCGGCCCGGGCCGCCCAACCCGATCGGGCACTGACCGGCTCCGTCACCGGGGCCTATGCTCCTGGGCATGAGTGACATCGTCGAGCTGGACCCCGAGGACAAGAAGATCATCACCCTGGCCCGCTCCGCCCGCGCCCGCAACGGCGTCGCGGAGGGGGCCGCGGTGCGTGACGAGACCGGCCGCACCTATGTGGCCGGCACGGTCGCGCTGGAGTCGCTGCGGCTGAGCGCGGTGCAGACGGCGGTGGCGATGGCGGTGGCCAGCGGCGCGAAGTCGCTGGAGGCGGCGGCCGTGGTGACCGATGCCGAGCAGCCCTCGCCGGCCGACCTGGCGGCGGTGCGCGACCTCGGCGGCGCGGGCACCCCGCTGCTGCTGGCCGGCCCGGACGGCACGCTGCGGGTCGCGGCCGAGGCCCGCTGAGCGTCCGGGAGGCGCGCGCTCCGCACGGTGCCCGGGGTTCCCGCCCCGGGCGCCGGCGCGTTCCGGGACCCCTGGAATCGGCGGATAATCTCACCGGGGACGGGCGGGGAATCTGCGCGGGGAACCGGCGCGGTGAGGGGGCTGGGCGATGGGGCCGTACGCGTTCTTCGCGGGGCTGCTGCTGGGTGTGATGGGCATGGGCAAGTGGCAGGAGACCGGCTCGCCGTTCTGGCTCTGGGGCTCGGTCTCCTTCCTGCTGCTGGTGCTCGGCTGGGGCCTCGGCGCGCTGTTCGGCGGCCGGAAGTGACCGCCCGGACGGGCGGTGTCCGCCCCGCCGGGGGTGATCAGGGAGAATGGAGCCCATGAATGCCCCTTCCTCCTCGTACCGCTCCGGCTTCGCGTGCTTCGTCGGCCGGCCCAACGCGGGCAAGTCGACCCTGACCAACGCTCTGGTGGGGACGAAGGTCGCGATCACCTCCGACCGCCCGCAGACCACCCGGCACACCGTCCGCGGCATCGTGCACCGCCCGGACGCCCAGCTGGTGCTGGTGGACACCCCCGGCCTGCACAAGCCGCGCACCCTGCTCGGCGAGCGCCTCAACGACCTGGTCCGCTCCACCTGGGCCGAGGTCGACGTGATCGGCTTCTGCCTGCCCGCCGACCAGAAGCTCGGCCCCGGCGACAAGTTCATCGCCAAGGAACTCGCCGAGATCAAGAAGACCCCCAAGGTGGCCATCGTCACCAAGACCGACCTGGTCGACTCCAAGCGGCTGGCCGAGCAGCTGATCGCCGTCCATCAGCTCGGCGCCGAGCTGGGCATCGAGTGGGCCGAGATCATCCCGGTCTCGGCCGTCGGCGACAAGCAGGTGGAGCTGGTCGGCGAGCTGATCAGCAAGCTGCTGCCGGAGGGCATGCCGCTCTACCCGGACGGCGACCTCACCGACGAGCCCGAGCAGATCATGGTGGCCGAGCTGATCCGCGAGGCCGCGCTGGAGGGCGTGCGCGACGAGCTGCCGCACTCGCTGGCCGTCGTGGTCGAGGAGATGCTGCCGCGGGAGGGCCGCCCGGCCGACCGGCCGCTGCTCGACATCCACGCCAACGTCTACATCGAGCGGCAGAGCCAGAAGGCGATCGTGATCGGGGCCAAGGGCGCCCGGCTCAAGCACGTCGGCACCACCGCCCGCAAGCACATCGAGGCGCTGCTCGGCACCCCGGTCTTCCTGGACCTGCACGTCAAGGTCGCCAAGGACTGGCAGCGGGACCCGAAGCAGCTGCGCAAGCTCGGGTTCTGACCGCGTCCGACGACCACGACGTCCGAACACGGCGGGGGAGCCCGGCATGAAGCTGCACACCCACGAGTGGGGCACCGGCGAGCGGATCGCGCTGCTGGTCCACGGGATCATGTCCGACCACCGCACCTGGCGGTCGGTCGGCCCGGCGCTCGCCGAGCGCGGCTACCGGGTGATCGCCGTCGACCTGCGCGGCCACGGCGCCAGCCCGCGCGGCGAGGGCTCCACCGCGGTGGAGCGCTACGCCCCCGAGCGCTACGCCGATGACCTGGTCGACACCCTGCCGCGGGGTGCCGACCTGGCCATCGGCCACTCGCTGGGCGGGCTGACCCTGCTGCACGCCGTCGGGCGGCTGCGCCCGGCCCGGGTGGTCTACTCCGACCCGGCCTGGAGGTTCGCCCAGCCGGGCCTCTTCGACCCGGCGGTCTTCGTCCGGTTCAAGGAGGCCACCCGGGAGCAGATCACCGCGGTCAACCCGCGCTGGGACGCCGCCGACGTGGACGTCGAGCTGGCCACCCTGGCGCTGTGGGACCCGGAGACCGCGTTCGCGCTCTCCGCGCTGCACGGCCGGGCCACGCTGCCCGGCGCCCCGGCCGTGCCCTCGCTGGTGCAGCTCGCCGACAACAGCTGGCTGGTCGGGCCCGAGGACGCCGAGGCCCTGCGCGGTCTCGGCTACCGGCTGCGCACGGTGGCCGGGGCCGGCCACACCATCCACCGGGACGACCTCCCGGGCTTCCTGGCCTCCCTCGACGGCTGGCTGTGACCCGCCGGGCGGGGGTCCGGAGGCGGACCCTAGGCGCCTTCGCGCAGGACGAGGGAGACCAGCTCGCGCTGGGACTCGGTGAGCTTCGGGTCCGCGCAGTGCACCGTCCGGCCGTCGACGGTGATCTCGTAGTGGAAGCCGTCCGGCACCCCGTAGGAGGGCGTGCGCAGCCCGCCCGCGACGGCCTCGCGGGCGAGCGCGTGCACGTGCGGGGCGTCCACCCGCTCGGTGGTGTCGAGCTCCGCGCGGCGGACGTGTCCCGCGAGGCCGCCGGTCCGGGTCACCTGGATACGCATGGTGTCCATGGTGCTACCCAGCGATGGCGTTTGCCGGGGTTTTCCCGGACCTTGACTTAAGCGCGACTCAAGTCGGGCTGATGCCGACCTTCGCCCAGGACGCGGTGACCGTGTCGGCCACCTCGGGCTCCGGGTAGCGGGCCTTGGCGGCGGCCACGGTGGCCCGGGCGAAGGCGGTGAAGCCGGCGTCGGAGGGCAGCCGCCGGCCGGTCAGCGCGTCGTACCAGATCCGGCCCGCGCGCTCCCAGGCCGGGCCGCCGAGCGCGGTGGCGAGCAGGTAGAAGGCGTGGTTGGGGATGCCCGAGTTGATGTGCACCCCGCCGTTGTCCCGGCCGGTGCGCACGTAGTCGCGCATGTGGGCGGGCTGCGGGTCCTTGCCCAGCCGCGGGTCGTCGTAGGCGGTGCCGGGCGCCTTCATCGAGCGCAGTGCGACCCCCTGCACGCCGGGGGCGAGCAGTCCGGCGCCGATCAGCCAGTCCGCGGCGGCGGCGTCCTGTTGCAGCGCGTACTGCTTGACCAGCGAGCCGAAGACGTCGGAGACCGACTCGTTGAGCGCGCCGGGCTGGTCGCGGTACTCCAGGCCGGCGGTGAACTGGGTGACGCCGTGGGCCAGTTCGTGGCCGATGACGTCGATGCAGACGGTGAAGTCGCCGAACACCTCGCCGTCGCCGTCGCCGAAGACCATCCGCTCGCCGTCCCAGAAGGCGTTGTCGTAGTCCTGGCCGTAGTGGACGGTGGCGTCCAGCCGCAGGCCCCGGTCGTCGATGGAGTGCCGCCCGTAGACGGCGGAGAACAGCGTCCAGGTCGCGCCGAGGCCGTCGTAGGCGTGGTTGACGGACTGGTCGGGCAGGGGGCCCTCGCCCTCCCGGCGGACGGTGCGGCCGGGCAGCCGTTCGCGGTGGCCGGCGTCGGAGATCACCCGTTCCAGGCGGTCGGCGGCCCGTTCGGCGGCCCGTTCGGGGAGGACGGCGGTGAGCCGCGCGGCCCGGTGCGCGGCGTCGAGGGCGAGGGAGCGGGCGGCGGGCTCGTGACCGTCCTCGGCGAGGCGGTCCAGGACGTACGGCGGAACGATCGCGCAGAGCGTCGGTTCGGCTGTCATGTGGCCCAGCGTGAGGCATCGATGACGTGTTGTCACCGGCGCGGACAGGATTGCGCGCCGCCCGGCCGCCGCCGCGCGCCGTCTCAAGGACTGGGAAGATCAACCGCCCCGCTTCGGGCTCGCGCGGTGCTTTGTTAGGCTGGTTCGCATCATGCGCTACGGCCTGCTTCTTCTTAGCTGCCGCGTCGAGGGCCTGTAGTCCACCAAGGGCCGGCCCCCTCGCCGCGGGGACTGTGCTGCGCGCTGGATTTCGGGCGACCCGCCGAGGGGTCGCGAGCGGCAGCAGGCCGGCCGAGTCGGGTGAGGACACCGCCCCGACCAGCCCGCATCACGCACCACAGGAAGCCGAGACTCACCTCCATGACCGAGCAGAGTTCCGCCGTGCCCGTTCCCGCCGCCCGCGCGTTCGCCGGCCGCCCCACCCCGATCACCGCCGGCTCGGTACGCCAGCGGCCGTCCGGCATGCGGCACGGCCGCTACCTGCCCTTCGGCACCGTCGACCTGCCGGACCGCACCTGGCCGTCGAAGGTGATCACCAAGGCCCCGCGCTGGCTCTCCACCGACCTGCGGGACGGCAACCAGGCGCTGATCGACCCGATGTCCCCGGCGCGCAAGCGCAAGATGTTCGACCTGCTGGTCGCGATGGGCTACAAGGAGATCGAGGTCGGCTTCCCCTCCTCCGGGGCCACCGACCACGCCTTCGTGCGCTCGCTGATCGAGGAGGGGGCGATCCCGGAGGACGTCACCATCTCGGTGCTGACCCAGGCGCGCGAGGAGCTGATCGAGAAGACGGTCGAGTCGCTGGTCGGCGCGCCGCGCGCGACCGTGCACCTGTACAACGCGACCGCGCCGCTGTTCCGCCGGGTGGTGTTCCGCAACGACCGGGAGGCCACCAAGGCGATCGCCGTCGACGGCACCCGGCTGGTGATGGAGTACGCCGAGAAGCTGCTGGGCGAGGAGACCGTCTTCGGCTACCAGTACTCGCCGGAGATCTTCGTCGACACCGAGCTGGACTTCGCGCTGGAGGTCTGCGAGGCGGTCATGGACGTCTGGCAGCCCGGCGAGGGCCGCGAGATCATCCTGAACCTGCCGGCCACCATCGAGCGGGCCACCCCGAACGTCCAGGCCGACCAGTTCGAGTGGATGTCGCGCCACCTGTCGCGCCGCGAGTTCGTCTGTCTGTCGGCGCACCCGCACAACGACCGGGGCACCGCCGTCGCCTCCGCCGAACTGGCCCACATGGCCGGTGCCGACCGGATCGAGGGCTGCCTGTTCGGGCAGGGCGAGCGGACCGGCAACGTCGACCTGGTGACGCTGGGCATGAACCTGTTCTCGCAGGGCGTCGACCCGCAGATCGACTTCTCCGACATCGACGAGGTGCGCCGCACCGCCGAGTACTGCAACCAGATGGAGGTGCACCCGCGTCACCCGTACGCCGGCGACCTGGTGTACACCTCCTTCTCCGGCTCCCACCAGGACGCCATCAAGAAGGGCTTCGACGTCCTGGCGGCGGACGCGGCCGCGGCGGGCGTGCCGGTCGAGGAGCACACCTGGGGCGTGCCGTACCTGCCGATCGACCCGAAGGACGTCGGCCGCACCTACGAGGCGGTCATCCGGGTCAACAGCCAGTCCGGCAAGGGCGGCGTGGCGTACGTGCTGAAGAACGACCACAAGCTGGACCTGCCGCGCCGGATGCAGATCGAGTTCTCCCGGATCATCCAGGCCAAGACCGACGCCGAGGGCGGCGAGGTCACCCCGGCCGAGATCTGGCGGGTCTTCGAGGACGAGTACCTGCCCACCCCGGCGAACCCGTGGGGCCGGATCTCGCTGAGCGGCTCGCGCACCCTGACCACCGAGGACGGCCGGGACGCGCTGACGGCCGAGGCCGTGCTGGACGGCACGCCGGTCACCCTGGCCGGTACCGGCAACGGCCCGGTCTCGGCGTTCGCCGACGCGCTGGCGCAGATCGGTGTGGACGTACGGGTGCTGGACTACGCGGAGCACGCGCTGAGCGAGGGCGGCGACGCCCAGGCCGCCGCGTACGTCGAGTGCGCGGTGGACGGCCGGGTGCTGTGGGGCGTCGGGATCGACGGCAACACCGTGCTGGCCTCGCTGAAGGCGATGATCAGCGCCGTCAACCGGGCGCAGCGCGGCTAGTTCGTGCGAGTGGTCGTGGCCGGGCCGTCCCGTTCGGGGCGGCCCGGTGGCGTTCCCGGGCCGGGCCGGGCGGTCCCCGGGACCGGGGCGCGGCCGCTGTGTCCTGCGCCACATTTTTTCGGTGATCGGGCCGTTCGAAGTACTGACACGTGTCGGCAACCGTGGCAACATCGTCCCACCGGAAAGCCGGGTCGGTGGGACGGCCCGGTGGCCGGTCGCGTGACCTGCCCATTGTTGTGCAGGCCGCCTGCCATGTCTGGGGAGTGGCGCCGTGACAGGGATGTGGGGTGTTCGCCCGCGGTGGCGGACTGACGTTCTCGGTGACTTCTTCTGTCCAGGCTGCGGCGGGGACCGCAACTACCGCCGGCAGCACGGCCGGCGGTGGCTGCGGCTGCTGGGGACCCCGGTGCTTCCGCTCGGCCCGGTGATCGGCAGCGTGCAGTGCACCAGCTGCCACGGCCGGTTCGGGGTGGAGAGCCTGGAGCAGCCCACCTGCGTCCGCCTGGGCGGGATGCTGCGCGACGCGCAGTACACCGTCGCGCTGGCCCTGCTGGCCGCCGGCGGCACCGCGCACCGCGCGGCCCGCGAGGCGGCCTGCGCGGCGGTCCGCGACGCCGGGTTCGAGGACTGCGGCGAGGCCCAGGTGCTGGCCGCGCTGGCGGCGCTGTCCGGGCTCGGCGGCGAGCTGTACGACGCGCACGGCATGGCCGGCGGGCTGGCCGTGGAGCTGCACGCGGTGCTCGAACCGCTGGCCCCGCACCTGGCCCAGCCAGGCCGGGAGCGGCTGCTGCTGCAGGGCGCGGCGATCGCCCTGGCCGACGGCCGGTACCGGCCGCAGGAGCGGGAGGCGCTGGACGCCGTCGGGCGCTGCCTGGACCTGCCGCAGGCACGGGTGGGGGCGCTGCTGGAGGCGGCGACCCGCACGCCCTACTAGGCCCCTGTCGCACCTGGGGCTCCCTCTCCTCTTCCCTCCGACCCCCACAAAACCGGGCCCACCCCCCTCCGGGCCCGCCGTGACCCGCACCGTTCGGCGATCCCCCACGGCCCGGTGCGGGCACACGGCTGTCCGTGACCGGGGGACGGCTGGGGGACAATGGGGGGATGTCCGCACTGTTCGAGGTCCGCCGCGGCGAGGCGGGCGCATGAGCCTCTTCCGGGACGACGGCGTGGTGCTCCGGGCGCAGAAGCTCGGTGAGGCCGACCGGATCATCACCCTGCTCACCCGCCACCACGGCAAGGTGCGCGCGGTGGCGCGCGGGGTGCGCAAGACCAAGTCGAAGTTCGGGGCGCGGCTGGAGCCGTTCTCGCACGTGGACGTGCAGTTCTTCAGCCGCGGGAGTGAGCTGCTCGGGCGCGGGCTGCCGCTGTGCACCCAGGTGGAGACGATCGCCCCGTACGGCGGCTCGATCGTCACCGACTACGGCCGCTACACCGCCGGCACGGCCATGCTGGAGACGGCGGAACGGTTCGCCGAGAACGAGGGCCAGCCGGCCGTCCAGCAGTACCTGCTGCTGGTCGGCGGTCTGCGCACGCTGGCGGCCGGGCAGCACGAATCGCACCTGGTGCTGGACGCCTTCCTGCTGCGTTCGCTCGCCGTCAACGGGTACGGCGCGAGCTTCGACGACTGCGCCAAGTGCGGCATGGAGGGCCCCAACCGGTTCTTCTCGCTCCCGGCCGGCGGGGTCCTGTGCCCGGACTGCCGGGTCCCCGGATGTGCCGTACCCTCCCCTGAGACACTGGTACTGCTCGGGGCGCTGCTGTCAGGGGACTGGCAGACGGCCGACGCCTGCGAGCCGAGGTACTGGCGGGAGGGCAGCGGCCTGGTCGCGGCCTATCTGCAGTGGCACCTGGAGCGGGGTATCCGCTCGATGAGATACGTGGAGAAGTGAGCACATGGCA
Organism: Kitasatospora sp. NPDC001527; assembly: GCF_040298605.1. Classification (NCBI taxonomy): domain Bacteria; kingdom Bacillati; phylum Actinomycetota; class Actinomycetes; order Kitasatosporales; family Streptomycetaceae; genus Kitasatospora; species Kitasatospora sp. NPDC001527. Next base: position 199,661 of record NZ_JBEPAM010000008.1, on the reverse strand, counting down.
GCGCGACGGCTCTTCGGCGGCGGCAAGCAGAGGGAGTACCTCCCCCCGACCCCGCATCCCAGCGGTGCCCGGCCCCCGAAGATCCCCGGCGAGCTGGTCCCCAACCACGTCGCGATCGTCATGGACGGCAACGGCCGCTGGGCGAAGGAGCGCGGGCTGCCGCGCACCGAGGGCCACAAGGTCGGCGAGGGCGTCGTGCTGGACGTGCTGAAGGGCGCCATCGAGCTGGGCGTGAAGAACATCTCGCTGTACGCGTTCTCCACCGAGAACTGGAAGCGCTCACCCGACGAGGTGAAGTTCCTGATGAACTTCAACCGGGACGTCATCCACCGCCGCCGCGACGAGATGGACGCGATGGGCGTGCGGGTGCGCTGGGCGGGCCGGATGCCCAAGCTGTGGAAGAGCGTCGTCCAGGAGCTCCAGGTCGCCGAGGAGCAGACCAGGGACAACGACGCCGTCACGCTGTACATGTGCGTCAACTACGGCGGGCGGGCCGAGATCGCGGACGCCGCGGCGGCCATCGCGGCCGATGTGGCGGCGGGCCGGCTGGACCCGAAGAAGGTCAACGAGAAGACCCTCGCCAAGTACCTGTACCACCCGGACATGCCGGACGTGGACCTCTTCCTGCGCCCCAGCGGCGAGCAGCGGACGTCCAACTTCCTGCTCTGGCAGTCGGCGTACGCGGAGTTCGTGTTCCAGGACGTGCTCTGGCCGGACTTCGACCGCCGTGACCTGTGGCGGGCCTGCGAGCAGTTCGCGATGCGCGACCGCCGGTTCGGCGGGGCGATCCCGAACGAGGTGCCGGCCGAGCTGGCCGCCGAGGTGCCGGCGCAGCGCTGATCGCGCCTGCGCGTGTGCGCGAGGGCCCGCGGGAGATGACTCCCGCGGGCCCTCGTGTCGTTCGCGGTGCGGTGCCGTTCGCGGTGCGGTTCAGCCGAGCTTGGCGCACTCCGCGCAGGTGCCGAAGATCTCCAGGGTGTGCGCGATGTCGCTGAACCCGTGCTCGGCGGCGACCGAGTTGGCCCAGCGCTCGACGGCCGGTCCCTCGACCTCGACGGTGGCGCCGCACTGGCGGCAGACCAGGTGGTGGTGGTGCCCGCTGCTGCACCGGCGGTAGACGGCCTCGCCGTCGGCGGTGCGCAGGACGTCCACCTCACCGGCGTCGGCGAGCGACTGGAGCGTCCGGTAGACGGTGGTGAGGCCGACCGAGTCACCCCGGTGCTTCAGCATGTCGTGGAGCTCCTGCGCGCTGCGGAAGTCCTCGATCTCGTCCAGGACCGCCGAGACGGCGGCGCGCTGCCGGGTCGATCGGGCTCGCGGCGACGGGCCTGCGGTGGTCACCGTGGGTCCTCCTGGTGGTGTGGGCGACTGGCACCTCATTGTGCCAGCCCCGCACCGGGCGCCGGAGAGAGCGCGTCGGCCCGGCCCGGGGCGAGCGGGGCGGTGCGCTCCGGGGCGGTGTCGCCGGACTGCTGCGGGTCCGGCAGCCGGACGTCGCAGACCTGCGGTCCGGCTTCCGGGGTGCCGCGGTGGCGGCGCCGGGCGAGCGGTGCGGCGATCGCGCTGAACAGTGCGAAGACCGCGATGGCGAGGAGCACGATGGCCGGGCCGGACGGCACGTCGAGCTGGTAGGAGCCGGTGACGCCGGCCAGGGCGACGATCACACCGACCGCGATCGCGCCGGCCTGGGTGGCGGCGAAGGAGCGGGTGAGCTGCTGGGCGGCCGCCACCGGGACCACCATCAGGGCGCTGACCAGCAGCAGGCCGACCACGCGCATGGCGACGGTGACGGTGACCGCGGCCATCACCGCGAGCAGCAGGTTGAGCAGCCGCACCGGGACGCCGGTGACCTTGGCGAAGTCCTCGTCCTGGCAGATCGCGAAGAGCTGGCGGCGCAGGCCGAGGGTGACGGCGATGACGACGGCGCCGAGCGCGGCGATCGTGGCCAGGTCGGCGGGGGAGACGGTCAGGATGGAGCCCCAGAGGTAGCTCTCCAGCGAACCCGCGCCCGCCTGGGCGGACTTGGAGACCAGCAGCTTGCCGCAGGCCATGCCGCCGTAGAAGAGCATCGCGAGGGCGATGTCGCCGCGCTGGTTGCCGCGCGAGCGGACCAGTTCCATCGTGACGGCGCCGACGACGCAGACCAGGACGGCCGTCCAGACCGGGCTGGTCTGGAAGATGAAGCCGAGGCCGACGCCGGTCATCGCGACGTGGCCCATGCCGTCGCCCATCAGGGCCTGGCGGCGCTGCACCAGGTAGATGCCGACGGCGGGGGCGGTGACGCCGACCAGGACGGCGGCGAGCAGCGCCCGCTGCATGAAGTCGTAGCTGAGCATCTCGGTCATGACAGCAGTCCCCGGATCCGTTCGTGGTCGTGGCCGTGGTCGGCGTGCGGGTGGACGTGGTCGTGGCCGGGCAGGGCGTGCAGGCCGGTGTTGGGCACGGGCGGGCCGTCGTGCGCGACGCAGCCGTCGCGGAGCACCACGGCGCGGTCGATCAGCGGTTCCAGCGGCCCGAGTTCGTGCAGCACCAGCAGGACGGCCGCGCCGCGCGCGACCTCGGCGCGCAGGGTGTCGGCGAGCACCTGCTGGCTGGCGGCGTCCACGCCGGCCATCGGCTCGTCCATGATCAGCAGGTCGGGGGCGCCGGCCAGCGCGCGGGCGATCAGCACCCGCTGCTGCTGGCCGCCGGAGAGGTCGCCGACACCGTCGCGGGCCCGGTCGAGCATGCCGACGGCGGCCAGCGCGCGGTCCACGGCGGCGCGGTCGGCGCGGCGCAGCGGCAGCAGCCGGTGCAGCGGCAGCCGGCCGGTGGCGACGACCTCGCGCACGGTGGCGGGGACGCCGGAGGCGGCGGTGGTGCGCTGCGGGACGTAGCCGATCCGGTGCCAGGCGCGGAACCGGGCGAGCGGGGTGCCGAAGAGTTCCAGGCCGCCGCGCTCCAGCGGGACGGCGCCGGTGACGGCCTTGACGGTGGTGGACTTGCCGGAGCCGTTGGCGCCGAGCAGGGCGACCACCTCGCCGGGGCGGACGGTGAGGTCGACGCCGCGCAGCACCGGGCGCCCGCCGCGGGAGGCGACGGCGTCGTGCAGGCGGACGGCCGGGGGTGTCGGGGGAGTCATGCCGTGGTCCCGTCAGCTGGTGGGGGCGGTGGCGCCGAGGGCGGCCCTGAGGTTGGTCAGGTTCTGCCTCATGACCGACAGGTAGTCGTCCTTCGTCCGGTCCTTGACGCCTTCCAGGGGGTCGAGGACGGCGGTCTTGAGGCCGAGGTCCTTGGCGACGGTCTCGGCGAGCCTGGGGCTGGCCAGGGTCTCGAAGAAGATCGTGGTGACGCCGTTCTCCTTGGCGGCCTTCTGGACGTCGGCGAGGCGGGCCGGGGTGGGCTCGGACTCGGGGTCGACGCCGTTGATGGAGACCTGGGTGAGGCCGTAGGCCTCGGCGAGGTAGCCGAAGGCGGCGTGGCTGGTGACGAAGGTGCGCGTGGTGGCGTCCTTCAGCCCGTCCTTGAACTCCTGGTCCAGGGCGGTGAGTCGGCCGACCAGTTCGTCGGTGTTGCGCCGGTAGTCGTCGGCGTGCGCCGGGTCGGCCTCGGAGAACCCGGCGCCGACGCTCCGGGCCACGGCGGCGTAGCGGGTCGGGTCGAGCCAGATGTGCGGGTCGCCGGCGGCCTCGTCGTGGTGGTGGCCGTCGCCGTGCTCGTCGGCGTGGTCGTGGCCGTCGTCCTCGGTGTGGCCCTCGGCGAGGTGGTGGTCCTCCAGCGGGGCGGCCGCGGTGGCGTCGATCTTCTGCTTGGCGCGGGAGTCGGCGACCGCCTTGTCGACGGTGGGCTGCAGGCCCTTGAGGTAGACGACCGCGTCGGCCTTCTGGACGCGCCCGACCTGCTTGGCGGTGAGTTCGAGGTCGTGCGGCTCGACGCCGGCGGCGGTCAGGCCGGTGACCTTCACGTGCTCGCCGCCGATCTGCGAGGCGAGGAACTCCATCGGGTAGAAGGACGCGACGACGTCAAGCCGGCCGTCCGCGGACCCGGCGCCGCCGCTGCCGCAGGCCGTCAGGGTGAGGGCGGCGGCGAGGGCGGTGGCCGTCAGGGCCAGGACGCTGCGGGCACGTCGTCTGATCATCATGACAACCATTCTCAGATTAGATGGAAATGATTGTCAAATAACTCGGACGGGTGAACGGGCGGTGACGGTGAGTGGGCCGGTACCGGCGATACCGATTTGAACCCCGTACCCATATGGCCGGTAACCTGAGGTATTCGGGTACGCGCAACCAGCCGTGCCCTGACCGTGCCGTACGTACTGAAGAGAGCACTGTGGCAGCCGACAAGATCGAGACGATCGTCAGCCTGAGCAAGCGCCGTGGCTTCGTCTACCCCTGCAGCGAGATCTACGGCGGCACGCGTGCCGCCTGGGACTACGGACCGCTGGGCGTCGAGCTCAAGGAGAACATCAAGCGCCAGTGGTGGCGCGCGATGGTCCAGGCCCGCGAGGACGTCGTCGGACTCGACTCGTCGGTGATCCTGGCCCGCGAGGTCTGGGAGGCGTCCGGCCACGTCCAGACCTTCAACGACCCGCTGACCGAGTGCCTCTCCTGCCACAAGCGCCACCGGGCCGACCACCTGGAGGAGAAGTACGAGGCCAAGCACGGCTTCCCGCCGCCGAACGGCCTGCAGGACATCAACTGTCCCGACTGCGGCACCAAGGGCCAGTTCACCGAGCCCAAGGACTTCTCGGGCATGCTGAAGACCCACCTCGGCGTCACCGAGGAGGCGAGCGGCCTGGCCTACCTGCGCCCGGAGACCGCCCAGGGCATCTTCACCAACTTCAAGGCCGTCCAGACCACCTCGCGCAAGAAGCCGCCGTTCGGCATCGCCCAGGTCGGCAAGAGCTTCCGCAACGAGATCACCCCCGGCAACTTCATCTTCCGGACCCGCGAGTTCGAGCAGATGGAGATGGAGTTCTTCGTCAAGCCGGGCGAGGACGAGCAGTGGCACGAGTACTGGCTGCAGCAGCGCTGGGACTGGTACGTCGGCCTCGGCCTGCGCACCGAGAACATGCGCCTGTTCGAGCACCCGAAGGAGAAGCTCTCCCACTACGCCAAGCGCACGGTGGACATCGAGTACCGCTTCAACTTCGGCGGCAGTGAGTTCTCCGAGCTGGAGGGCATCGCCAACCGCACCGACTACGACCTGTCGGTGCACAGCGAGGCCTCCGGCCAGGACCTCAAGTACTTCGACCAGGAGTCCGGCGAGCGGTACTTCCCGTACGTCATCGAGCCGGCGGCCGGTCTCAACCGCGCCCTGCTCGCCTTCCTGCTCGACGCCTACTTCGAGGACGAGGCGCCCAACGCCAAGGGCGTCATGGAGAAGCGCGTCGGCATGCGTCTGGACCCGCGCCTGGCGCCGGTCAAGGTCGCGGTGCTGCCGCTGTCGCGCAACGCCGACCTCTCGCCGAAGGCCCGCGGCCTGGCCGCCGACCTGCGCACCGCGTGGAACGTGGAGTTCGACGACGCCGGCGCCATCGGCAAGCGCTACCGCCGCCAGGACGAGATCGGCACGCCGTTCTGCGTGACGGTCGACTTCGACACCCTGGAGGACAACGCGGTGACCGTGCGCGAGCGCGACACCATGACGCAGGAGCGCGTCTCGCTCGACCAGGTGAAGTCCTACCTGGCGGCGCGCCTCATCGGCTGCTGACGTCCGTCCGCCCGCGCGGAGCCCCCGTCGCCCTTCCGAGGGCGGTCGGGGGCTCCGTGCTTGGTGCCCGGTGCCCGGTGCTCCGCGTCCGCGCCTACCGGCGGCCCCAGCGGGAGCGCGGGCGGCTGGCCGGGGTGGCCGGCAGGCCGGCCGTGCGCAGGGCGGCGAGCGTGGTGCGGTGGCGCGCGGGGTCGTCGAGCAGCGGCGTGAGCAGCGCCTCGTACAGGTCCGGGCGGCCGGCCAGCGCGGCGGCCAGCCGGACCAGTTCGGCCGGCGGACGCAGCGCCGCCAGCTCGCCCAGCAGCAGGGTGGGCAGCGGCGGGGCCATGGTGACGGCGAGCGCGGCGAGGTCGCCGGTGGGCCGGCCGGCCGCCTGGCGCAGCAGGGTCCGGGCGTCGGCGGCGCGGTCCGCCCGGTAGAGCCCGGTGGCCAGCGCGGCCAGCTCGGCGGTCGGCGCGGAGCCCCACTCCCAGAGCAGGGTGGCGCCGTCGGCGTGCTGACCCGCCCGCTCCAGGGCGTCCAGCAGGGCGGGCAGGGTGGCGGCCGGGCAGGAGCGCAGCGCGTGGAAGAGGTCGCCGGCCTCCTCGGCGAGCCCCGCCTGGCGGAGTTCGGCGAGGGTGGTGGCGGCGTGCTGGGGTCCGGCGTGGACGGCGCTGCGGACCAGCTGGACGGAGGCGCCGGTCGGTCCGCGCCGGGCGAGCAGGGCGGCCAGTCGGGCCGTGTCGTGCGGGGTGAGGTGCTCGGCGCCCTGGTCCAGGATGCCGGCGGCCTCGTCCGGGGAGGCCCGGCGGTACAGGGTCGTGATGCGCTCGGCGAGGGCGGCCAGTTCGCCGGGGGAGCGGCGCCGGGGCGGGGCGGGGGGCGCCTGCGGCTCGGCGGCGGCCCGCCCGTCGTCCTGCGCGCCGCCGGAGCCGGCCTCGCTCCCGTGCGTGCTCCCGTGCGTGCCGCCGGTCGCGTCGACGGGTCCGCCGGCGCGCGTGTCGGCGTAGGTGTCGCCGGGCGTGCCCGCGGACGGGTCGGCGGACGCGGCGGCGGACCGGCCGGCGAAGGCGTCGGCGGGCGTCGCGAGGGGGGTGTCGAAGGGAGCGCCGAGGGGCGTGTCGACGGGCTGGCGCGGGATCCAGCGGCGGGGGGACGGCTGGCGCAACTGCTCCTCCAGCGCCTTCAGCCGGTCGCTGAGCTCCAGGCAGCGGGCGCCCAGCCCCTCGCGCAGCGTCCGCGCCTGGGTCAGCTGCCGCAGCAGCTCCCCGTCCGGGTGCTGCCGTTCGGGCAGCGCCCGCAGGGCCTCGGCGAGCCGCCGCTCACGCTGTCCCGCGTACTGCCGGGCGCGGAGCAACTCGTCCAGCTGCGCCCTGAGTTCGAGAGCCGCCTGCTCGCCCTCGCCGCCGCCCGGGTCCGCGCCGAGGGGCCGTTCCGTGTGCCGTGTACGCATGATCACCGCAACCTGTCCATCGTGACCCTGACGGCCAGACATCCTCGCGTCGAAATACGGCGACGGCGTTACGGGAGTACGTCCACTGGCTTGCGAGTGGTGTCCGGGGGCGCACGGAGTGCGCGAGTGGTGGGCGACCCGGCGCACGCGCCCCGCGGGAGCGCCGTCCCGCGGGAGGCGCCGGCGGCGCTCACCCGGCGGCGGCTGCCGCCAGCCGGGTGCGGGCCTCCATGAGGGCGAAGCCGAGCAGGTTCTCGCCGCGCCATTCGGCCGGGCGCGGGGCGCGCTCGTCGTCGGCGCCGAGGCCGATGCCCCAGATCCGGTCCAGCGGGCTGGCCTCCACCAGGACCCGCTGACGCGTCGACAGCAGGTATCCGCGCAGCTCCTCGTGGCCGCCGAACTTGGCGACATTGCCCCGGACGACCAGTTCGAACCGTCCGGCGGTCCAGGCCGCGTCGTCGAAGTTCCGGACCTGGCGGCCCAGCTTCTTCGCCTCGCCGGGGCTCGCCGCCGCGAGGATCCGGGCGAGCGTCCGCTCGTCCCCGAACATCCGGGCCTTGCCCGCCATCATCCAGTGCTCGGCGGTCGCGTACCCGACGCCGTCGACGGTGAACGGGTGCCCGGGCCACCACTGGCTCAGCACCCCGGGCCCGAGCGAGCCGTCCCGCTGCTCCTGGTGGCCCCAGAACATCAGCCACTTGGGCTCCGCCCCGGCCGCCACGGCGGCGGTCAGCGCGGCGCGGTCGCGGGTGTCGACGGGGTCGGTCGTGCGTTCGTCGCTCATATCGTCATGCTGACACGAAGGGGTCCGGTGCGGCCAATGGGTTATTTCTCCGCCCGGCGCCGCGGGGTGACGAACGTTCGTGAGAGGGAGATGAGCGAATGTGACATATTATTCGACCTGGTCGAATCCGGACGTAACGTCATGATTCGTCCGGGAGGGCCCCCTCACCCTCCCGTACCCTCGAACATCTCCTGGAGTCCCCCGTGAGAGACCGCACGCCACCCGCCACGCGCGGAGAACGCCCGGCATCCGGAAGCCGGGTCCGCCGTCTGCCCAGTCGCGCGGTGCTCGGTGCCCTCGCCGCCTCGGCGCTGGCGCTCGCCCCCTCCGCACCGCTCGCCGCCCCGTCGGCGTCCACCTCGCCGTCGGCTCCGTCGGCCTCGTCCTCATCGGGCAAGGCCCAGGATCCGGCGGGCAAGGCCGGCAAGGCGGTTCGCGGTCTCGGGACCCAGCGGCCGATCGGCCCGGACCCGGTGCTCGACCTGCTGGCGCACGGCAACCTCACGATGGCGTCGAACTCGGTGCTGACCTGTGACGACAGCGACGGCTCGGTCTGCAACGACACCGAGGGCACCAACAACGGCCGCACCAAGTACGTCAAGACCGACCCGAACGCGCCCGGCGACAACGCGTCCTCCGCGCAGCTGGTGATCCCGGCCGGCGCCCAGGTGCTGTCGGCCCGCCTGTACTGGCAGTTCAACCCGACCAACACCAGCACCGCCGGCGGCACCTCCGGGGACATCAACACCGGCAACCTGGTGTCCTGGAAGGTCCCGGGCAGCTCCTCCTACGAGCAGCTCACCGCCGACACCTACGACTGGTTCGACCAGCAGGTCGGCGGCAACCCGCCGGAGCCGCTGCTGGCCGGTGCGGGCGTGAAGGACGTCACCGCCCAGGTGAAGGCCGCCGGTCCGGGCAGCTACACCGTCGCCGACATCCAGGCGTGCGCCGGACGCTCCTCCGCGCAGAACTTCGGCGGCAACAACGTGGGCTGCTGGGGCGGCTGGTCACTGGTGGTCGCCTACGAGGACCAGGCGGAGCCGCTGCGCTACCTCCAGGTCTGGGACGGCTTCCAGCTGCTGCGCAGCCCCGACAACCTGGCGACGCTCACCCTCGCCGGCATCCGCACACCCGCCACCGCCCCGCCGGCCACCATGGGTGTCACCGTCGGCGACGGCGACGTGCCGATCCAGGGCGACCAGCTGCTGGTCGGCTCCTCGACCGACAACCTGACGCTGCTGCCGATGCCCAACCCGTTCGGCGGCGTCACCACCGACAACGCCTTCACCAGCCGGATCGACCACGTCGCGGCGGACGGCACCGGCACCAACATCACCACCCGGGACCCCGCGCCGGTCAACAACTACGGCTACGACGCCCGGATGATCGACGTCACCGGCAAGATCCCCGCGGGCAGCACCCAGGCCGTGCTCCGGATCAACGGCGCGGGCGACGCGCTGCACCCGCAGGCGGTCTGGCTCGCCGTCGACGCCCTCGAACCGGACCTGCAGATCACCAAGGCCAACAACCCGGCCGGCTCCACCACGGACAACCCGCCCGGGCTCGTCGACCCCGGCGCCGAGATCACCTACTCCTTCGCCATCGCCAACCGGCACTCGGACGGCAGCACCGCCGACCTGGACACCGCCACCGGCGTCACCCTGACCGACGTGCTGCCCGCCGGCACCACCTACGTCGAGGGCTCCGGCGCCGGCTGCACCGCCTCCGGGCAGAACGTCACCTGCACCGCCGCCGACCTCGCGCCGGGCGCCGAGGCGACGATCTCCTTCCGGGCCCGGGTCGACGCCGCACTCGCGCCGGGCACCAAGCTCGACAACACCTCGTCCCTCGCCTACCACAGCCCCCAGACCGGCCGTGACCAGCAGCGGACCAGCAACACCGTGCGCAACACCGTCACCGAGCACGCCGGCTACCGGCTCGCCAAGAGCGCCGACAAGGCGCAGGCCCTCCCCGGTGACACCGTCACGTACCACGTGGACATCACCAACACCGGCAACGCGGCGCTCACCGGACTGACCGTCACCGACGACCTGAGCGCCGTCCTCGACGACGCCACGTACAACAACGACGCCACCGCGACCGCCGGCACGCCGTCCTACGCCCAGCCGGTGCTCAGCTGGACCGGCGACCTGGCGGTCGGCGCCGTCGCCCGGGTGACGTACACGGTGAAGGTCAAGGACCCGGCCGCCGGGGACCACACGCTGCGCAACACCGTGGTGTCCGACCGGCCCGGCGGCAACTGCCCGCCCGGGACGACGGCGGGGGAGTGCACGGCCACGGTCACGGTGACCACGTCCTCGCCGTCGCCGACGGCGTCCCCGACCTCCTCCCCGACCGCCACCACCTCCCCGACGCCCGAGCCGACCGGCTCGCCCACGTCGGAGCCCTCGCCCACCGCGACCGGCAGTCACAGCCCGCACCCGTCGCACAGCGGCAAGCCGCACCAGCCCGGCGGTGGCGGCCTCGCCGAGACGGGCAGCCAGGTCGCGCTGATCGGCGGCATCGGTGCCGCCGTCGCCCTCGGCGGCGCGGCCCTCGTCCTCGCCTCGCGCCGTCGGCGCCACCGGCACTGACGTACCGCCCGTGAACTGAAGGCGGCCCCACCGCTGTTGCCGGTGGGGCCGCCTTCCCCGTTCCTCGCCGCTCTGCTCACCGAACGCGGTGAGCACGGCGAACGCGGCGAACGCGGCGAACGCGGTGAACCTCCCGCCTCGCCGTGACCGCCCGGGGCACGCGGCCTTCTGGTGGGCCACCGCAAGATCGTCTGGTTCACCTGACCACCCACCTGCCGGCCCCACCCGCCCCCAGCCGACCCGCCGCGCCTCGACCGGCTTGCCGGGTGGTCGCCTGACGGAGTGCCGCGCGACGGACGAGCACACGCTGCGGCTTCGAGGGCGCAGTAGGGTGGCGCGCGGCTCCGTCGTCGAGGTCTCCGAGGGGGGTGGGGGCTCGATGGTCATGGACAAGGCGGCCAGGGCCGTGTGGTGGGAGAGTCTGCCGGCCGGGATCCGCGAGGAGATCGACGGGTACGTCCTTCAGGACTCCCTGCTCGGTGCGGTGCATGTGATCACCGACGTCGGTCTCGTTCCGCACGGCATCGGGGTCGGAACCGCGCAGCTGATCGCCAACGACCGCTACCTCCACTACGGCGACCGGATCGCCCGCGAGCCGGAGAGTCCTCTCGACCTGGAGTCGCTGGCCTGTCGGGCGGCCGGGTGCGGCGGCCGCGTCGTGGCGATCGAGGCGATCTGGGACGGTGACACCGTCCGCGACTGGTTCGTGCGGCTGCTGGCCATCACGGCCGACCCCGTGGGCGAGGCCCGGTTGGCCACCGTCCACTGGTCGACGGCCGAGCGCTACCTCGGCGAGGAGGGGGATCACCACCCGCGCCACCCGGCGGCGGTGGCCGCCGAGCGGGCCGGCGGCGCTCTCGCCGCGCACCTGTCGGTTCCCTTCCACTTCGCCAGCCCCGACACCCCCGATGACGAGGCTCCGCGCCGGCGGCCCTGAGGGGCGGCGCGCGGTGACGGCTGGTCCGACCGGGCGCCGGCGGGAGGGCGCGGCGTTGCCCGGCGTCCCGTTCCGCTCCGTCCCGTTCCGGTGTGGGCGGGGGCGGGGGCGGGTGGGGTGAATCCTTTCGGGGGGTGGTCGCCTCTTATGGGTGGCTTCGGTGAGGGCCGGGGCGGAAGAGGAGGCTGTGATGATGGTCTGGGTGGCTGTGGCGGTCGGGGTGGCGCTGGTCGGGGCGTGCAGTGTGACGGTGCTGCGGAAGTGGGGGCGGCGGCGTGGCTGAGGTGGGGGCGTGGCCGGGGAGTTCGGTGGTGGCCGCGGCGCAGGACGGGGACGTGGAGGCGATCGCCGCGCTGGTGTCGGGGGCGCATCCGCACGTCCAGCGGTTCGCGCGGTCGCTGTGCGCCACGCCGGAGGACGCCGAGGACGCGGCGCAGGAGGCGCTGATCATCCTGTACCGCAAGATCGGGATGCTGCGTGCGACCGGGGCGCTGGGCTCCTGGATGTTCCGGATCGTGCGCAACGAGTGCCTGCGGCGGGCTCGCCTGGTGCTACGGGAGCGTTCGGTGGCGGGGGAGGCGCCGTACCGGTCGGCCGAGGAGGAAGTGCTGGGGCGGCTGGAGGCCGGGCGGGTGGCGGAGGCGATCGCCGCGCTCCCGGCGGACCAGCGGCGGGTGCTGATCATGCGCGACGTGCAGGGGTTCAGCGGGCGGATGGTCGCCGATCGGCTGGGGCTGAGCACGGCCGCCATGAAGTCACGGCTGCACCGGGCCCGGGCGGCGGTCCGCGCCGTCACCACCGCAGGGGAGTGGTGATGGCCGGGGACTCGGGGTACGCCAGCCGGACGCTGGCCGGGCATCTGGCACGCGGCGGGGTGGGATTCGCGGCGTTGCTGGGGGCCTTCGCGCTGCTGCCGTTCGCCGGGCCGGTGGCGTTGCTCCTGCTGCCGGTCGGGCTGCTCGCGTTCCGCGGGTGTCCGACGTGCTGGGTGATCGGGCTGCTGGAGACGGTGTCGCGGGGGCGGCTGCAGCGCGAGTGCGTCGACGGGCGGTGCGAGCTGCGTCCCGGCGGGGCCGAGTAGGACGGTTCCGTCGTGGCCGCCCGACCGGCGGTGGCCACGACGGAACCGGGGACCCGGCCCGGCCGTCAGCCGATGGAACGGGGGAGACGGGTCGTCAGGTAGAAGATGGTGAACGAGCCCAGGAGCTGGATGCCGAGGCAGAGGGCGAGCGCGCGGTCCATGCCGAGGCTCGGCGAGAGGGCCAGGTAGAGGGAGCCCAGGGTGGCGACGCCGAGAGCCAGGCTGGACTGCTGGCTGGTGGCGAGCACACCGCTGCCGACGCCCGCCCGGTCGGCGGGGACCTTGGAGAGGACGACGCGGAACAGCGGGGTGCCGATCAGTCCCTGGCCGATGCCGGCGAGGGCGACGCCCGGAGCCATCCGCAGCGCGGAGAAACCGTCCGGGTCGGCGAGGACGGTGGCGGCCAGGGTGGCGAGGCCGGCGGCCTGGACGGCGGCGCCGGCGGTGAGCACGCGGCTGCCGAACCGGCCGATCAGGCGCGGGCCGGAGAGGGAGGCGGTGAAGTAGCCGACGGCCATCGGGACCAGCGCCCAGCCGGCCGCGACCGGGCCGAGGTGCAGGCCCTGCTGGAGGGCGACCGCGATGACGAACATGAAGCCGCCGAAGCCGCCGAAGTAGGGGAGCGCGATGCCGAGGCCGCGCCGCATCTCGGGGATGCGCAGCAGGCTGGGCGGCACCAGAGGGGTCCCGCCGCGCCGCTCGGCCCGCCGTTCGACCAGGGCGAAGGCGGTGGCGAGCACGGGGAACAGCGCGAGCAGCACCCAGGACCAGAGCGGCCAGCCGGCGGCGCGGCCCTCCATCAGCGGGACCAGGAGGGAGAGCAGCGAGGCGGTGAGCAGCACGGTGCCGGCGGTGTCGATCCTGGCGGCCTGCTCGGCGCGGCTCTCCGGGACGAAGCGCAGCGCGAGGACGAGGGCCAGCAGGGCGAACGGGACGTTCAGCAGGAAGACCGAGCGCCAGCCGCTGCCGAAGAGGTCGGCGGCGACCAGCATGCCGCCGAGCACCTGGCCGATGACCACCGAGATGCCGCCGACCGCGCCGTAGACCGAGAGCGCGCGGCCGCGCCGGGCGCCGTGGGTGGCGGCGGTGATGGTGCCGAGGACCTGAGGGATCAGCAGCGCGGCCGAGGCGCCCTGGGCGGCCCGGGCGGCGACCAGGGACCAGGCGCCGGGGGCGAGCCCGCAGGCGAGCGAGGTCACGGCGAAGGCGGCGGCCCCGGCGACGAAGAGGCGGCGTCGGCCGAAGATGTCGCCCAGCCGTCCGCCGAGGACCAGCAGGACGGCGAAGGCGATGCCGTACCCGGCGGCGACCAGCTCCAGCACGGCGGGGCCGGCGGCGAGGTCGTGGTCGATGGTCGGCAGTGCGACGTTGACGATGAAGAAGTCGAGCATCGGGAGGAAGGCCCCGAGCAGGACGGTGACCAGTCCGGCAGTGCCGAGGGAGGGCGAGGAGGAAGGCGAGGCGGTGGCGGGAGAGGCGGCTGAGGTCGTTGAGGAGGTGGGGGTGAGGGGCTTGGCGGCGGTCAGTTGCTGGGTCACGGTCCTACGATCCGGCTCTCCGCACCCTGGTACCAGAGTGTGCTTATCCAGGTATAAGAAGTACCTGGCAACAGGATGGCGCCTGGCGCATGCTGGTGGCATGAGTCTGACCGCCGTCACGGCGACCACCGGGAAAGCGCCCGCCGATCCGCGGCGGAACCAGTTGGCGGCGTTCCTGCGCAGCCGCCGGGAGCGGATCACCCCCGAGCAGGTGGGGCTCCCGATGACCGGTCGGCGGCGCACGCCGGGGCTGCGCCGCGAGGAGGTGGCGCAGCTCGCGGCCGTCGGGGTCACCTGGTACACGTGGTTGGAGCAGGGGCGCGAGATCCAGGTGTCGGTGCAGGTGCTGGACGCTGTGGCCCGCGCCCTGCTGCTCGACCCGAGCGAGCGGGCCCATCTGTTCACGCTGGCCGGGGCGGAGGACCCGACACCGGTGCGGGAGTGCCTGACCGTCACCCCGAGCATCCGGCTGACGCTGGACCGGATGGCGCCCTACCCGGCCGCGGTGATCAACTCCCGCTACGACGTGCTGGCCCACAACGCGCAGTACACCGGGATCGTCGGGGACCTGGAGGCGCTTCCGCCCGAGGACCGCAATCTGATGTGGCTGGCGTTCACCCCCTCGCGCTTCCGTGACGTGCTGGTGGACCACGAGGACGAGCGCGACGTCATGGTGGCCCGGTTCCGCTCCGGGATGGGCGACCACGGGGGCGAGCCCGCCTGGCGGGCGCTGCTCTGCCGTCTGCGCAAGGCCTCCCCGGTGTTCGACGAGGCCTGGCAGCGGCATGACGTGCTGCGGCCGGGGAACGGGTTGAAGCGTTTCCTGTTGCCGGAGATCGGGCTGCTGCGCTTCGAGTACACCAGCTTCTGGCTGGGCCCGTCCCAGGGCCCGCGGATGGTCGTCTACACCCCGAAGGACGAGGAGACCGCCGCGCTGGTGACGCGGCTGCCCACCCGGCTGCCGTCGGCCGGGGCCATGGCGGGGGCCCCGGCGGCGCCGGTCCGCTGACGGCCGCCCGGCGCGGGCCAGCCCGAGGGCCAGGCAGAGCGCGGCGAGCGGCAGCTCGACGCAGCCCGCCATCATCAGCGCCGCGAGCGTCTCGGCGCCCGGGCCCGCGGTCGCGATGTCGACCAGGGCGTCCGCCGCGAGCAGCAGGGCGACCACGCCGGCGGGTGCGACGGCGGCCGGGCGGCGGTGGCGCAGCACGGCGTCCAGCCGGAGCAGGGCGGCGAACTCGCACAGGTCCAGGACGACCCACGCCGTCTCGCCGGCGGCCGCGAGCACCGCCACCCAGGGCAGCAGCGCGAGGGCGGCGACGGCGGGCACCCGCGAGGCGAACGGGGTGAGCGAGGCGAGCGCGGGGCGGACGGCGGCGTTCACCGGGCGCCCCCGCACTCCGCGTCGAGCGCGCGGGCGGCGCGGACCCTGGTCAGCGGGGACCGCTCGGGCCCGGCCCCGCCGGCCGCCTCGACGAGCACGCCGTCGAAGACGCCCTCGGCCCACGCGAGCCAGAACTCCCCGGCGACGGCGACCACCTCGCCCACCGCGACCACCGGCGCGGGCCGCCCCGGCAGCCGCAGCAGCCGCCCGCCGGTGAACCCGACGGTGGGCACGGCGCCGCCGTGCGGCAGCCGCCCCCAGGCGAGCCCGTGCCGGGTGCGCCGGCGCCCGCCCGTACCCGCGCCCGGACCGGCCCAGGCGCGGGCGCCGCGCAGCAGACCGCGGCGGAGCCGGGCCGCGACCAGCACGTCCACCAGCTCGCCGTGCTCGTACACCTCCAGCGCCGCCCGCCCGCACCCGCGCCCGCGGCCGGCCGGCACGCTGCGCACCGACCACGGCCCGACCGGGCCGCCGGGCTCGTGGAACCCGCCGAGCACACCGGCGGGCCCGACCGGCAGCCGGCCCTCGGCGCGGGCGGCCGGGGCGGCGGCCGCGCCGTGGCCGGTGCCGCGGTCCGGACGCCCGTGCGGCGGGTTGGCGGAGTGCGATGCGGTGTTCGTCATGCCGTCAAGACTCGCGGCCGCGCGCCGCGTTGTCGGTAGTGCACCGATCCGAATCCGGGGTGTACCCAGCTTCACCATTTCTCGGCAGCCCCCTTCATGGTGACGGTTGATCACCGCGCTCTAGGCTGTCCGCCATGCCCTCCACGACGCCGAACGCCGCGCTCGCCGGGAGCGCCTTCCGGCCCCCGTGGTCGGCGGTGGCCTGGCGGGACACCCGTTTCCTCGCCGCCGGAATCCCGCTCTCCCTGCCCGCCTGGCTGGCCGTCCTCACCCCGAAGGTGACGCTGGTCCTCCTGGGCGCGATCCTGCTCTCCATCCGCCCGCTCACCGTGGCCCAGCGCGGCCGGCTGCGCGCCCTGCGCGGGGTGGACATCCCGCCGCTGCTGCGCCCCGTCGCCACGCCCGCCGGGCTGTTCACCAGGCTGCGCACCGGCGTCAGCTGGCGCCAGGTCGGCTACCACCTGCTGGTCGGCCCGCTGGTCGCCGCCGGCGCGGCGGTCGTCGTCTACGGATGGGGCGCGGCCCTCGTGGCCTCGACGGTCTACGGCTGGGCCTGGCTGATGCCGGCCACCTCCCCGGTCCACCACCAGTGGGCCGAGCTGGACGTCTCGCTCACCGTCGGTGGCCTGCTGCTGCTCGTGGTGCTGCCCTGGGCGGTCCACCTGCTGGCCCGGCTGGACGAGGCGACCGCGGTGCGGATGCTCGGTCCGGGCCGCACCGCCGAGCTGGAGCACCGGATCGAGGAGGTGGTCGAGAGCCGGGCCGGTCTGGTCGACGCGGTGGACGCCGAGCGCCGCCGGATCGAGCGCGACCTGCACGACGGCGCCCAGCAGCGGCTCACCTCGCTCGCCATGAACCTCGGCCTGGCCCGCCGCACCCTCAAGGACGTCCCGCCCGACGCCATGCAGGTGATCGTCGAGGCGCACGAGGAGGCGCAGGCGGCCATCGACGAGCTGCGCGGCCTGGTCCGCGGCCTGCACCCGGCCGTCCTGGAGGACCGAGGGCTGGACGCGGCGCTCTCCGGGATCGCGGCCCGTACCCCGTTGCCGGTCCGGCTGGACGTCGACCTGACCGAGCGGATAGCGCCGACCGTCGAGGCGGTCGCCTACTTCACCGTCTCCGAGGCGCTGACCAACGTCGCCAAGCACGCCCGGGCCACCAGGGCGGACGTCTCGGTGCGCACCGTCGGCGGCCGGCTGCGCCTGATCGTCAGCGACGACGGAGTGGGCGGGGCGGAGGCCTCGCGCGGCACCGGCCTGACCGGTCTGCGCCGGCGCACCGCCTCGGTCGACGGGTCCCTGTCCGTGCTCAGCCCCGTCGGGGGCCCGACCACCATCACCGTGGAGTTGCCGTGCGTGCTGTGATCGCCGAGGACTCGGTCCTGCTCAGGGTCGGCCTGGTCAAGGTCCTGGAGGCGGTGGGCTACGAGGTGGCCGCCGCCGTCGGGGACGCCGAGGAGTTGCTCGCTGCGGTGCAGGAGCACCGCCCGCAGGTGGTGGTGGCGGACGTCCGGATGCCGCCCGGCTTCACGGACGAGGGCGTGCGGGCGGCGCTGCTGATCCGCCGGCAGTGGCCGGAGGTGGCGGTGCTGCTGCTCTCCCAGTACGTGGAGGAGCGGTACGCCGCGGACCTGCTGACCAGCAACACCAGCGGCGTCGGCTACCTGCTCAAGCAGCGGGTGGCCAATGTCGACGACTTCGTGGACGCGCTGCAGCGGGTGGCCGAGGGCGGCACCGCGCTGGACCCGGAGGTGGTCGCCCAGCTGCTGGTGCGCCGCCACCGCGATCCGCTGGAGCGGCTGACTCCGCGCGAGCGCGACGTGCTCGCCCTGATGGCGGAGGGCCGGTCGAACGCCGCGATCGCCGCCGCCCTGGTGGTCAGCGACAGCGCGGTGGCCAAGCACATCAACTCGATCTTCGGAAAGCTCGACCTGCCGCCCGCCGACGACAGCCACCGGCGGGTGATGGCGGTGCTCCGCTTCCTGGAACTGGGATGACGATGACGACGGAGCGGGGCGCGGCGCGGAACGGGACGGCGGAGGGCGCGGGGCGGCCGGCCCCGGGGCCCGCCCGCCGCGGCCACCGGGCCTGGCGGGTGTTCGGCACGCTCGCGCTCGTCGTGGCGCTGCTCGTCGGCGCCGTGCAGACCTGGGCGATCGCGGTGCAGCAGCGCACCCGCTCGGAGATGTCCTACCCGGTCGCGGTGACCAGGGTCCGGCTGGACACGGGCAACGCCAGCGTGCGGATCCGGCCGGGGGAGGAGGGCCGGGTGGTGGTCCGCCAGTACCTGAACTGGATGGTCCGGATGCCGGTCGTCTCGGCGCTCTTCGAGCAGGACCAGCTCGACGTCCGGATGGACTGCAAGCGGGTGCTGCCGGCCGGCGACTTCGGCTGCGGTGCGGTGATCGAGCTGGACGTGCCGCGAGGGGTCGCGGTGACCGGCAAGCAGTCCACCGGGACCATCGACGTCGCCGGGGTGGCGGGGGAGGTCAACCTGCTCTCCACCTCCGGGGAGGTCCTGCTGGCCGACGTGTCCGGCCCGGTGACCGTGCGCACCACCTCGGGCTCCGTCCGGGGCAGCCGTCTCACCTCTCCCGGCGTCAACGCCGCCGCGACCTCGGGCTCGATGGAGCTGGGCTTCACCGCGCCCCCGGCCGCCGTGGACATCGGGGTGACCTCCGGATCGGTGATGCTGGGCCTGCCGAGCGGGACGCGCTACGACTTCGACGGCGGGGCGTCCCCGCTGGCGCGCGGTGGCATCGACCCGACGCTGGCCGACCGCTCCAGTCCGAACAAGATCAGGATCTCGGTCAGCTCCGGAACGGTGTCGGTCTTCGCGAAGGACACCGCGAGGGACGACAGGCGGGAGAGCGTGCCCGACAGGTGACGGCCCCGGGCGGCTCGGCCGGGTGGGGGACAATGAAGAGTCCCCCACCCGCCGTCCCCGAGGTCAGCCGCGCATGACAGTCCCGCCCGCACCCACCGAGCCGAGCACCGCGACCGCCACCGCCACCGCGACCGGCCCCGCCGACGGCGACACCACCGCGGCCGCCACCGCGCGCGGCCCCGTCCGCCCGGCCGGCGGCGAGTTCGCGCCGCTGTCCATCGGCCCGCTGCAGGTCTGGCCGCCCGTCGTGCTGGCGCCGATGGCCGGCATCACCAACGCGCCGTTCCGCACCCTGTGCCGCGAGCAGAGCGGGGGCAAGGGCCTCTACGTCTCCGAGATGATCACCACCCGGGCCCTGGTCGAGCGCAACGCCAAGACGATGCAGCTGATCAAGTTCGACCCGAGCGAGAAGCCGCGCTCGATCCAGCTGTACGGGGTGGACCCGGTGACCGTCGGCAAGGCGGCCCGGATGATCGCCGATGAGGGCCTCGCCGACCACATCGACCTCAATTTCGGCTGCCCCGTCCCCAAGGTGACCCGCAAGGGCGGCGGCTCGGCGCTGCCGTACAAGCGCAACCTGCTGCGCGAGATCCTGCGCGAGGCCGTGGCCAACGCCGGTGACCTTCCGGTCACCATGAAGATGCGCAAGGGCATCGACGACGACCACCTCACCTACCTGGACGCCGGCCGGATCGGCGCGGAGGAGGGCGTCTCCGCGATCGCCCTGCACGGCCGCACCGCCGCCCAGCACTACGGCGGCACCGCCGACTGGTCGGCGATCGCCCGGCTGCGCGAGTCCGTCCCTGCGGGGATCCCGGTGCTCGGCAACGGGGACATCTGGTCGGCGGACGACGCGGTGCGGATGATGCGCGAGACCGGCTGCGACGGCGTGGTGGTCGGCCGCGGCTGCCTGGGCCGGCCGTGGCTGTTCAAGGACCTGGTGGCGATCTTCGAGGGCGAGGTGGACTACGCCCGCCCGACCTTCGCCGACGTGGCGCGGGCGATGGTCCGGCACGCGCAGCTGCTCGGCGAGTGGCTGGGCGACGAGGCCCGTGGCGTGATCGACTTCCGCAAGCACGTCGCCTGGTACACCAAGGGCTTCTCGGTGGGCTCGGAGCTGCGGGTGAAGCTGGCCAACTCCTCCTCCCTGTCCGAACTGGCCGAAACCCTCGCCCTGGTGGAGCAGTCCCAGGACTGGCCGGCCGGTGCGGACGGCCCCCGCGGGCGGACCAGCGGCAACAACCGGGTCGTTCTGCCGGACGGCTGGTTGGACGATCCGTATGACTGCGCCCGACCGGGTGAGGATGCCGAATCGGATACGTCTGGCGGCTGACCACTACGCATTGGCAAAATTGACCCCTCCGGTCGATTGCCGCGGCGTCCCAGCCCTCTTCGCCGATCTGGCCAAGAGGGCTCCTTTTCGGCAGCAGGACATCACGGAGCGGACTCATTTCTGGACGCTGTGCGACGAAGGGCGCAGTGGGCCTACGCTCGAACGATGAGATGCGCTCGTGACGCTGGCCACATACCCTGGCGGTCGGAGGTGGCCGACAGGACGAAATGAACAAGTCGGGGGCGGATCGCTTCCCGAAGGGGAGCGGTGGCGGATCGGGCACTGAGGGTGCAGGAAATCAAGCCGGTCCGTCAGCCCGGAGGGTCCGCGGCTACGGTGCGTTCCGGTGATGTGATCTTCCGGTTTCGCCGCCTTCAAGACTTGAACACTCGCTAGCGTCAACCGGACGATTTCACCACCAGAGGTGAACACGATTCAGGGCATTCGATCTAGCGGGTTACTTGCCGATCCTGACGACGTACGCCCTATTGGCGGCGCGGGAGCGCCTTCGAAATGGGTATGTTCTCCGGCGTCAGGGCAACCGTGTGCGAGGAGACCGACCCGTGGCGTCCCAGCAGAAGTTTGTTTACTCCTTCACTGAAGGAAACAAGGACCTCAAGGATCTTCTTGGCGGTAAGGGCGCGAACCTGGCCGAGATGACCAACCTGGGCCTTCCGGTTCCCCCGGGGTTCACCATCACCACCGAGGCCTGCAAGGTCTTCCTGGAGACCGGCAGCGAGCCCACCTCGCTGCACGAGGAGATCAGCGCCCATCTGGACGCCCTCGAGCACGAGATGGGCAAGAAGCTCGGCCAGGCCGACAACCCGCTGCTCGTCTCGGTGCGTTCGGGTGCCAAGTTCTCCATGCCCGGCATGATGGACACCGTCCTGAACATCGGCCTCTCCGACGCCTCGGTGGCCGGCCTGGCCGCGCAGTCCGGCAACGAGCGCTTCGCCTGGGACTCCTACCGCCGCCTGGTCCAGATGTTCGGCAAGACCGTGCTGGGCGTCGACGGCGAGCTGTTCGAGGAGGCCCTGGACGAGGCCAAGCACGCCAAGGGCACCGCCAACGACCTCGACCTCGACGCCGCGGACCTGAAGCGGCTGGTCGGGGTGTTCAAGGGCATCGTCGAACGCGAGACCGGCCGGGCCTTCCCGCAGGAGCCGCGCGAGCAGATGGACCTCGCGATCCACGCCGTCTTCCACTCCTGGAACGGCGACCGGGCCCGGCTCTACCGCCGCCAGGAGCGCATCCCGAACGACCTGGGCACCGCGGTCAACGTCTGCACCATGGTCTTCGGCAACCTCGGCGAGGACTCCGGCACCGGTGTCGCCTTCACCCGTGACCCCTCCACCGGCACCCAGGGCGTCTACGGCGACTACCTGTCCAACGCCCAGGGCGAGGACGTCGTCGCCGGCATCCGCAACACCCTGCCGCTGTCCGAGCTGGAGAAGCTCGACAAGAAGTCGTACGACGAGCTGATGGCGATCATGCAGAAGCTCGAGAACCACTACCGCGACCTCTGCGACATCGAGTTCACCATCGAGCGCGGCAAGCTCTGGATGCTCCAGACCCGGGTCGGCAAGCGCACCGCCGCGGCCGCCTTCCGGATCGCCGTCCAGCTGGTCGACCAGGGCCTGATCGACCTGGACGAGGCCCTGATGCGGGTCACCGGCGGCCAGCTCTCCCAGCTGATGTTCCCGCGCTTCGCCCCGAACGCCGAGTCCAAGCAGATCGCCTGGGGCCTCGCCGCCTCGCCCGGCGCCGCCATCGGCAAGATCGTCTTCGACTCCTACACCGCGGTGAAGTGGTCGCGCTCCGGCGAGAAGGTCATCCTGGTCCGCCGCGAGACCAACCCGGACGACCTGGACGGCATGATCGCCGCCGAGGGCATCCTCACCTCGCGCGGCGGCAAGACCTCGCACGCCGCCGTCGTCGCCCGCGGCATGGGCAAGACCTGTGTCTGCGGCGCCGAGGAGCTGGAGGTCGACACCAAGCGCCGCCGGATGACCACCGCCGACGGCCTGGTCCTCGAAGAGGGCGACATCGTCTCCATCGACGGTGCGACCGGCAAGGTCTACCTCGGCGAGGTACCCGTGCTGCCCTCCCCGGTGGTCGAGTACTTCGAGGGCACCCTGCACGCCGGCGCCGACGTCCAGGGCGGCCTGGTCCAGGCCGTGCACCGGCTGATGTCGCACGCCGACGTCCGCCGCCGGCTCGCCGTGCGCGCCAACGCCGACAACGCCGAGGACGGCTCGCGCGCCCGCCGCTACGGCGCCCAGGGCATCGGCCTGTGCCGCACCGAGCACATGTTCCTCGGCGAGGAGCGCCGCAAGGAGGTCGAGCACCTGATCCTGGCGGACAACGACAAGGACCGCGAGCAGGCGCTCTCCACCCTGCTGCCGATGCAGAAGGGCGACTTCGTCGAGCTCTTCCAGGCGCTGGACGGCCTGCCCGTCACCGTCCGCCTGCTCGACCCGCCGCTGCACGAGTTCCTGCCGGACATCACCGAGCTGTCGGTGCGCGTCGCCCTCGCCGAGGCCCGCAAGGACCCGAACGAGAACGACCTGCGCCTGCTCCAGGCGGTGCACAAGCTGCACGAGCAGAACCCGATGCTCGGCCTGCGCGGCGTGCGCCTCGGCCTGGTCATCCCCGGCCTGTTCGGCATGCAGGTCCGGGCCATCGCCGAGGCCGCCGCCGAGCGCAAGCTGGCCGGCGGGGACCCGCGCCCCGAGGTCATGATCCCGCTGGTCGGCACCGTCCAGGAGCTGGAGCTGGTCCGCGACGAGTGCGAGCGCGTGCTCGCCGAGGTCGCCCAGTCCACCGGCGTCCAGCTGGACATCAAGCTGGGCACCATGATCGAGCTGCCGCGCGCCGCCGTGACGGCCGGCCAGATCGCCGAGGCCGCCGAGTTCTTCTCCTTCGGCACCAACGACCTCACCCAGACGGTCTGGGGCTTCTCCCGCGACGACGTCGAGGCCTCCTTCTTCACCGCCTACCTGGAGAAGGGCATCTTCGGGGTCTCGCCGTTCGAGACCATCGACCGCGACGGCGTCGGCTCGCTCGTCAAGCACGCCGTCGAGGCCGGCCGGGCCACCCGCCCCGACCTCAAGCTCGGCGTCTGCGGCGAGCACGGCGGCGACCCGGACTCGGTCCACTTCTTCCACGAGGTGGGGCTGGACTACGTCTCCTGCTCCCCCTTCCGGATCCCGGTGGCGCGCCTGGAGGCCGGCCGCGCCGCCATCGAGTCCGCGGGCAGCGACTCGCGCTGAAAACGCCGGGGGGCTCCGAGCCCCCCGGCCCGGCGCGACCGCTGACCGTGTCCCCTCCATCGGGGAGGGGCGTACACCGGAGCTCGGCGCAGGAGAACCGGCGTACGTGAGAGCGGCCGGGGCGGGAACGGACAACGGCGTCCGTACCCGCCCCGGCCGCGCGGCTTTTCCAGAGGCCGGGGCGAGCCGCGCGGCCTTCCCCCGTGCCGTGCCCGAGAGCCCGGATGTGGCCGCGGCCACGCGTGTGGCTCGCCGGGTACGGGGCCGCCGGCTGCCAAGCTGGAATCCATGACCAGCAAGAACCGCCTGTGGACCGTCCTCGCCGTGCTGCTCTGCGCGATCGCCGCCGCAGTCGGCTACGTCGTGTCCGACGGCACCGGCGACAGCACGCCCACGGCCGCCGCGACCTCCACCGGACCGGCCGCCGCGTCGAGCGGCCCCTCGGCTTCGAAGCCGAGCGCACCCAAGCCGAGCGCGCCCAAGCCCTCCGCACCGGCCACCCCGCCCGCGGCCGGCTCCGCCACCGGCTGGGTGCCGACCGACCCGGCGATGGCCGACGTCTGCCGCACCACGCTGCCCGGCCAGGCCCGCGACACCCTCGGCCTGATCGCCAAGGGCGGCCCCTACCCCTACCGCTCGGACGGCATCGTCTTCGAGAACCGCGAGAACCGCCTCCCGCGCAAGGCCTCCGGCTACTACCACGAGTTCACCGTCGTGACCCCCGGCTCCGCCGACCGCGGCGCCCGCCGCGTGGTCACCGGCGACTCCGGCGAGCAGTACTGGACCGCCGACCACTACGGCACCTTCCAGGAGATCGACGCCCGCTGCTGAGCGTCCCGGCGGCCCCGCCGTCGAGCCCCTTCGATCCGGACAACCTCGGGCGGCTCTCGGCCGCCGCCGCCCGGGCAGACCGGCTACCACCGGCCGCCGGGTTCCAGGACGGGGGCGGGGCCCGCGCCGGTCAGCGGGCCCGGCGCCAGCTGATCCGGGCGTGCGGGCCGTGCGGGCCGGACGCGAGCAGCGCGGCCAGTTCGTGCAGCACGGGGCCCGGGTCCCGGCGCAGTTGGACGGGGGTGGTGCGGACCACCGGCAGGCCGGCGGCGGTCAGCCGGTTGGCTCGGGTCAGGCTCCGCTCGTGGTCGGCCGGCCGCAGGTGCCAGGCCCGGGAGTCGATCTCCAGCGCGACGCAGGCCGACGGCCAGTAGGCGTCCGGCACGGCCAGGAACCTCCCGTCCAGGAACAGCACCGGGTTCCACAGCGGCTCGGGCAGCCCGGCGCCGCGCACCGCGTCCCGCGCCTCGCCCTCGACCACCGAGCGCACCCCGGCGGTCAGCTCCTCCACCACCGAGGCCAGCCGGGGCAGCTCGCGCACGTCCGGCCGGGCCAGCAACTGGTCCAGCAGCTCGCCGAGTTCGCAGTGCCGGCGCTGGACGGCCTCGGCGCACAGCGCGCGGAACCGGTGCCGTCCGCTCTCCCGGGGCGCGAGGTCCGCCAGTGCCCGGGCGACCGAGGTGCTCCAGAGGCCGTCGTCGCGCTCGAAGCCGCCGGGCATCGGCCCGCTCGCCCGGTGGATCCGCACGAAGGCCCGGTCGGCGACCCTGCGCCGAGCGGGGATCAGCACGTCCACGGCGGTGAGGTCCGCCGGGTGCCCGGCCGAGGGGAGTCCGGCGTCGGCGAGCACCGCCACGCCGGTGAGCAGCACCTCCCCGCCGGGTGGCGCGGGCAGCCCCTTGGGAGCCGCGTAGGCGACGGCGGCCCGCAGCCGCTGGCGCACCGTCAGCCGGCCGGTCTGCAGGCAGATCACCCGGGGAAGGACCCGCTGCCAGGGCCCGCCGGGCCGCAGCCGGTGCGCGATGGTGCCGGACGGCACGCCGAGCCGGCGCAGCTGGGCGCGGGTGACGATGTGCTGCTGGTCGGCGCCGAGCAGCAGCAGGGGGTCGACGAGGGAGCCGGCGCTGGTCATGCCCCGGTGGTTCCCGCCCGGATCGGCGGTATGCGGAACGTCGCCCGCCGGGGGGCCGTCCGGTCAAACGAGGTTGACGCGGGGCGGTGCGGAGGGTGGGCTTGTCCGCGATGACGACTCCTCACACCGGCCCGGCGCTCGACGCGCTCAACGGCCTCTCCGTCGGCGACGCCCTCGGCGCCCAGTTCTTCGTCCCCGCCACCGCCCGCACCCACCTGACCGCCCGCACGGCTCCGCCCGGCTGCTGGCCGTGGACCGACGACACCGAGATGGCGTGTTCGCTGTACGCCGCGCACACCGAGCGCGGCGGGATCGACGTGTTCGACCTCACCCATGCCTTCGCCCGCCGGCACGACTTCGACCGGGGCTACGGCCCGTCCGCCAACCGCCTGCTGCGGCTGATCCGGGAGGGCGGCGACGCGACGGCGCTGGCCGCCGGGCTGTTCGACGGCCGGGGTTCGTACGGCAACGGCGCCGCGATGCGGGTCGCCCCGCTCGGGGCGGCGTACGCGGCCGACCCGGTGCGGGCGGTGCGCCCGGCCGCCGAGTCGGCGCTGATCACCCACACCCACCCGCAGGCCGTGGACGGCGCGATCGCCGTCGCGGTGGCGGCGGCCCTCGCGGTGCGGGCCCGGACCACGCGGATGACGCCGGAGAACTTCCTGGAGAAGGTCCGCCGGCTCACCCCGCGCGGCGCCGTCCACGACGGCCTGACCGAGGCGATCGCCCTTCTCGCCGAGCCGGACTCCGAGCGCGCCGCCCGGGTGCTCGGCAACGGCAGCCGCACCAGCGCCGCCGACACCGTCCCGTACGCGCTGTGGTGCGCGGCCCGCCGGCTCGCCGACTACCCGGCGGCGGTCTGGGAGGCGGTGGCCGCCGGCGGCGACATGGACACCGTCGCCGCGATCACCGGTGGCGTGGTGGCCGCGCACACCGGGACGGCCGGCATCCCCGCGGCCTGGCTGGCCGCCCGCGAGCCGCTGCCCGCCTGGGCGTTCCCGGAGCCCGGGAGCGTCCCCGGCGTCCCCGGCGGCCGGGGCGGCGCGGACATGCTGGTGCCGCGCTCCTGCCCGGTGCCGGACGTGGTGTGGACGGACGCCCAGTGGCGGGCGCTGCGGACCGGCGCGGAGCCGGACCGCGGCTGGCGGGTCCTCACCGGCGGGGGCGCCCTGCGGCTCTGCCGCGACGGCCAGCCCGTCTGGGAGCTGGCCGTCGCCCCGGGCCGGGAGGGCTGGCGCCCGGTGTCCGCCGTCGTCGAGACCTGTCCCCACCGCGCGCCCGGGCCGCGCGACGGCGGGGGCAGCGGCCTGCTGGTACGGCTGCTGCGGGCCGCCGCCACCGGGGAGCCGCTCGGGTCCTGACGGTCAGGCGGTGATCAGGTGCCCGGCGCCGCCGCCGTGTCTAAGGCACTCCTGGTTGATCGCCGGGTCCGGGGCGCTCGGCGAGGTGGCGGCGGCGATCCGCAGTTCGATGATGTCCCGGACGGCCGGCCACTCGTCGTCCAGGATCGAGTAGAACGCGGTCGACCTGACCACCCCGTCCAGCCCGCGCGAGTGCGCCCGGCGGACTCCCTCGGAGGTCGCGCCGAGCCGCTCGATGGCGGTGCGCGAGCGCAGGTTGCGGGCGTCGGCGCGCAGCGAGATCCGCTGCACGCCCCACACCTCGAAGGCGTGCCGGAGCATCAGCAGCTTGGCCTCGGTGTTGATGCCGGTGCCCTGGGCGCGCGGCGACAGCCAGGTGTTGCCGATCTCGGCGGCGTCCGGGACGGCGGTGTCCGGATCGCCGAACGGCACGCCCGGCACCGGCGGCCAGACCAGCGGCCCCTGCCAGTAGTCGAGTTCCAGGAACCGCGTGGAGCCCACCACCCGGCCGTCGGCCTGGTTCACCGTGGCGAACGGCAGCGACCGGCCGGCGGCCTGGTCGGCCAGGGCGCGCGCGACGTACTCCCGGGCCGCTTCCAGGCCGTGCGGGACGGGGGTGAAGGCGTAGGTCGTACGGTCCTCGGCGCCGGCCTTGGCGATGGCCTCGGCGTGGTGCGCGGCGAGGGGCTCCAGCCGCACGGTGCGGCCG
The DNA here is from genome assembly GCF_040298605.1 of Kitasatospora sp. NPDC001527. Lineage (NCBI taxonomy): Bacteria > Bacillati > Actinomycetota > Actinomycetes > Kitasatosporales > Streptomycetaceae > Kitasatospora > Kitasatospora sp. NPDC001527. The sequence goes on along the minus strand of NZ_JBEPAM010000008.1, from coordinate 172,073 downwards.
GTGAGGATGACAGGTACGGGCACGGAACCTTCGGTCCTTCATCGGTCGGAGGGCGCTGGCCCGTGCCGGGGTGCGGCGCGGGCGAGCGATGACTGGTTCGCCCCGCCCCGGAGCGCGCCCACCGGTGCCCGCGCACGCCGGAGGTCCGGTCGAGCGGAGCGGGGAGCGACGGCCCGGAGACGGGCAGCGCGGTGCCGGAACGGACACGGGTCCACGGACCGGTCCGGCGGGATGAGCGAGGGGACAGTGTGCGTCCGCGAGATGGCCGAGGAGGAAACGAGTGCGCGAAGGGAAGCAGGCGGCCAGGTGAAGGCAAGATGCGTCGTGGGTGGCTGGCCGAACACCGGTCCGGGACGTGGTCGACGGCGTTACGGACGACGTGACGACGACGCGACGATGCGAGGCAGCGAGAGGACGATACCCGTCAGAAGGCGGTGCGTCACTTCGCGGCACACGAATGGCCCCCGGGACAGCGCCCGGACGGGTCGTCGCGCCCGTCCGCTCCCCGCTGACCTGGGCCTTTCGAGGCGGGTGCGATCATGGCCGGACCGGCCGGCCGGGGGCCCGCCGCGGGCGGTCCGGGCAAACGTCCCGGCCCGCCGGGAATTCCGGCGGCGCCCCGCACGCTGGACGAGGAGAGCCGGGCACGAGCCCTCCCGCGCGCGCCGACGCGCGGGGGAGCGGACGCGGCGAACCGCGACGAGGAGAGAAACGGGGTGTGGGTGAGCGGTGCGTGATCCCCAGGCGCTGTACGAGCTGGACGAACAGGGTGTGGCCGCCGTGGCCGCGGCGAGGGCCGCGCTGGCGGACACCGGTGCCGGCCTGGTGCTGCTCCACCACTTCGAGGGCTTCATGGACGCCGGCGAGGCGGGCGCCCAGGTGGTCGCCCACCTGCTGGAGACCGGGGCGCCGCAGGTGGTCGCCCGCTTCGACCACGACCGCCTGGTGGACTACCGGGCCCGCCGCCCCGCGATGCTCTTCGACCGCGAGCACTGGTCGTCCTACGAGCCGCCGGAGATCCTCCTCCAGCTGGTCCACGACACGGCCGGTTCGCCGTTCCTGCTGCTCACCGGCCCGGAGCCGGACGTCGAGTGGGAGCGCTTCGTCGCCGCCGTGCGCCAGCTGGTCGAGCGCTTCGACGTCCGGCTGAGCCTGGACTTCCACGGCATCCCGATGGGCGTGCCGCACACCCGGCCGGTCGGCCTGACGCCGCACGGCAACCGGCTGGACCTCGCGGCCGGCTACCCGCAGTGGTTCGAGCAGGCCCAGGTGCCGGGCAGCGCCCAGGCGCTGCTGGAGTACCGGCTGGCCGAGGCGGGGCACGACGTGCTGGGCTTCGCCGCGCACGTGCCGCACTACGTGGCGCGTTCGGCGTACCCGGCGGCCGCGGTGCAGATCCTGGAAGCGGTGCAGTCCGCGACCGGGCTGGTGCTGCCCGGCACCCTGCTGCGCGAGCGGGTCGACGTGGTGTACGCCGACATCGAGGAGCAGCTGGCGCAGGGCGACGGCGAGTTGCGCTCGGCGATCCGCGGCATGGAGGGCCAGTACGACGCGGTGGCCGGTGCCGAGGGCCGGGAGAGCCTGCTGGCCGAGCCGACGGACCTGCCGTCGGCGGACGAGCTGGGCCGGCGCTTCGAGCAGTTCCTGGCCGAGCACGAGCGCGGTCCGGAGTAGCCCCGGATCGGGGAGCGGACCGGGCCCGGAGGAACCGCGCCGGCGCCGGAAAGTCACCGCCCCGGGCGGGAGCGATCGGGCGCGCCCGTCCGTTGGGCCCTGCGGTGCCCGGGGGACGGGCCGTCGTAGGAAGATCACCGGCTCCTACCCGGGGGGATCCCGTGCCGCTTTCCGTACGCCCGACCACCGCGCTCACCGGCGCGGTGGGCGCGGGCCTCGCCGCCCTGCTGGTCGCCGGCTGCTCCGGTTCGACCGGCTCCGCGACCGTCGCCGCCGCCGCGGACGGCTCCGCGCCCGCGCGGGCCGCCGCCGCGGCCACCCCGACGCCCACGCCCACCGGCCCGTACGTGGCGCTCGGCGACTCCTACACGGCCGGCCTGAAGATCAGCCCGCAGGCGGGCGAGCCGAAGGGCTGCTCCCGGTCGGCGGTCAACTACCCGTCCCTGGTGGCCCAGGCGCTCGGCCTGACCGGGGAGCGGTTCCGGGACGTCAGCTGCAGCGGTGCCCGCACCGGCGACCTGAGCGGTGCCCAGAACACCGACGGCGGCAGCAACCCGCCGCAACTGGACGCGCTCACCACGGCCACCCGTCTGGTGACCGTCGGCATCGGCGGCAACGACGCCGGCTTCATGGACGTCGTCGGCCAGTGCGCCAGGGAGAACCTGGTGGACGCGTTCAAGGGCCTGGTCGGCTCGGAGCGCGCCGCCGCGCCCTGCCGCGACTCCTACGGCACCGCGGACGGCGGCGACCAGGTGCAGCGCAAGGTGGACAGCGCGGGCGAGCGGCTCGGCCGGCAGCTGGAGGAGATCAAGCGCCGCTCCCCGCAGGCCCGGGTGTACGTGGTCGGCTACCCGTCGCTGCTGCCCGCCGATCCGGCGAGCTGCCTCCCGGTGCTGGGCTCGACCGTGGCCGGCGGGGACCTGGGCTTCCTGGTGGAGAAGGAACAGCAGCTCAACGCCATGCTCAAGAAGCGCGCGGAGGCGGCCGGGGCGGTCTTCGTGGACCTCGCGGCGCCGTCGGCCGGCCACGACATGTGCGCGGGGGAGGGCGCCCGGTGGGTGGAGCCGCCGTTCCCGGCGCCCGGCCTGGCCGCAATCCACCCGAACGCCAAGGGCCAGGAGGGCGCCGCCGCGGCCGTCCTCAAGGCGGTCCGCGGCTGACCGGCGCGGGCCCCTCCGGGCGCCGGCGGACGGGGGTCCGACGACGGACCCTCAGGGTTCACACCCCGGCCCGCGCGCCGTCGCGCGCGGCACACTTCCGGTGTCACCGCCGCGGCGTACCGTGATGGTCATATGGACGACACCGCGCACCGCCTCACCGCCGCCCCGACCTTGAACCCGTACGATCGCGCCGCCGAGGCCCGCTGGGTTCCCGAACCGGACAAGCGCCCCGGCCGCACGGCGTTCCAGCGCGACCGCGCCCGCGTGCTCCACTCCGCCGCCCTGCGCCGGCTCGCCGGCACCACCCAGGTGGTCGCCCCGATGCGCAGCGACTTCCCCCGCACCCGGCTGACCCACTCGCTGGAGTGCGCCCAGGTCGGCCGCGAGCTGGGCGCCGCCCTCGGCTGCGACCCGGACCTCGTGGAGACCGCCTGCCTGGCCCACGACATCGGCCACCCGCCGTTCGGCCACACCGGTGAGGAGGCGCTCGACCAGGCCGCCGAGGCCTGCGGCGGCTTCGAGGGCAACGCGCAGTCGCTGCGCATCCTGACCCGTCTGGAGCCCAAGCGCTTCGCCCCGCAGGACGAGGCGCCCGCCCGGCTGGCCCCCTGGCCGGGCCGCAGCGTGGGTCTCAACCTGACCCGTGCCGCCCTGGACGCCGCCACCAAGTACCCGTGGCCGCACGGCGCCCACCCCGCCGACCCGGCCTCCCCCAAGTACGGCGTCTACGCCGACGACCTGCCGGTCTTCCGCTGGCTGCGGACCGGCTCCCCGGCCGGGCGCAGGTGCTTCGAGGCCACCGTCATGGACTGGTCCGACGACGTCGCCTACTCGACCCACGACGTCGAGGACGGCCTCCAGGCCGGCCACATCGACCCGGCCGCGCTGCGCGCCCCGGGCGAGCGCGAGGAACTGTTCGAGGTCGCCGGGCGCTACGCCCGGGACGCCGGGCCCGAGGAGCTGTCGGCCGCCCTGGACCGGCTGCTGGCCCAGGAGTGGTGGCCGGATTCCTACGACGGCACCGCCCGCGCCCGCGCCGGGCTCAAGGACCTCACCAGCCAGCTGATCGGCCGGTTCTGCCTGGCCGCCGAGCAGGCCACCCGGGCCCGCTACGGCCCCGGCCGGCTCACCCGCTACGCGGCCGAGCTGGTGGTGCCGCGCGAGGTCCGGCTGGAGTGCGCGGTGCTCAAGGCGGTCGCCGTCCGGTACGTGATGCAGCGCGACGAGCAGGCCCAGCTGCGGGCCCGGCAGCGGATCGTGATCGCCGAGCTGGCCGAGGTCCTCGCCCGGCGCGCCCCCGAGGTGCTCGACCCGGTCTTCGCCGCGATGTACCGGGAGGCGGAGGACGACCGGGCCGCCCTGCGCACGGTGGTCGACCAGATCGCCACCCTCACCGACGCCTCCGCCCTGGCCCTGCACGCCCGGCTGGTCGGTCCGGACCGGAGCTGACCGCACCGGGAGGTCCGGGGCCGGAACCGGGGCGCCTCGCCCCCGCCGTCCGGCCCGGCCGTCCCAGTAGACTTCCGGGGTGGCCGGGCGGATCAGGGACGAAGACGTACAGGCGGTGCGGAGCGCACTGCCGATCGACGCGGTGGTCGGCGACTACGTACAGCTGACCAACGGCGGCGGCGGCGAGTACAAGGGTGTCTGCCCCTTCCACGACGAGAAGTCCGCCTCCTTCTACGTCAACCCCTCCAAGGGCGTCTTCCACTGCTTCGGCTGCCAGGAGAACGGCGACACCATCGCCTTCCTGATGAAGATCGAGCACTTCACCTTCGCCGAGGCCGTCGAGCGGATGGCCGCCCAGGCGGGCATCACCCTGCGCTACGAGGAGGGCGGCTACAGCCCCCGCCACCAGCAGGGCGAGCGCACCCGGCTGGTCGAGGCGCACAAGGTGGCCGCCGCCTACTACCAGGAGCAGCTCGTCTCGCCCGAGGCCGAGATCGGCCGCCGCTTCCTGGCCGAGCGCGGCTTCGACGAGGAGGCCGCGAAGACCTTCGGCGTCGGCTACGCCCCGGCCGGCTGGGAGCACCTGGTCCGCTACCTGCGCGGCAAGGGCTTCACGGACAAGGAGATCCTGCTCGGCGGCCTCGCCTCGCAGGGCCAGCGCGGCGGCCTGATCGACCGCTTCCGGGGCCGGCTGGTCTGGCCGATCCGCGACATCGCCGGCGAGGTGATCGGCTTCGGCGCCCGGCGGCTGCGCGAGGACGACAACGGGCCGAAGTACCTCAACACCCCCGAGACGCCGATCTACAAGAAGTCGCACGTGCTCTACGGCATCGACCTGGCGAAGAAGGAGATCGCCAAGTCGGGCCGGGCGGTGGTGGTCGAGGGCTACACCGACGTGATGGCCTGCCACCTGGCCGGGGTCACCACCGCGGTGGCCACCTGCGGTACCGCCTTCGCCGAGGACCACATCAAGATCATCCGCCGGCTGCTGATGGACACCTCCCAGTACCGCGGCGAGACCGTCTTCACCTTCGACGGCGACGCCGCCGGTCAGAAGGCCGCGCTGCGCGCCTTCGAGGACGACCAGAAGTTCGCCGCCAAAACCTCCATCGCGGTCAGCCCCGGCGGCATGGACCCGTGCGAGCTGCGCCTGGCCAAGGGCGACGAGGCGGTCCGCGAGCTGATCGACAACCCCGTCCCGCTCTTCGAGTTCGCGCTCACCTCGGCCGTCGCCAAGCACCGGGTGGACACCCCGGAGGGCCGCTCGGCGGCGCTGGAGGAGGCGGCGCCGATCGTCGCCAAGATCAAGGACCGTTCGATCCAGCACGAGTACGCCGTCCGGCTGGCCGGCATGCTCGGCATCCTGGACGAGCCGTTCGTGGTCCGCCGGGTCGCCCAGCTGGCCCGCTGGGACCGCGAGCGCCAGCAGAACCCGCGCGGGGGCGACCGGCTGCGCCGCCCCGAGCCGGCGCAGCCGGTCCGCCCGGCCCGGCCCGCCTTCGTGGTCAACCCGCGCGACCCGGCGCAGTTCGTCGAGCGCGAGCTGCTCAAGCTGGCCCTGCAGCACCCGGACCTGGTCGCGCCGGCCTTCGACAACTACGGCGAGGACGAGTTCCCGACCCCGCCGTACACCGCCGTGCGCCGTGCGATCGGCCAGGCCGGCGGCGCCGCGTACGGGGCCACGCTGGCCGACTTCACCGCCGTGGTGCGCGAGGTCTGCCCGGACGACCGGGTGCGCTCGCTGGTCACCGAGCTGACCGTGGAGCCGGTGCGCTCGCGCCGCAAGGCGGACGCCGTCTACGCGGGCGAGTTCCTGGTCAAACTGCGGCTGCTGGCGGTCGACCGGCGGGTCGACGAGGTCCGCGCCCACCTCCAGCGGCTCGGCAACCGGGCCGCCCCGGAGGAGCTGCACGCGGTGCAGACCGAGCTGTGGCAGCTCCAGCAGTACGGGCAGTCGCTGCGCAGCGGGGGCGCCGCCGCCCTGTAGGGCCGCGTTCAGAAAGTCCGCGCACGAGTCTCGGCCACGGAGTGTGGCGTGCCGCACACTGGAGGGCGTCCCACCTCCGTTCAGCGCGGGTCCGCCAGAGTCGCGCCCGCCCCGAGGGGATGCCCGTGGACCGAGGCCTTGCCGCGACCGCCGCCCAGCCCACCACCGACCCGCCCGCCCCGCCCGCGCCGCCCGACGGTGCCCGGGCCGAGGACGCTCCGCCCGAGGACCACGGCCGGGCGGGAGCGCTCCCGGACGACGCCGCCGCCCGGGTGCCCGCCCAGGGCCTGCCACCCGGACATCCCGACGCCGAGGACGACGACGGCGCCGAGGAGGCGGGCGGTACCTCCGGGGAGGACGGCGACACCGCCGACGCGCCCGCGGAACGGCCCGGCGCCGAACCCGGCGGCCCGGCGGCCGACCTGCTGCGCCAGTACCTGCGCGAGATCGGCCGGATCCGGCTGCTCACCGCCGCCGAGGAGGTCGAGCTGGCCCGCCGGATCGAGGCCGGCCTGTTCGCCGAGGAGCGGCTGGACCGCCAACCGCCGCCCACCGGCCGGCTGGCCGGCGAACTGGCCCTGCTCGCGGCGGCCGGCCGGCAGGCCAAGCGCCGGCTGATCGAGGCCAATCTGCGTCTGGTGGTCTCGGTCGCCAAACGCTACGTCGGCCGCGGGCTGACCCTGCTGGACCTGGTCCAGGAGGGCAACCTCGGACTGATCCGGGCCGTGGAGAAGTTCGACTACGCCCGCGGCTACAAGTTCTCCACCTACGCGACCTGGTGGATCCGCCAGGCGATGAGCCGCGCGCTGGCCGACCAGGCCCGCACGATCCGGGTGCCGGTGCACGTGGTCGAGCTGATCAACCGGGTGGTGCGGGTGCAGCGCGCGCTGCTCCAGGAGCGCGGCACCGAGCCGACCCCGGCCGAGATCGCGGCGGTCCTGGAACTCACCGGGGACCGGGTGCGCGAGCTGCTCCGGCTGGCCCAGGAGCCGATCTCGCTGCACACCCCGGTCGGCGAGGAGGACGACGTCGCGCTCGGCGACCTCATCGAGGACGCCGACGCCGCCTCACCCGCCGAGTCGGCCGCCTTCCTGCTGCTGCGTCAGCACCTGGAGGCGGTGCTGGACACCCTCGGCGAGCGCGAGCGCCAGGTGGTGCAGCTCCGCTACGGCCTGGACGACGGGCGGGCGCGCACGCTGGAGGAGATCGGGGTGCTCTTCGGCGTCACCCGGGAGCGGATCCGCCAGATCGAGTCGAAGACCCTGGTCAAGCTCCGCGACCATGCCTTCTCCGCCCAGCTCCGGGGCTACCTCGACTAGCTCGACCGGCCCGGCGAACTCGGCCGGCTCGCCGCGGACGGCTGGCCGGACGGGGCCGCCGGGGCCGACGGGCTCGCCGGGGCGGGCTGGGCCGGGTCGGTGGTGGCCGGCGGCGGGGTGGCCGGGCCGGGCGGGATCGGGGTCGAGGCGACCGTCCGGGCCAGGTCCGAGGTCGAGGGCGTGCAGGAGGCGCCCTCGGGCTCCTTGCGCTGCCCGCAGACCTGGAAGGTGACCGCCGGGTCGGCCGCGTTCACCATCCACGAGTAGTTGTCGTACCCCCAGTGGATCAGCGCGGTCTCCGACTCGCCGGCGCTGGTGGTGATGGTCGCCTGGTCGCCGGGCTGGCCCTCGGTGATCGCGGCCCAGGCCGCCTGGCACTTCTGGCTGTACCGGAGGTAGACGACGACCTTGCCGACGTTGGTGGTCAGCAGGGTCCGGGCGTCCCCGCCGCAGCCGGTCACCTTGGGATCCTTGTGCGTGCAGCCGAGCGCCTGGCAGGCCGGGACCGGCGGGGCGGGGTTGGCGGGCACGGCGGCCGGCGCGGACGCCGGGGAGGTGCCGCTCGCCGGGGCGGAGGGCGGCACGGTGGCGGCGGTGGGCGTGGTGTCGTCCCCGTCGGAGGAGACGAGCCGCGTGCCGACGAGCGCCACCAGCAGCGCCACCACCACCGAGGCGGCGACCAGGGCCACCGGGCGCCGCACCCGGCGCCCGGCGGGGGCGGCCGCCGAGGCCTCCGGCACGGCTCCTGTCTCCGCGCCGGTTTCCGCGTCCACCTCGGCCTCGGCCTCGGCACCGGTCTCGGCCACGGCGTCCGCCGCGTCGCCGCCCGCCGGCTCCGCCTCGCCCGGCGCCGTCCCGGCGGCCGCGGTCTCGGCCCACAGCGCCCGCAGTGCCGGACCGTCGCACTCCACGGCCCCGATCAGCGCCTCCAGCGCCTGCTCGGTGACGACCCGCTTGCCGTTCAGCCAGCGCTCCCAGGAGGCCCGGCTGTAGTGGGTCCGGGCAGCCAGTTCGGAGAGCGAGAGCCCGGTCGTGTCCTTGACGGTGCGCAGTTCCTCCGTCAGGCGCTTGGCGGGCTCGGAGAGGTCGTCCGGCAGCTGCTTCCAGGCGGAACCCATGCGGTCTCTTCCAAACATGCGAGGCGGGCGGGGCGGCGGGGCTGGAACGGACGGCACCCGGCGGGGCGCCGCCCGGGGCCTTGGGGGGCGGCTTCGCGTCTCAAACCTGGCCGGCCCGGCGTCCCAAAACCCAGGTCCTGGCGCTGAGACGGACGGAAGTGTCTCACAACACCGGGAGAGGCTCGAACATTCATATGGCCGTAGGGCATCGTTCTTCCGGCCGGAGCGGTTCGCCGCCCCGGTCCTTCGTCCGGGGACCGTTCTCGACGGCCCGGCACCCGCCGTGCCCTGGCCCCCACCGGTGCGTGGCAGCCTCCACGGGGGGAGGCTGCCCCGGGCCGCAGGGACGCGCGGCGGGGAGGGCGCTCGTGCTGCGCCCTCCCCGCCGCGACCACCTCCGCGCCCGCGGGCGTCCGCCGGCGCGGACGGCCCCTCGGGCGGCGACGCGTCAGTGGTGGAAGCCCGTGCGGGCCGGCACCCCGAGCTCCTGGAGCGGGAACGGCTGGCGGCGCAGCTCCGGCAGCAGCCGTTCGAGGTCGCCCAGCAGCAGGTCCGCGAGGTCGCGGGTGAAGCCGTTGCGGCAGACCACCCGCAGCACCGCGAGGTCCTCCCGGTTCGCCGGGAAGGTGTACGCGGGCACCTGCCAGCCGCGCTCGCGCAGCCGCCGCGACACGTCGAAGACGTCGAACGGGACCTCGTCCGTCGTGGTGAGCGCGAACACCGGCAGCTGGTCGCCCCGGGTCAGCAGCCGGAAGCCGCCGAGGCGCTCGATCCCGTCGGCCAGGTACCCGGCGACCTCCCGGCAGGCGCCCTGGACGGCCCGGAAGCCCGCGCGGCCGAGCCGCAGGAAGACGTAGTACTGGGCGATCACCTCGGCGCCGGGGCGGGAGAAGTTCAGCGCGAAGGTCGGCATGTCGCCGCCCAGGTAGTTGACCTTGAACACCAGCTCCTCGGGCAGCGCCTCGGGGTCCCGCCACAGCGCCCAGCCGACGCCCGGGTAGACCAGCCCGTACTTGTGGCCGGAGGTGTTGATGGAGGCGACCCGGGGCAGCCGGAAGTCCCAGAGCAGGTCCTCGTCCAGGAACGGCGCGATCATGCCGCCGGAGGCGCCGTCCACGTGCACCGGGACGTCCAGGCCGGTGCGCCGCTGGAGGTCGTCGAGCGCGGCGCAGATCTCCGCGACCGGCTCGTAGGAGCCGTCGAAGGTGGAGCCGAGCACACCGACCACGCCGATGGTGTTCTCGTCGCACAGCTCCACCGCCTGCTCCGGGCCGAGGTGGAAGCGCTCGCCGTCCATCGGCGCGGTCCGGGCCTCGACCTCCCAGAAGGTGCAGAACTTCTCCCAGCAGACCTGCACGTTGACGCCCATCACCAGGTTGGGCCGGGCGCCGGCCGCGTACCGGTGGGCGTTGCGGCGCATCCAGCGCCGTTTGAGCGCGAGGCCGGCCAGCATGCAGGCCTCGCTGGAGCCGGTGGTGGAGCAGCCGACGGCGGAGTCCGGGTCGGGGGCGTTCCAGAGGTGGGCCAGGATCGACACGCAGCGCCGCTCCAGTTCGGCGGTCTGCGGGTACTCGTCCTTGTCGATCATGTTCTTGTCGAGGCACTCGGTCATCAGCCGGGTGGCCTGCACCTCCATCGAGGTGGTGACGAAGGTCGCCAGGTTGAGCCGCGCGTTGCCGTCCAGCAGCAGCTCGTCGTGGATCAGCTGGTACGTGGTGTCGGCCGGGACGGGGCCGTCGGCGAGCCGGTGCAGCGGTGGCGACAGCTCCATCGCGCCGAGCGGGTCGGCGGCGGTGCCGAGGAACGGGGTGACGGTGAGCCGGCGGTCGTCGCCGGCGCCCTTGTGCAGTGCCATGGGATCCTGCCGCCCTTCCGTCCGGTGGACGCGTCGCTTCCCACGCTGCCACCGGTCGCCGGGTGACGCATCTTCATCCGCCGGGCCGTCTCCGGGGGCCTCCGGGGCCTCCGGGGCCGCCGGGAACCGTCCCGGGGCCGTCCCCCCGCGCCCTGACGCCCGTCTCAGCCGGCCGTCTCCGGGTGGATCTGCTCACGGGCGGCCCGGTACTGCGCGCGGACCGCCGACCCGACCGGCAGGTCGTGCTCGGCGTCCGGGACGACGGTGACGGCCTCCGGCAGGTCCCAGCGCGGCGGCTCGGGCGTCCCGGCCAGTGCCCAGGCGGCCTGCCGCGCCGCGCCGCGCGCCGCGTGCGCGCCGGGCGGCGGGACGACCACCGGGACGCCGAACAGCTGCGGCGCGACGTGCCGCACCGCCGCCAGCCGCCCGGCGGCGCCCAGCAGGAAGACCCGCTTCACCTCCACGCCGCGGGCGCGCAGCAGGTCCAGGGCGTCCGCGCTGTTGCAGAGCATGCCCTCGACGGCGGCCCGGGCCAGGTGCTGAGGGGCCATCGACTCGGCCCGCAGCCCGGTCAGCGTGCCGGCCGCGTGCGGCAGCGCGGGCGTCCGCTCGCCGTCCAGGTAGGGGAGCAGCACCAGGCCGTACGCGCCGGGGGAGGACTGCAGGGCGAGATCGCTGAGGCCCTCCAGGTCGCGGCCCAGCAGGGCGGCGGTGGAGCGCAGCACCTGGGCGGCGTTCAGGGTGGCGACCATCGGCAGGTGGCGGCCGGTGGCGTCGGCGAAGGAGGAGACCAGGCCGGTGGCGTCCACCACGGCCCGCTCGTGCACGGCGAAGATCGTCCCGGAGCTGCCGAGCGAGACCACCGCGTCGCCCGGGCCGAGGCCGAGGCCGAGCGCGGCGGCCATGTTGTCGCCGGTGCCGGCCGAGATGAGCAGGCCCTCGGGGGTGTGGCCGGCGGGTTCGGCGGGGCCGAGCACGTCGGGCAGCTTCAGTTCGTGGCCGAGCGCCAGCTCGACCAGGTCCTGCCGGTACTCGCCGGTGATCGGGGACCAGTAGCCGGTGCCGGAGGCGTCGCCCCGGTCGGTGGTGCGGCGCTTGGGGTGGCCGAGCAGCTGCCAGACCAGCCAGTCGTGGGGCAGCAGCACCTCGGCGATCCGCCGGGCGCTGGCCGGTTCGAACTCGGCGAGCCAGCGCAGCTTGGCGACGGTGTACGCGGGGCTGGGGACGGCGCCGATCGCCGCCGTCCAGGCCGCCGGGCCGCCCAGCTCGTCCAGCAGGGCGGCGGCGGCGCCGCTGGAGCGCGGGTCGTTCCACAGGATCGCCGGGCGCACCTGCACGCCGCCGGCGTCCAGGCCGATCAGGCCGTGCTGCTGCGCGCTGACGCCGATCGCCCGGACGCCCTCCAGCAGGCCGCCGGCCGCCGCGTCGCCGAGCGAGTGCAGCCACAGCTGCGGGTCGGTCTCGCCGGGGCGGGCGTCCGGGTCGTCGGACACGGGGTGGGGTGCCTTGCCGGAGCGCAGGACCGCGCCGGTTCCGGCGTCGCACGCGACGATCCGGGTGCTACCGGTCGAGCTGTCTATACCCGCGACGATGGCCATAGTCGAGATCATGCCTCAGCGGGCTCCCGGACGCGGTCCGGCCGGGCAAGTGTTGCCCGTTCGGTACCGCGCCCGGGAGCCCCCGTCCGGCCGGGCGTCACCGCCTGCTCACCCGCCCGTCACGGAGGGCTGCCGGCGGGGCCGGGACCGGCGCCGGACCGGTGCGGGACGGCGGTCAGGGCCGGTAGGTGCCCCAGCTGTCGTCCTCGGTCCTGGCCCGGGTGAAGTACGGCACCCGGTCGGTGACGGCGTTGGGCAGCCGGTCGCCGACCTTGCCGGCGACCGCGCCGGCGGCCTTCCCGGCGACGGCGCCGGCCTGCTGCCGGGCCTTGCCGGCCGCGCCCTGCACCGTGGGGTTCTGGGCGACCTGCCGGGTCATCCTGGCGATCTGCTCGTACCGCTGGCGCCCCGCCCGCGTTCCCAGGACGTAGCCCGTCGCGAGTCCGACACCGAACGACAGCTTCCACATGGTCGGATTCCACCCTCTCCTGGCGGCCATTGCCGCATTGCCCTACCCGTCTGCCGGGACGGTGAACCGTCGGTGCCCCCAGCATCCACGGACGGTGCCCCGGGCGCGCGGGGAACGCGCCGGGCGGGGGCGCCCGGTGGCGGCCGGGGAAAGCGATTGGCGGAGCACCCCCCCGAGTGCGCTAATGTATGTCCCGCAGCGAGCGCCGAGGAGCCCGGGAGACCGGGAGCCGGAGCGGGAAGCTCGATCCCCCATAGCTCAATTGGCAGAGCAGCCGACTGTTAATCGGCAGGTTATTGGTTCGAGTCCAATTGGGGGAGCTCGGGTGGCGGCCCCTGGGGCCGGTCGCCCGGACGTGGTACGGGAGTCGTGTACCGCGATCCCGCATAGCTCAATTGGCAGAGCAGCCGGCTGTTAACCGGCAGGTTTTTGGTTCGAGTCCAAATGCGGGAGCTGCGCCGGGTCCGCCCGGTGACTGCTCAGAGCGAAGGCCCCTCGGTAGACCGGGGGGCCTTCGTGTTGCCCCGGGGGGCCGTCCGGCCCGCGTGAGCCGCCTCACGCCGTTCGCGCCGCTCACGCCGAGGCCTGCTGGAAGAGGTCGGCGACCCGCTCGTCGAAGGTGATGCTGTACGAGGTGCCCGGCGTCTCGCCGCCCTCCTGGTAGCCGCCGATCACGCCGATCACCCGGCCGCTGGTGGTGAGCCAGGGGCTGCCGCTGGTGCCGTCGGTGTAGCCGGCGCAGTCGAAGCGCTCCTGGGTCGGGCTCTGCGAGGCGGTCACGCCCGAGCAGGTGATCGGTTCGTCGCCCTCGTTGGGGTAGCCGGTGACCGAGACCGCGAGGCCGAAGCCCTGGTCGGTGCCGAGCGGGTTGCCGCCGACCGCTTCCTCGACCTGCCGCCCGCCCACCGAGCCCACGGTGACGAACGCCACGTCGTACTCGGGGTCGGCGTCCAGGGACCAGCGCGGGTCGACGGTGATCGACTCCACCGGCCAACTCCCGTAGGGCGAGTACCCGTTGCGGTAGCCGGGGGTGAACACCAGGCCGTCCAGCAGCCCGATCCGGTGGTTCTCCACGCAGTGCGCGGCGGTCACCAGCAGATTGCGCCGGGGGCTCTGCACCACGCTCGCCGTGCACGCCCGGGGCCCCTGCGGGCTGCGCACCGAGAGCGTCCCGACCCGGTCCCAGGCCGGGTTCTGCGGGGCCACCGCCGCCGTCCGCCCGTCGCCCCGGCCGTCCCCGCACGCGATCGCGGCGGCCAGCAGCAGGGCCGCCACCGCGACCGTCCTGGCGGCACGCGCGGTCCGGACCGGGCGGGAGGGCATCTGGGGCTCCGTCTCGTCCTCGGGGCGGGCGTGGCCGTCCCACGCGATCCGCCGTTCGGGACCAAGATCTACCAGTCGGACCCGCCCCGCGCCACCGTCGCCCGCCCGCCTGTCCCGCACCCGTCCGGCCCCCGCGCACCCGGCTGCGCCCCCGGCGCGCACCACGGGTGATCGACCGGCTATGCTGCCCGGGACGGCCTTCCGGGGCCGTCTGCTGCTGCCGCGACCGGCCTGCCGTCGCGCGCTGCGAACCGGGGCGGTAGCTCAGCCGGTTAGAGCAGGGGACTCATAATCCCTTGGTCGTGGGTTCGAGTCCCACCCGCCCCACCCTCCGTACCCGCGCGATCGGCCCCCTGGCTGGGAAAACCCTAGGGGATCGGGCATGGTGCCACGCCGCGACGCGCCAGGATTAACCCGGACGATGAGACCCCCGTGAGGCCGTCCTGCCGACCCGTCAGGCCCGGGAGGGTGGGGGAGCGGGTGGGGCGGCTCCGTATTCTGGGTGGGTGCTCGAAGCTGCGTGTGTGCCGACTCCGCTGGTCGAGTGTGCCGACGAGGTGTTCGAGCGGGCCGGGGTGGGGTTGCGGCTGAAGCGGGACGATCTGGTGCATCCGCTGGTGCCGGGGAACAAGTGGCGCAAGCTGGGGCCCAACCTGGAGCTGGCGGTGCGGGAGGGGCACCGGCGGCTGGTGACCTTCGGCGGGGCGTACTCGACGCATCTGCGGGCGGTGGCGCTGGCGGCCGGGGCGCTGGGGCTGTCGAGCGTGGGGCTGGTGCGGGGCGAGGAGCTGGCGGGGGCGCCGCGGAACTGGTCGCTGCGGGCCGCCGAGGAGGCCGGGATGGAGCTGGTGTTCCTCTCCCGGGCCGAGTACCGGGAGGCCACCGGGCGGGCCGGTGCGGAGGGCCCCGGGGACGGGCAGGCGCAGCGGCGCTGGGGGCCGTGCCTGGTGCTGCCGGAGGGCGGGTCCAACGCGCTCGCGGCGCGCGGTGCGCAGGAGGTCGTGGCGGAGCTGGCCGGGCTCGGGGAGCGGGACGTGGTCTGCTGTCCGGTGGGCACCGGCGGCACGCTGGCCGGGATCGCGGCCGGGCTGCCGCCGGGGGCGCGGGCCCTGGGCGTGGCGGTGCTGCGCGGCGGGGAGGGCTACCTGGAGGGCGAGGTGACGCGGCTGCACCGGGAGGCGTACGGGCGGGAGTTCGGCGGCTGGCGGATCGACCACGGGCACCACGGCGGCGGCTACGGGCGGGTGCCGGCCGCCCTGGAGGAGTTCGCGGCCGCTTTCGAGGGGCGGCACGGCGTCGCCCTGGAGCGCCGCTACGTCGCGAAGACGCTGGCCGCCCTGTACGCCCTCACGGCGGCCGGCGCCTTTCCGCCCGGCACCCGGCTGACCGCCGTCGTCACCGGGCTGCCCGACCCGGTGTGAACCGGGCCGGGAGGCGCCGGCCGGCTCAGCCGATGAGGTCGGAGCAGGGGTCGGTGTCGGCGCTGCGGGCGTTCTCGGTGATCCCGCTGGGGATGCCGGTGGGCAGCGGGCCGGTGGTGGCGGCGGACGGGGCACCGGGGGTGCCCGGGGTGCCGGCGGCGGGGCCCGCGGGGGCGGGCCGGTAGTCGCGGCCGAGGGTGACCGTGACGCCCTCGGAGCCCGGCTCCTCGGTCAGCCGGGCGCCCGGGAAGAGCGTGGCGATCCGCTCGGCGACGGCCTTGAACGGCGGGTCGTAGGCGATCTCGGTGCTGAGCCGGCCGCCGGTGGTCTGGCCGAGCGCGACGTTCTGGAAGCCCTGGGCGCGGATCGCCGCGGAGCCGCGGCCGGCGAGCCCGTCGGTGCCGACGCCGTTGACCACGGTGACCGGGGTGGCGAGCTGTTCGGCGCTGAGCGGGGTGGCGGTCGGCGAGGGCTCGGACGCGGTGGGCGTGGCGCTCGCGCTCGCCGGATCGGGCAGCTCGCCGGTGGCCTGGCCGTCCAGGGTGCGGTCCTCGCGCAGCAGCCGCCACAGGGTGTCCACGTCGGGGTGGACCAGGTCGATCCGGCCGGACTGCACGGTGGAGAACCGCCAGGGGGCGGTGACGAAGGTGATGTCGGAGAGCTTGATCTGCTGCAGCGACTGGGCGAAGTCGACCAGCTTCATCGCGGTGCCCAGGCCCTCGTCGACGGTGAGCGAACGGGTCGCGGCGTCGGCCAGCGGGAGCAGGGTCGGCAGCGAGAAGCCCTGGGACTGGATCTTGCGGATCATCGAGGAGAGGAAGGCCTGCTGGCGCTTCATCCGGCCGATGTCGGAGTTGTCGCCGAAACCGTAGCGGGCGCGCAGGTAGTCCACGGCGGGCGGGCCGGATATCTTCTGCGGGCCCTTCTTGAGCTTGATGTTGTGCGAGTTGACGTCGTTGGGCACGCAGACGTCCACGCCGTTGATGGCCTCGGTCATCGCGGCGACGCCCTTGAAGTCGACCACGATGGTGTGGTCCATGCGCAGGCCGGTGAGGGCCTCCACGGTGTTCTGGGTGCAGGCCGGGTTGCCCTGCTCCGATTCGCCGATGGTGAAGGCCTCGTTGAACATCTGGTTGGTCCGCGGCTTGGTCCAGTCGCCGCTGGGCAGCCGGCAGGACGGGATGGTGACCAGGGTGTCGCGGGGGATGGAAACGCCGACGGCGTGCTTGCGGTCGGCGTAGACGTGCAGCAGGATCGCGGTGTCGGAGTGGCCGACGCCCTCGTCGCCGCCGCCGAGGTCGGCGTTGCCGTCGTTGCGGGTGTCCGAGCCGAGCAGCAGGACGTTGACCGGCACCGAGGCGCCCGGTGCGGTCGGCACGGGCGCGGGCGGGCGTTCGGTGGCGACGCCGCCGGCGTCGAAGGTGGTGATGTTGGTGTCGAGCCGGTGGTAGAACCAGGCCCCGGCTCCGGCCACGGACAGCACCAGGACGGCGGCGAGTCCTATGACGGTCCGTATGACACGCCGACGGCGCGAGCTGCTGCTCATCCTTCCCGTCCCCCCGTCTTCTGCTCTGTTTCCCCACCCGTCCCGCCTGGTCGCGGACAGGTGCCGGTCTTCGAACGTTAGACGTTTCGGGGGAGTGTTCGGTTACCTCCGATCGGCGGCCAATTCGCCGGCCGGCGCTGTGATGCTCCTCACGCGCCCGGTCCGGAGGCGCCGGTGAGCATCCGCCGCAGCAGGTCGCGCAGCTGGGTCCGCTCGTCCGGGCCGAGCGCGGCGAGCGGCTCGCGGGCGAAGTTCAGCGACTCGCGCAGCTCCTCGGAGGCGGTGCTGCCGGTGTCGGTGGCGGCGACCAGCTTGACCCGGCGGTCCTGCTGGTCGGGCCGGCGGGTGACGAAGCCGCGGGTCTCCAGCCGGTCGACGATGCCGGTGATGTTGGAGGGCTCGCAGCTGAGCGTCTGGGCGATCTGGCGCATGGGCATCGGGCCGCGCCGCAGCAGGGCGAGGACCTTGGCCTGCGCTCCGGTGAGCGAGCGGGCGGCGGCGGCCTCCTCGTACTCGCGGTGGAAGAGCGCGACCAGGTTGGCCATGAGGTCGACGACCTCGCGGGTGATCTCGTCGGCCGGTGGCGCGGTGTCCCGGGTCGGCTGGGCGTTCATGGTCACCACTCTACCTGAATATTTGACAACGTGAAATTTTCATGCACATTGTTACTTCACCTACTCAACCTTTCATGTGGGGAGATCACCATGACCGCCGAGCCGACCGCGCCGGAAGCGCCCGCCACCACCCGCGAGTGGCACCTCGCCGCCCGCCCCCAGGGCTGGCCGACCCCGGCCGACTTCGCCCTCGTCGAGGCGCCGGTGCGCACCCCGGGTCCGGGCGAGGTCCTGGTCCGCAACACCCACCTGTCGGTGGACCCCTACATGCGCGGCCGGATGAACGACGTGAAGTCCTACATCCCGCCGTTCGAGGTCGGGGCGGCGATGGACGGCGGCGCCGTCGGCCGCGTGGTCGCCTCGAACGCCGAGGGCTTCGCCCCGGGCGACGCCGTGCTGCACGGGCTCGGCTGGCGCGAGTACGCGACCCTGCCGGCGAAGCACGCGGTCAAGGTGCCGCGGATCGAGGGCGTGCCGCTCTCCGCCTACCTCGGCGTGCTCGGGATGCCCGGCCTGACCGCGTACGCGGGCCTGCTGGCGGTCGGCGGCCTCAAGGAGGGCGACCGGGTCTTCGTCTCCGGCGCGGCCGGCGCGGTCGGCTCGATCGTCGGCCAGATCGCCCGGCTGAAGGGCGCCTCGCTGGTGGTCGGTTCGGCCGGCTCGGCGCAGAAGGCGGCCCGGCTGACGGAGGAGTACGGCTTCGACGCCGCCTTCAACTACAAGGACGGCCCGGTCCGCGAGCAGCTCGCCAAGGCCGCCCCGGAGGGCATCGACCTCTACTTCGACAACGTCGGCGGCGATCACCTGGAGGCCGCGATCGGCGCGCTGGGCGTGCACGGGCGCGCCGTGCTGTGCGGCGCCATCGCCCAGTACAACGACACCGAAGCGGCGCCCGGTCCGCGCAACCTGGCGCTGTCCGTGATCGGCAAGCGGCTGCGCCTGGAGGGGGTGCTGGTCGGCGACCACGACGCGCTGCGGCCGCAGTTCCTCGCCGAGGTGGGCGGCTGGCTGAAGGACGGGAAGCTGCGCTACGAGGAGACCGTGGTGGACGGCTTCGAGAACACCCCGCAGGCCTTCCTGGACATGCTGCGCGGCGCCAACACCGGCAAGATGGTGGTCCGCCTGGACGGCTGACGCCGCGTCCGGGCCGCCCGCCCGCACCGCCTCGCACCGGCCCGCCCGGTGCGAGGCGGTTCGCGTACCCGGCAGAGGGAGTCCGGCCGCACTACCGCATTCCGGCCGGATCCGAAAGTGCGTCATCCGCGCCGAGGGGCGGCGCGGTACGGTGGTTTTGCCTGGCGATGGGGCCGTTCGGGGGAGAGATCCGACCGAGGGGTGGACCTCGTTGCGGATTCGACTAGCATTGAGCGAAAGCCTGTCCGTTTTGCTCAATTTAGTGGCTTAATGTCAGCTAACGTGGGTAACTGTGGATCAACTACGGGCACGAACGCGAGGCAGCTGGGGAAGGCGACCCTCGTCCACAGCCTGGAGGTCCCGGTGACGACACGTGGAGTCCTGTACATCCACTCCGCGCCCCGCGCGCTGTGCCCGCACGTCGAGTGGGCCGTCGCGGGGGTGCTCGGCGTGCGGGTGAGCCTGGACTGGATCCGCCAGCCGGCCGCGCCCGGGCACTGGCGTGCCGAGCTGTCCTGGCAGGGCGAGCCCGGTACGGCCTCGAAGCTCGCCTCCGCGCTGCGCGGCTGGCAGCTGATGCGGTACGAGGTCACCAGCGAGCCCTGCGCCGCCGCCGAGGGCGAGCGGTACAGCAGCACGCCCGGGCTCGGCATCTTCCACGCCGTCACCGGCATCCACGGGGACATCCTGATCCCCGAGGACCGGCTGCGGGCCGTCCTGCTGCGCGCCCGCAGCGAGGGGGCGGACCTGGAGGCGGAGATCGCCATGCTGCTCGGCAAGCCCTGGGACGACGAGCTGGAGCCCTTCCGCTACGCCGGGGAGGGCGCCCCGGTGCGCTGGCTGCACCAGGTGGTCTGATCACCAGGTGGTCCGATCACAGGGCTGGTCCGATCACGGGGCTGGTCCGATCACCGGGACAACGGACGAGGACGGGGCCGGCGCTCACTCGGTGAGCGCCGGCCCCGTCCTGTCGGGTTCGAAGCGCGGTCAGCGGGTGCGGAAGGCCAGCACCACGTTGTGGCCGCCGAAGCCGAACGAGTTGTTCAGCGCGGCGATCCGGCCCTCGGGCAGCTTGCGGGCCTCGCCGCGGACGATGTCCGCCTCCACGTCCTCGTCCAGTTCGTCGACGTTGATGGTCGGCGGGGCGACGCGGTGGTACAGCGCCTGCACGGTGGCGACCGTCTCGATGCCGCCGGCGCCGCCGAGCAGGTGACCGGTCATCGACTTGGTGGCCGAGATGGCGATGTGGTCGAGGTCCTCGCCCAGCTCCTTGCGCAGCGCCTTCAGCTCGGCGGTGTCACCCTGCGGGGTCGAGGTGGCGTGCGCGTTGACGTGCACGATCTCGGACTTGTCCAGCTGGTTGCGCTCGAACAGGTCGGCCAGCGCGCGGGCCACGCCGGCGCCGGTCGGCTCGGGCTGGGCGATGTGGTGGGCGTCCGAGGACAGGCCCTGGCCGACCGCCTCGCAGTAGATCCGGGCCCCGCGGGCCTCGGCGTGCTCCACGGACTCCAGCACGACGACGCCGGCGCCCTCGCCCAGCACGAAGCCGTCCCGGGCCTTGTCGTACGGGCGGGAGGCGCGCTCGGGGTCGTCGTTGTTCTTGGACATCGCCATCATGTTGGCGAACGCGGCGATCGGCAGCGGGTGGACCGCCGCCTCGGTGCCGCCGGCCACCACGACGTCGGCACGGCCGCTGCGGATCATCTCGATCGCGTAGCCGATCGCCTCGGCGCCGGAGGCGCAGGCGGAGACGGGGGTGTGCACACCCGCGCGGGCGCCGACCTCCAGGCCGACGTTGGCCGCCGGAGAGTTGGGCATCAGCATCGGGACGGTGTGCGGGGAGACCTTGCGGGCGCCCTTCTCGCGCAGCACGTCGTACTGGTCGAGCAGGGTGGTGACGCCGCCGATGCCGGAGGCGATCACGGCGCCCAGCCGCTCCGGGGCGAGCTTGGACGACTCGTCGGTGGCCGGGGTCTCGTAGCCGGCGTCGGCCCAGGCCTCGCGGGCGGCGATGAGCGCGAACTGGGCCGAGCGGTCCAGCTTGCGGGCCAGCGGACGGGGCAGGATCTCACCCGGCTCGACGGCGGTGCGCGCGGCGATCCGCACGGGCAGCTCGGCGGCCCACTCCTCGGTCAGGGCAGCCACCCCGGAGCGCCCGGCGAGCAGGTTCTCCCAGGTGGTGGCGGCGTCGCCGCCCAGCGGCGTGAAGGCGCCGATACCCGTGACGACCACGGTACGGTTCTCAACAGTCACTGGATCTTCTTCTCTCACGTTGTGCGGGGGTCGGCGGCGGCCGAGGGTGAGCCCGGCCGGGCGCCCGGTGGGCGTCCCGGCCGGCGGGTCGGCCGACCCGGGAGGAGCCGGCCGATGTCAGGCGTCGAACGAGCCGACTGCTCAGGCGTGGCTGAGGATGTAGTCCACGGCGTCGCCGACGGTCTTCAGGTTCTTGACCTCGTCGTCCGGGATCTTGACGTCGAAGCGCTCCTCGGCGGCCACGACGACCTCGACCATGGACAGCGAGTCGACGTCCAGGTCGTCGGTGAAGGACTTGTCGAGCTCGACGTCCTCGGTCGGGATGCCGGCGATCTCGTTGACGATCTCGGCGAGACCGTCCAGGACCTCGTCCTTGGTAGCCATACTGGCTGCTCCTCTTCGGTGTTGAATGCGCCTGCCCGGCGGACGGACGCAGGTTTGCGGGTGGATCGGGCGAAAACGCCTAGGGGAGCGTAACGACTGCCGCGGCGTACACGAGACCCGCCCCGAACCCGATGATCAGGGCGAGGTCACCGCTGCGCGCCTCGCCGCTCTCCAGCATGCGCTCCATCGCCAGCGGGATGGAGGCCGCCGAGGTGTTCCCGGTCTCCGCGATGTCACGGGCGACGGGGACCGACTCGGGCAGCTTGAGGGCCTTGATCATGGCGTCGGTGATCCGCATGTTGGCCTGGTGCGGGATGAACGCGCCGAGCTGGTCGGCGGTGATCCCGGCGGCGTCCAGCGCCTGCTGGGCGACCTTGGCCATCTCCCAGACGGCCCAGCGGAAGACGGTCTGACCCTCCATCCGCAGGGCCGGCCACTTGACCTCCTCGCCGGCGCCGTTGACGGCGTCCTCCTTGGCGAAGGCGGTGTCCCAGGCCTCGGTCTGCGAGATGACGTCCTTCTGCGAGCCGTCCGAGCCCCAGATCAGCTTGCCGATGCCGGGGGTGTCGGAGGGGCCGACGATCGCGGCGCCGGCGCCGTCGCCGAAGATGAACGCGGTCGAGCGGTCCGAGGTGTCGGTCAGGTCGCTGAGCCGCTCCACGCCGATCACCAGCACGTACTCGGCGGTGCCGCCGCGGACCATGCCGTCGGCCAGGCCCAGGCCGTAGCCGAAGCCGGCGCAGGCGGCCGAGATGTCGAAGGCCGGGGCGGTGCCGCAGCCGAGCCGCTGGGCGATCTCGGTGGCGATGGCCGGGGTCTGCTTGAGGTGCGAGACGGTGGCGACGATCACGCCGCCGATCCGCGCCGGGTCGATCCCGGCCTGCGCGATCGCCTTGCCGGCGGCCTGCACCGACATCTCGGCGACCGACTCCTCGGGGCCCGCCCAGCGGCGCTCGGCGATCCCGCTGCGGGTGCGGATCCACTCGTCCGAGGAGTCGATCCAGGTCAGCACCTCGGCGTTCGGGATCACCCGGACCGGGCGGTAGCCGCCCACACCGTGGATGCGGGAGTACCGCGCCCCGGTGACCGGGCGGATCTGGGGGGTGTTGCTCATGCCTGCTCCTGCTCCTGACCGCCGTGCTCCGCGACGATCTCGCGGGCCTTGTCCAGGTCCGCGGGGGTCTTGAGGGCAAGCGTCGCCACGCCCTTGAGGTTGCGCTTGACCAGTCCGGTGAGGGTGCCCGCGGGGGCCAGCTCGATGACGGCGGTCGCGCCCAGCCGCTGCAGGGTCTCCATGCAGAGGTCCCAGCGGACCGGGTTGGAGACCTGCGACACCAGGCGGCTCAGCACCTCGGCGCCGGAGGCGACGACCCCGCCGTCCTGGTTGGAGACGTACGCGACCTTGGGGTCGGAGACCGGCAGGGTCGGGGCCAGCTTGGCCAGCCGCTCGACACCGGGGGCCATGTGGGCGGTGTGGAACGCGCCCGCCACCTTCAGCGCGACCAGGCGGGCGCCGGCCGGCGGGTCCTCGCGCAGCGCGTCCAGCTGCGGCAGGGTGCCGGCCGCGACGATCTGGCCGCCGCCGTTGTTGTTGGCCGCGGTCAGGCCGTGCTCGGCGAGCTTCGCCGCGACCTCCTCCGGGTCGCCGCCGAGCAGGGCGAGCATGCCCGTCTCGGTGGCCGCGGCGGCCTCGGCCATCGCGAGGCTGCGCTCGCGCACGAAGGTCAGCGCGTCGCGGGCGCTCAGCACGCCGGCGCCGGCCGCGGCGGTGATCTCGCCGACGCTGTGGCCGGCGACCGCGCCGACCAGCGCGCGGGCGGCGTCCTCGTCCGGGAACAGCGCCCGCGCGGTCACCAGGCCGGCCGCCACCAGCAGCGGCTGGGCGACGGCGGTGTCCTTGATCTCCTCGGCGTCCGCCTCCGTTCCGGCGCGCACGAGGTCGAGCCCGGCGACCTCCGACCAGCCCTGAAGGCGGTCGGCGACACCGTCGAGCTCCAGCCAAGGGCGGAGGAAACCGGGGGTCTGGGCACCCTGTCCAGGGGCGACGATTACGAGCACGGTTCAACCCTCTCTCGCCAGGCGCCCGCGGGCGGGTAGGCGACGGTAACGAAGAAAAGCATCCGGGATTGTAAGGTCCCTACAGCGTGGTCAGCTTGACTCCCCAGCGGCGGTGAGCCGCCCCAGCGCCAGTGCGATACGCAGGGTGAAGGCCGAACGCACGTCGGAGGGAGCGTAGCCCGTGACGTCGGTCACACGTCGGAGCCGGTAGCGCACCGTGTTGGGGTGGACGAAGAGCATCCGGGCGGCTCCCTCCAACGAGGAGGCCTGCTCCAGATAGACACTCAAGGTCTCCAGGAGTGCCGAGCCCGCCTCGTCCAGCGGTGTGTAGATCTCCTCCACCAGCTGGCGCCGGGCCGCCTGGTCTCCGGCCAGCGCGCGCTCCGGCAGCAGGTCGTCGGCCAGCACCGGGCGCGGCGCGTCCGGCCAGGCCGCGCAGGCCCGCAGGCCAGCCGCGGCGGCGTGCGCCGAGCGGGTCGCCGAGAGCAGGTCCGGCACGGTCGGGCCGACCACCACCGGGCCGGGCGCGAACTGGCCGATCAGGGCCCGGGCCGCGTGCACCGGCTCCTTGTCGCCGCCCACCACGACCACCAGGCGCTTGCCCAGCACCCCGGTCAGCACGTGCAGCTTGGCGTACCGGGCGGCGCGGCGGATCGCCTCGACCACCAGTTCGCTGTCCCCGTCCGGAGCCGAGCCCATCACCACCCGGACCTGGCTCGGCTGGCCCCAGCCGAGCGCGGCGGCCCGCGACAGCACGCCCTCGTCGGCGTCGCCGGAGAGCAGCGAGTTGACCACCAGCGCCTCCAGCCGGGCGTCCCAGGCGCCCCGGGCCTCGGCGGCCTGGGCGTACACCTGGGCGGTGGCGAAGGCGATCTCCCGGGCGTAGACCAGCACCGACTCGCGCATGTCGGCCTCGTCGCCGGGGGCGGCCACCTCCTCGATGGCCTCCTCCATCACCTCGATGGTGGTGCGGATCAGCTCGACGGTCTGGCGCAGGGTGATCGCCCGGGTCAGCTCGCGCGGCGCGGTGCCGAAGACGTCGGTGGAGATCGCCTGCGGGGCGTCCGGCTTGCGGTACCACTCGGTGAACGCGGCGATGCCGGCCTGGGCGACCAGGCCGATCCAGGAGCGGTGCTCCGGCGGCATCCGCCGGTACCAGCCGAGCTGGTCGTCCATCCGGGCGATCGCGGCCGAGGCGAGCTTGCCCGAGGACTTCTCCAGCCGCTTGAGGGTCGCGGCCCGGCGCTCGGCGCGCTCGGCGGCGAGCCGGCGCTCCTGCGCGGTCAGGCGCGGTGCCGCCCGTCCGGGCCGGTCTCTCCCGGCGCCCGGCGTCGGGCTCTTCCCGCTCTTGTCGGGATTGGCGGTCGGATCGCTCTTGGAGTTCGCGGAAGCGGCTGGCACAGGGACAAGACTGCCTCACCGGAGTGACTGCTCGTGCACAGGGCCCGGCACAGCGGCGGGGTGGTGGCGGTCACACCCGTCACCTGTGCCACGCGCGAGTGGGCGGGCGTGACGAGTGTCGGCACCGGGTCCAGAGCGCCCGGACCGAGCCAACGAGCAGGCTACGGTGGGTCCCGTGACCGATGCCCCCGCCCGCCCCCGCGCCGATCTGCGCCGCACCGCCGAGCGCTACCGCTCGACGCCCGCCGAGGGCGTCGAGACCAGGCACGCGTTCTCCTTCTCCGGGCACTACGACCCGAAGAACACCCACTTCGGCGCCCTGCTCGCGTGCAACGAGGAACTCCTCGCCCCCGGCGCCGGGTTCGACGAGCACAGGCACCGGGACACCGAGATCCTCACCTGGGTGCTGGAGGGCGCGCTCGCCCACCGGGACTCGTGCGGGCACGACGGGGTGGTGCGCCCCGGCATGGTCCAGCACCTGAGCGCCGGCTCCGGCGTCACGCACACCGAGCGCAACGTCGGCGGGGCCGAGGGGCCGGTCCGGTTCGTCCAGATGTGGCTCCAGCCCGACGTCTTCGACGCGCCCCCCGCGTACGGACTGCGCGGGGTGGAGCGCGCGGCCGACGGGTTGACGCTGCTCGCCTCCGGGCTGGCGCGGGACGCCGGTACCCGGGCGCTGCGGCTGCGGCGCGGTGACGCCGCGCTCTGGCTGGTGACGGCCGGGCCGTGGCAGCCGCTGCCCGCCCTGCCGGCCGCCGCCTACCGGTACGCGCACCTGACGGCCGGCTCGCTGGGCTACCGGACGGTGCCCGGCCCGCAGGGCGGGGGCCGCTCGATGGTCCCCGGCGACAGCGTGCGGATCACCGGGGACGCCTTCGTGGCGCCGACGGCCGGCGAGGACGGCGCGGAGCTGCTCCTGTGGGAGATGCACTCGCCGGTCTCGTACGGCTGAGGGCCCTACGGGAGTTCGGCGAGGACGGCGTCGCTCAGGGCCGGCCAGACCTCGGCGGCCCATGGGCCGAAGTCACGGTCGGTGAGCGCGATGCAGGCCGCGCCGGCCTGCGGGTCCACCCACAGGAAGGTGCCGGACTGGCCGAAGTGGCCGAAGGTGGCCGGGGAGTTGGCGGTGCCGGTCCAGTGCGGCGCCTTGCCGTCGCGGATCTCGAAGCCGAGGCCCCAGTCGTTGGGCCGGCGGTGGCCGAAGCCGGGCAGCACGCCGCTGGTGCCCGGGAAGGCGACCTCGCGGGTGGCGGCGCGCAGCGTGCCCGGGTCGAGCAGCTTGGGCGCCTGGAGCTCGGCGGCGAACCGGGTGAGGTCGGCGACGGTGGACAGGCCGCCGGCCCCGGCGGGGGAGCGGTGCGCGGTGTTGATCAGGGTGGCGTGCATGCCGAGCGGCTGGAACACGGCCTCGGCGGCGTAGCGGCCGAACTCGATGCCGGCGGCCCGCTCCAGGGCCTGCGCCAGGACGCCGAAGCCGGCGTTGGAGTAGAGCCGGCGGTTGCCGGGCGCGGCCATCACCTTGTTCTCGTCGAAGGCCAGGCCCGAGGTGTGGGCCAGCAGGTGCCGGACGGTCGAGCCCTCCGGCCCGGCCGGGTCGTCCAGCTCGAAGACGCCCTCCTCGACCGCGACCAGTACGGCGTACGAGGTGAGCAGCTTGGTCACCGACGCCAGCGGGAACAGGTGGTCCTGCGGTCCGTACGCGCCCAGCACCGCGCCGTCCGCGCCCCGTACGACGGCCGCCGCCGCGTGCGGCACCGGCCAGGTCTCGATCTTCCGCAAGCTCTCCATGGGCCCCGACTCTAACCGGGCCGGTCGGCCCGGCGGGACGGCCGGCTTGCTTCGAGTGCACTCCAAGCCGTTAGGGTCGTCGTCACGTTCGTCACCGGGGGGCCGACCATGACCGCACTCGCATCGTTCGAGGCCGAGCTGCGCACCTGCTGGGACGTGTTCCGGGATCCGGTCGGCGCGCCCGACCGCACGCCTCGGCACACCATCGGCGAGGTGTCGGCGGCCAGCGGGCTGACCGCGCACACCCTGCGCTGGTACGAGCGGATCGGCCTGCTCGACCCGGTGGACCGCTCGGCCTCGGGCCAGCGCCGGTACAGCGACGCCGACCTGCACCGGCTGGCCTTCCTCGGGCGGCTGCGGCTGACCGGGATGCCGGTGGCCGACATGCTGCGGTACGTGGAGCTGGCCCGGGAGGGCGAGCGGACCTCCGGGGACCGCCGCGACCTGCTGCTCGCCCACCGGGAGGCGGTGCGCCAGCAGATCGCGGACCTGCACGCGACGCTGGCCGTGCTCGACCACAAGATCGACGTGTACAACGGGCGGCTCGCCCGGTGCGCGGCGAGCCACTGAGGGCCGGTCGGAGCGCGCGGCCGAGGTGGGCGGCGAGCCGGGTGTACGGGTCGGCACCGGCCGGGGCGGGCCGAACGGGACGCCGCCGCCGCGTGGTTCGGCCGGCAGGCGGCCGGGGCGATCGCCGGCGCGGCCTCGGCGATCAGCTCCTCCAGCCGGTCGAGGGTGAGCCGGTACAGCGGGCGGGGGTCCTGGGTGGTGTCCGTGGGACGGGTCAACTCCATTGGTGCGGAAGGTTTTCGCTGCGGGAGGCAATCTCCCGGTAAAACCTGACAACCGTCGTCATGATTTCTGGGATCCTCGGTTCATGAAGGCCGACCGCCTGCTCTCGATCCTCCTGCTGCTCCAGACCCGCGGCCGGGTGCCCGCCACCGAACTGGCCGAACGGCTGGAGGTGTCGGTGCGCACCATCTACCGCGACGTCGAGGCGCTCTCGGCGGCCGGCGTTCCCGTCTGCACCGAGCGCGGCAGGCACGGCGGCATCAGCCTGCTGCCCGGCTACCGCACCGACGTCAGCGGTCTGACCGCCGACGAGGCGCGCGCCCTGTTCGTGCTCTCCGCCCAGGGCGCGCACAGCGACCTCGGGCTGGACGGCGCGCTCGGCTCGGCGCTGCGCAAGGTGATGGCCGCGCTGCCCGCCCCGCACCGGCCGGGCGCCGAGCGGATCAGCGAGCGCGTCCTGGTCGACCCGGCGCGCTGGCTGCAGGCGGGTGCCCCGCAGGGGCCGGACCTGGGCGAGCTGCAGTACGCGGTGTTCGCCGACCGCCGGCTGCGGCTGCGCTACCGGCACAGCGGCACGCCCGCGCCGTTGGAGTACACCGTGGACCCGTACGGCCTGGTCAGCAAGGCCTCGGTCTGGTACCTGGCGGCCGATCTGCACGGCGAGCCCCGGCTGTTCCGGGCCGACCGGGTGCTCTACGCGGAGACCTCGGAGGAGCCGGTGCGCCGGCGGCCCGGGGTGACGCTGGGCGAGGTCTGGGCGGTACTGCGCGAGCAGGTCGAGCGGCTGCCCAAGGAGTTGACGGTGAAGGTGCGGGTGCGGCGCGGACGGCTGGACATGTTCGTCCGGATCCACGGCGCCCGGCTCACCGCCCCGCCGCCGGAGACCGGCGGCGGGGCGCCCGAGGAGTGGGTCGAACTCGCCCTCGGCTTCCAGTCGTTGCCCGCCGTCCGGGCGCTGCTCGCGTTCGGCGCGGACGCCGAGGTGCTCTCCCCGCCGGCCGCCCGCCGGGAGATGGGCCGGGCCGCCGCCGAGGCCGTCCGGCTCTACCCCGAGGGGCGCTGAGGACGCCGAGCCGTCAGGCCTCCGGGGCGGGGCGGACCACGTCCTGGTAGGCGCCGAGGGCGACGGCCGCGAAGTTGTGCAGGCTGTCGGTTCCGGTGGCGAAGTAGCCGTTGTGGCCGGAGGACCGGGCCGAGGAGATCCGCTCCGACCCGAAGTCCAGCGAGGTCGGGTCGGCGCCGTGGCCGAGCCCGCCGACCTCCAGGTACGGCACGTTGCCGATCCAGTCGGTCTCGTTGCGGGTGGCCCAGACGTGCACCCCGGCGCCGAGCTCCGGGCTGCTCTCCACGCCCATGCCGGGGGAGCCGAACACCACCAGGTCGGTGATGCCGGTGGTGTCGGCCGGCGAGGCGGCCGCCCGGGGGATGTCCGGTGCGGCGGTGCCGCAGACCACCGAGCCGTAGGAGTGGCAGAACAGCGCGGGCGGGGCCTGGGGCCGGGTGGTCTCCTTGAGCCCGGCGAGCAGCCGGCGCAGCCGGGGGGCGCCGACGTCGGCGAGCCGGGAGGTCACCGCGTCGGGACCGAGGCCGGAGGGGGTGACGTAGCCGGTCCAGGCGACCACCGCGGTGCGGGTGCCCGGGGACTGCCGGTGCTCCTCCTGGTACAGGGCCCGGGCCATGCCGGCGGGGGAGCGCAGCGGTTCGACGGCCTGGTCGAAGTGGCCGAGGTCGGCGTCGGAGCCGGGGACGAGCACGGCGACCCGGTCGGCGCCGCCGAGGTCGCCCCAGACCTCGGTGAGCAGGCCGCGCCCGCGCGGGTCGAAGGCGAGGATCTGACGGCCCGGCGCGAGCAGGCTCTGCACGTCGTTGGCGCGGGAGACGGCGAGCGCGCGCTGCTCCGGGGCGAGGGCGTGGTCGGCGGCCCGGGCCCGGGCGCGGTCGCGCTCGGCGGCCAGCGCGATCCGGTTGGCCCGGTAGCGCAGGGCGAGCGGGGCGCCGTCGAAGTTGCCGACCACCAGTGGGTAGGCCTCGACCAGCCGGTCCAGTTCGGCCGGGGACAGCTGGGCGAAGAACTCGGCGGCGGCGGCCGGGGCGGTGGTGGCCGGGTCGGGCAGGTCCCGGTCGTAGGTGTGGTCCTCGACCCAGGCGGCGCTGCCGGCCGGCGGGGTGGAGATGGCCAACTGCTCGGTGGCCGCCGCGGCCTGGGCGGCCGCCGCACCGGCGTCGGCGAGGACGGCGGCGCCCGCGAAGGCGCCGATCAGGACGTGCTTCCACCGCCGACGGCGCATCGCCTCAACTCCCTGAGAGTCCCGTCACCGATCCCGGACGGGGCCCGGAGGGTGGTACGACTGCCAACTTCCCTGCGCAAGCCTAGGGGCCAGGAGGCGCGCTGGGCGCGGCTCAAACTGTGGGATGGATCACATGAACCGGGAGTGTCCCGGATGCGTCCCGATCGTTCGCGTGAGCACCGGTGCGCCCCCGCGACCGGGCGGTCGCGGGGGCGCCGGGACGGGGCCGGAGGCCCTACCCGCTCAGCGAGTTCCAGGCCGAGCAGGAGCGCGCGCCGCTGACCAGGCGGTCCGGGTGGCCGCTGCCGTCGGCCACCGAGATCCGGCGGTAGCTGTCGCCGTGGAAGACCCAGTACTCGCTCTTGCCGCCGATCCGCTGGGCGTCCGGGACGGGCAGGAAGCAGTCCACCGCGGTGACGCCGTTCAGCGAGCCCCACTGGGACAGCTGCCGGTCGGAGCGTTCCAGGACGTCGGTGTGCGCGGCGCCGTCGGCGACCGAGATCAGCCGGTACTGCTGGCGGCCGCCGGTGGTGTGGAAGCACCAGTACCAGCTCTTGCCGCCCACCCGCTGCTGGTCGGGGACGGGCAGGAAGCAGTCCACCCGCTCGACCCCGCCCAGCGAGGCCCAGGAGGTGAGGTCGCGGTCCGGGCGCTCCAGCGCGCCGGTGTGCCCGCCGCCGCCGCTGATCGAGACCGCCCGGTACTGCTGGCGGCCGCCGGTGCTGTGGAAGACCCAGTACCAGCTCTTGCCGCCGGGGTTCTGCAGGTCGGGCATCGGCAGGACGCAGTCGATCCGGCCGACGCCCTGGAAACAGGGGTGGCTGCTCAGCGGGGTGTCGCCCTTGACCACCTGGTCGGTGTGGGCGGAGCCGTCGGCCACCGAGATCTTCCGGTACCGGTCGCCGTGGCCGACCCAGAACTGGCTCCGGCCGCCGCGCCGCCACTGGTCGGGGACGGGCAGGAAGTCGTCGCAGGGGTACGCCGGACCGCCCACGGCGGTGCTCTGGCCGCCCGGCCGGGTCTGGGTCTGGCTCTGCCCGCCGCCCTGGCCGCCCTGGCCCGTCTGACCTGTCTGGCCCGTCTGGCCGCCGGCGGCGGGGCCGACGAGCCGTCCGTCGGCGAGCCCCCGCAGGGTGCTGAGGGACGGCATGAAGGCGTACACCGATCCGGTGGTCTGCACGAACTGGGCGAAGCTCAGCGGAGTGTGCTTGATGCTGCCGTTCGACTCCCGGCTCTCGAAGTCGACGTCGGGGGCCTCCTGGGTGACCGGGTCCTTCCCGGGCACCGGGTTGCGTCCGGGCGGGAAGTCCGGCTGGTCCATCCAGTCGGCCTGGATGAACTCGAACTGCCGCTGGATGTCGGCCTGGTAGCAGACGAACAGCAGGCCGCGCGGGTCGTCCGGTCCGCCCGGGCCCTCCGAGGCCGGGTCGAACGGCGCCCCGTAGGGCGTGCCGCGGCGCATGATCCGGCGGCCGTCGAGCGCCTTGGCGTCGAGCGGCGGCTGACCGGGGTCGGGCGCCTGGAGGCCGGCGCGCGGGCTGGTTTTGCGCAGGTGCGACCAGAGCGGGGTGACCAGGCCCTCCAGGTCGTCCCGGAAGTCGAAGTCGTTGTCGGAGGCGGCACCCGGGTCGTTCGGGACGTCGTGGTCCCTGAAGTGGCACACCGGGGCGCCGGAGCGCCAGCGGCCGACCATCCGGGCGGCCAGCCACTCGGTGGTGGCGCCGTCCGGGACGGCCTTGGCGAGTCTCAGCTCCTTGAGCTTGACGCCGGCCTGCGACCACCAGCCGGGGACGTCCTGGGCGAGCCGGCGGACGACCTGGAAGGAGCCGCCGTGCGTCCACGCGGGGAAGTCCCGGAAGCTGCCGGGGGCCGGTTCCTCGCCGCAGACGAACTCCCCGGCCGGGATGATCCGGGTCCCCGGGTGGCCCTCGACCTCCTCCGGCCGGTCGGGGGCGGGCCGGTCGAAGCCGCGCACGCCGGGCTCGCTGATGCCGTCCTTGAAGCCGAAGTGCTCCTTGCCGCGGCGGCTGCCGAGCAGGGTCTGCGCGTTCTGCTGGTAGACGATCAGCACCCGGCACTCGGCGGCGGCGATCCGCTGGGCCTCGACGGCCGCCTGGAGGTCCTTCTCGGTGTCCGCGGAGAGCTTCAGCACGGCGTGCACCGGCTGGGTCCCCTCGTTGCCGAACAGCCAGTTCTCCGGGGAGTTGTCGCCGGTGTCGCCGAGTGCGCCGGCCCGCCTGGCCGAGCCCTCCTTGAACGCCTCCAGGCCGGTGCCCACCGGCGGGGGCTGCGGGAAGGGGTCGGTGGCGGAGAGCATCCGCAGGCCCTCGTAGGTGAAGCTGACGCCCAGCCAGGTGGCCTTGAGGGTCTTGGGGTCGTCGCCGCCGGAGGTCCTGCGGGCCTCGCTGAACGCCTCGTTGAACGCGGTCACCTCGCGGGTGGTGGCGATCTGCGGGGTGAGCCGCCGGAGCCAGTCGCGGGCCCGTGCGGCGTCCTCGAACTTGAGGAAGAGGACGCTGACGTTGTCCTTCTTGAAGCCGGCCAGGATGTCGCCCTGGATCTCCTCGCTGTCGCGCAGGCGCAGATCCGGGGCCGTTGCCGTTGCCATGGGGTCGGGGTCTCCTATCCGGGGTGGGGGTCAGGCGGTGGGGCCGAGCTGGATCCACTTGGCGACGGAGGGCACGCCCCGGTCGTTGAGCAGGAAGAGCAGGTACCAGCCGGGCGGTGCGGCCTTGGCGTCCGGCGGGGCCTGCAGCTCCAGCCGGTTGCCGGCCCGGCTGCTGAGCCGCAGGTCGAGGTGGCGCTGGCTGGTGTTGACCGAGTGGGTGGAGGTGGTGGGCGAGAGCAGCACGGCCTTGGAGACCAGGCCGGGGGTCTCGGTGGTGACCTGGAAGGTCTTGTCGTAGCCGACGGGGGTGGTCGGGGCCCGGTCGAGGGAGGGGCGGTCGCCCTGGTGGAGGTAGGCCGGCTCGTAGATCTCGATGGTCCCGTTCATGGTGACCGGGCCGTCCGTGCCGGGGATGTCGCTCACCGTGCCGTTGATGTCCGGGTTGTTGGCGATCTGCTGGAGCTCGTCGCCGGTGACCATGACGCGCCCGTCGGGCAGGACGACGGCGTTGGAGTGGTAGCCGCGCGGCAGCCGCTGGACCGGGCCGAGCTTCCAGTTGCCCTGGTCGTCGCGGAGTTCGACCTGGCGGTACTTGAGGTCGGCGTTCGGGTTGTAGGGGCCGTTGCCGTAGTCCCGGATGTCGTAGGCGCCGTTGACGGTCATCAGCCGGCCGTTGGGCAGCAGCAGGGTGTCGTCCTGGGTGCGGCCGAAGGCGCGGGACTTCTCGGCGGTCCAGCTGCCGTTGGAGAAGCGCAGGGTGCTCGGGTTGTCCCGGTCGCCGCCGAGGATCAGCGCGGAGTCCGGGCCGTTGACGCCGCCGGGCAGCGGGACGGCCGAGCCGTAGTTGCGCTTGCGGCCGTCCGGGCGGGCGGTCAGGTCGCTGCGGGTCTCGGCGACCGGGTCGAACTTCCACTGCTCGGCGGCCTGGCGGCCGAAGCCGTAGACCTGGCCGTCGTTGAGCGAGAACAGGTGCGGGTAGTCCAGGGAGAACGGGGCGTCGGCCGCGAAGCGGTCGACGGGGGTGTTCCTCGGGGTCTCGCTCTTCAGCGAGGGCACCGGGTAGTCCTTGGCGGGGAAGCGCTCGACCACCGGGGTGGGGGTGCCCCAGCCGAGTTCGGACTGGCCGGACATGATCAGCTGCCGGCCGTCCGCGCCGGTCACCACCGAGGGGTACCAGCGGCCCACCGACATGTCGGGGTTGCGGGTCCAGGTCTCGGTCCACGGGTCGAAGATCAGCGAGAGCTTGGCGCCGGTGCCGCCGTTGCCGCCGAGGTTGCCGCCGAAGACGCCGAGCATGCCATTGGGCAGGAAGGAGTGGCCGGCGCAGAAGAACGGCGCCGGACGGGGCTGGTTCAGGCCGTCGGGCATGTTGACCACGGGCGGGGTGACCTGCTTGAACGCGTCCTTGCCGTAGCCCTTGGCCGGGTCCCAGAGGAACGCCCGGCCCGCGTTCTCCCGCCCGGTGGTCTGGGTGGGGGCGGGCTCCTTCTCCGGGTTGGTCTCGATCCGCTCGAAGGAGAACAGCAGCACCTTGCCGGTGGGCAGCAGCGCGATGTGGTCGCCGAAGTCGGGGGAGGGGAAGTACTGGTTGAACGCCCCGAAGGTCTCGGGGGCGAAGCCCTTGTTGTGGGCGGCCTGGGACTCCGTCAGGGCGTTCAGCCGGTTGGTGCGGGTGGTCTGCGGGTAGTCGCCGACGCCGCGGACGGCCGCGCGCATCCGGGCGTGCTCCTCGGCGTGCTCCTGGCCGAGCGCGGCGACCTCGTCGTCGCGCAGCTCGGCGAGCATCCGGGGGTCGGGGACCTTGGGGGCGGTGGCGGCCGAGCCGTCGGGCGCGTCGTGGCCGCCGGAGCCGTGGGCGGCGGCGGGGGCGACGGCGGACAGGACGGTGCCGGCGGTCAGCGCACAGACCACGGCGGTGGCGAGCACGGTCGGAAGGCGTCGGCCGCGCCGTGGCGGGGACAGGGACATGGAACTCCTCGGGCAGGGGCCGTCCGGCTCGGAACTCCGGGCGGGGGGAAGGGGCAACGGCCGACGGGGCAGGGCCCGGTCGCCGACAGCCAACAGGTCATCACGGTGGGTGGCGGTTCGCATGCGGAGGCACTGCGTTCGGCGGGGACGGGGCCCGCAGGCGGGTGAGCCGGGGCGTGCCGGAACACGGAGAGGGGCGTGGACCGTCGGTCCGCGCCCCTCCACCGCCCCGCGTGCCCGCGTACGTCAGACGACGCCCAGCGCGTACGCGGTGAAGAACGCCGCTCCCGCGCCGGCCACCGCCCTGGCCGGCCGGGAGAAGCCCGTCCACGGGCCGTCGAAGCGCCGGGTGAACCACCCGATGGCGACCAGTACCGCCCCGAACAGCGGCAGCAGCGTCAGCCGGATCGCGACCCAGCCGAGCGAGTCCGGAGCCACCGTCAGCCCCGGCACCGCGCCGAAGGCCGCCGCGCCCGGCACCGCGACCGCGAGCATCGCGCTCTGGTGCCAGCAGAAGATCGTCATCGCCGAGAGGTTCACCGCCACCACCGGCAGCCAGAGCAGCGGACGGCGGGTCAGCAGCCGGCCGAGCCGCTCGCGCAGCAGCACCGCCGCGCCGCACTGCACCGAGGCCAGCGCCAGGACCAGCAGGGACGGCGGGTGCGAGTTGGTGCGCCCGGCGCCCGGCACGCCGACCATCGACGCCGGGTAGTGGAAGACCACCAGCAGCACGGCGAACAGCACCCCGCCGCCGGCCAGCAGCAGCCTTGCCGCCGGACGGCCCAGCCGCCCCCCGGCCCAGAGCACGCCCAGCTGGTAGCCGAACAGCCAGCCCGGCAGGATGTTCAGCAGGCCCACCCAGGACGGCACCGCCTGCGCCCACGGCCCGTAGCGCAGCAGGTCGACGACGGCGACCGCGGTGAGCAGCAGGCCGGCCGACCGGCCGCCCAGCCGGCGGGCGGCGCCCGCGCAGAGCGGGGTGAGCGCGGTCAGGCCCAGGTAGACCGCGATGTACCAGAGCGGCTGCACCACCAGCGTCGAGCCGGTGCGCACGGTGTCGGCGGGGACGCCGAGGCGCGGCAGCAGCGGGATCAGCAGCGCCCAGACGGCGGTCACCCCGAGCACCGGCCGCAGCAGCCGCACCGCCCGGCCGCGCAGCCAGCCCCCGTAGCCGACGCCCCGGGCCCGGGCGCGTTCCAGCGAGCGGACCGCGGAGTGGCCGCCGACCAGGAAGAACACGCCCAGCAGCTGGAGCCCCCAGCTGGCCGGGGCGAAGAAGCCGAGGTCGGGGGAGGAGAGCGGGCTGGCGTTGTGCAGGGCGCCGTCGGCGGAGCGGGTGAAGCCGCCGAGCAGCCAGTGGCCCACCGGGACGGCGAGCAGGGCGACGGCGCGCAGGCCGTCCAGGGCGCGGTCGCGGCTCTCGGGGGTGCGGGCGTCCACCTGGCGGGCGGCCCGGTGCAGGGGGGCGAGCAGGGAACTGGGCATGACGGGGTCTCCGTTCGCGGGGTGCGGCGGTGGTCCGGGGAGGGGAGCGGCCGGGGTCAGCGGCCGAGGGCGAGGCCGGCGAAGGCGGCCAGCGAGGCGGTGCCCGGGGCGAAGTAGCCGGTGTGGCCGTGCGACCCGGTGGACGGCAGCGGGCGGGCGCCGAAGGCCGGCGCGGTCGGGTCGGCGCCGTGCCCGAGGCCGAACAGGCGCACGTTCGGCACGTTGCCGATCCAGTCCGAGCCGTTGCGGGCGGTGGCCCAGAGCGGGACGCGCGGGTCGAGGTCGGCGGCGGAGCCGACGCCCAGGCCCGGCGAGCCCAGCACCACCACGCCGGAGGCCTGTCGCGGGCCCGGCCGGGCCAGCCCGCAGACCACCGAGCCGTAGCTGTGGCAGAACACCGTGGCCGGGGCGTCGGGCCGGGTGCTGACGGCGAGTCCGTCGAGCAGCCGGTTCAGCCGCTCGGCGCCGGCCCCGGCCAGGGTCTCGGTGGCGGCGTCCGGGCCCAGCCCGACCGGGGTGGTGTAGCCGGCCCAGGCGATCACGGCGGTGCGCCCGCCGGTCGCCTCGTACAGCGCCCGGGCCATGCCGACGGGCGTGCCGTACGGGTCGCCGGCCCGGTCGAAGGTGCGCAGGTCGATGTCCGAGCCGGGGACGACGACCGCGGTGCGCCGGGCGCCGGCGAGGTCGCCGAACACCTCGGCGATCTGGCCGCGCCCGCGCGGGTCGAAGGCGAGGAGGCGGCGCGGCCCGCCGGACGCGGCCCCGTCGAGCAGGGTCCGGTAGCGCTCGGCCCGCTCCCGGGCGGCGGCGCGGTCCTGCGCGGTGAGCGCCGGGTCGGCGGCCCGGGCGAGGGCGCGCTCGCGCTCCCCGGCGACGGCCCGGGCGTTGGCCCGGTGGCGCAGCTCGACGGGCGCGCCGTCCAGGTTGCCGACCACCAGTGGGTGGCGGACGGCCAGCTCCTCCCGGGCGGCGGGCGGCAGCGCGGTGAAGAAGGCGGCGACCTCGGCGGGGGAGGCGGTGGCGGGGTCGGGCAGCGGGCGCCCGAGGGCGGTGTCGGCCCGCCAGGCGGCGGCCCCGGGCGGCGGACCGGTCACCGCGCGCTCGCCGCCGGCGGCCCAGCCGCCCGCCCCCAGTACCGCGGCCAGCGCCAGCGCGGCGGCGGCCGCCGCGCGGCCGATCCGATTCCTCGTCATGTCCCGTTCCTCCGGCCCGTTCGGCTTCGACGGGGAGGACGGTAGGAACGAGGTGGCCCCGCGGACATCGCACCGCGGGGCCAACTGCCGGGTGCTACCCGGGTATCAGGGGGCTATCCCCCGGGGGACAGCCCCCTTGCGCTCCGGGGGAGGGGCCCACCGGGGTCCGGGGAAGCGGCTCACTGACCCGGGGTCACCAGGCCGGACTCGTAGGCGAGCACCACCGCCTGGGCGCGGTCGCGCAGGTCGAGCTTGGCCAGGATCCGGCCGATGTGGGTCTTCACGGTCTGCTCGGCGAGCACCAGCCGGGCGGCGATCTCCTGATTGGACAGGCCGCGGGCGATGAGCTCCAGGACCTCCGTCTCGCGCGGGGTCAGCCCGTTGAGCCGCACCTTGGGGTCGCGGCGCCTGGCCGGCCTGGTCCGGGCGAAGTCCTCGATCAGCCGCCGGGTCACCGAGGGGGCGAGCAGCGCCTCGCCGGCCGCGACCACCCGGACGGCGGCGATGAGGTCGTCCGGCGGCGCGTCCTTGAGCAGGAAGCCGCTGGCGCCGGCGCGCAGCGCGTCGTAGACGTAGTCGTCCACGTCGAAGGTGGTCAGCATCAGCACCTTGGGGCGGTGCGCGCCGGGCACGGCCGGGTCCAGCAGCCGGCGGGCCGCCTCCAGGCCGTCCATCACGGGCATCCGGACGTCCATCAGCACGACGTCCGGGTGGGTGCGGCCGCTCACCTCCAGGGCCTGGGCGCCGTCGGCGGCGTCCCCCACCACGTCGATGTCGCTCTGCGCGTTCAGCAGGGCGGCGAAGCCGGCCCGCACCATCGCCTGGTCGTCGACGATGATCACGCGGATGGTCATACGGTGCTCTCCCGGAGGCTCCTACGGTCCGGCCGGCCGCCCCTCCGGTTCCTCCGGTGCGGGGCCGCCGGGCCGGCGGTCGTCCGATCGAGTATCCGCCAGGGCGGGAACCGGCAGGACGGCGGCCACCGTGAAGCCGCCGTCCGGCAGCGGCCCGGTGTCCAGCCGGCCGCCCAGCAGCCGCACCCGCTCGCGCATGCCGACCAGTCCCTGGCCGGTGCCCTCGACCGAGGCCTCCAGCGACTCGGCCCGCACCGGCGGCGCCGCGTTGACCACGGTGACCAGCAGGGATCCGTCGGTGACGGCCAGCGAGACCCAGGCCGCGGCGCCGGGGGCGTGCCGGACCACGTTGGCCAGCGCCTCCTGGACGATCCGGTAGACCGAGAGCCCGACGGCCGGCGGCAGCGGGTCGCCGGCCAGCTCCGGGGCGAGCGTCAGCTCGGCGGACACCCCGGCCCGGCCGACCGTCTCGACCAGCTGGGCGAGCTGCCCGACGCCCGGCTGCGGCGCCGTCTCGGCGCCGGACTCCTCGCTGCGCAGCACGCCGAGCAGCCGCCGCATCTCGGCCAGCGACTCGCGCGCGCCACCGGCGATCGCGGTGAACTCCTCGGCGGCCTCGGCCGGTACGCCGGCGATCCGGTACGGCGCGCTGGCCGCCTGCACGGCGATCACCGACATGTGGTGGGCGACCACGTCGTGCAGCTCGCGGGCGATCCGGGCGCGCTCCTCCAGCAGGGTGCGCCGCTCGCGTTCGGCCTCGCTGATGTGCTCCTGCTCGGCGAGCAGCCGGCGGGCCTCGGCGCGCTCGCGCAGCGCCCCGCCGAGCACCAGGACGGCGCCGGCCAGGGCGATGGCGAGCAGGCTGTTGTCGCCGCCGAACCCGCCGGCGAGGCCGACGACGGAGAGCGCCGGGCTCGCCGCGGCGGTGACCAGCCAGACCGCGACCAGGGTCCGCCGGGCCTCGCGCAGGGCGAGCGTCAGCATCAGCAGCAGGTAGCCGACCAGGCCGGGCGGAGGCCACGGCCAGGGGCCGTCGACCCCCTGGGCGGTGGCGCCGTCGCCGGTGCCGAGGACCAGCAGCGAGGTCAGCAGGGCGCCGCCGCCGATCATCCACCAGGCGGGCAGCGGCCGGGTGACGGCGAGCAGCAGCGGCACCGTCTGGGCGACCGCGAGGGCGGCGGCCGGGCCGGCGTCCACCCCGTAGTCGTTGACCAGCACGGCGATGGTGGTGGGCAGCAGCGCGGCGGTCGCGGCCAGGGCGAGGACGTACGGCAGGAGGCGGACCCAGCGGCGGGAGGCCTGGGCGAGCAGCGGGGTGTGGTCGGCGGACGGGCGGGTGAGCGGGGCGAGCAGCGCGCGCACCGGACCGCCCGGGGCCGGCCCGGTGAGTGGCTTGGACATCCGGTCAGCCTAGGGCGGCACGGGGCGGCCGGCGTCCCACCGGGGTCCGGACTCCCGCGTAGTACCCGGGTATGAGGGTCACGGTCTCCAGTCGCCGACCAGGGCCGGGCCGAGCAGGTCCAGGTGCCGGCCGATCAGCGCGACCATGCCCTCCGGGCCGGTGTCCTCCTGGTCGGTGCTCCAGGACAGGTGGGCGGCGCGCAGCACGCCGCCGAAGGCCGCCGCGAGCACGGCGGGGCGCAGGTCCTCGGCCGGGTCGAGGCCCTCGCGCTCGGCGATGATCGTGGCCACCACCCGTTCCTGTTCGGTGACCCGGCGCAGGTGGGCGGCGAGCAGGGTGGGGCTGGTCTCGATCATCTGGATCAGCTCCAGCGCGGCCGTCACCGAGGAGGGCCCGGTGTCGCGGCCCGCGCCGCGCTCCAGCCAGGAGCCGACGATCGCGGCGCGCAGCGCCCGGAGCGGGTTCTCCTCGGCGGGGCGGGCCCGCAGCAGCTCGATGAAGTGGTCCTCGGCCTCGGCGAGGACGGCGAGGGCGACCTCGTCCTTGTTGGCGAAGTAGCGGAAGAAGGTCCGCTGCGAGACGTCGACGGCGCCGGCGATCTCGTCGACGGTGGTGCGGGAGAAGCCCTGGCCGAGGAAGAGCCGGTGGGCCGCCTCGATGAGGGCGTCCCGGGTGCGCTGCTTCTTCCGGGCGCGCAGTCCGGGCTCCTGGGCGGGGGCGGGGGATGCGGGCTGAGCGGCCATGGCGGGGGCCTTCCGGAGGGTGATCGGGCTGGTGCTGTGGAGGCTACTGTAGCGATCTGACAAATGGCAGAGAGACGCAGAAGGCAGCGTTTGCCGAATGTCAGTCGCTGACATAATGTGCCTTGGTGGCGCCCCGGGGCCGGGCACTCGTGGGGACGGGTGGGCCGGGGGCGCCACCACCGACGTCCGCCCGCTGCCAGCCCCCCGGAGGGCCCAGATGAGCCAGTCCCTGACCAAGAGCGCCACGGCGGAGGCATCGCCGCCGGGTACCTCGCCGGGCGGGAGGAGCCTCCAGGGACACCCCTGGCTGACCCTGCTCACCGTCGCCGTCGGCGTGATGATGGTCGCCCTGGACGGCACGATCGTCGCGATCGCCAACCCGGTGATCCAGGCCGACCTCAACGCCGCGCCCTCCGAGATCCAGTGGGTGACCAGCGGCTACCTGCTCGCCCTCGCGGTCTTCCTGATCACCGCCGGCAAGATCGGCGACCGGTTCGGCCACAAGAACACCTTCCTGGTCGGCGCGGTCGGCTTCGCGGCCACCTCGGCGGCGATCGGCTTCGCCGGGAACATCCAGACGGTGATCGCCTTCCGCGTCCTGCAGGGCCTGTTCGGCGCGCTGCTCCAGCCGGCCGCGCTCGGCCTGCTGCGCGGGGCCTTCCCGGCCGAGAAGCTCAACATGGCGATCGGCATCTGGGGCGGCGTCATCGGCGCCTCCACCGCGGCCGGTCCGATCGTCGGCGGCCTGCTGGTCGAGCACGTCAACTGGGAGTCGGTGTTCTTCATCAACATCCCGGTCGGCGTGATCGCGCTGGCCCTCGGCCTGTGGATCCTGCGGGACGTGCGGGCCGAGAACGCCGCCAAGTCCTTCGACATCCCCGGCATCGTGCTGCTCTCGACGGCGATGTTCGCGCTGGTCTTCGGCATCATCAAGGCCCCCGAGTGGGGCTGGGGCGACGTCTCCACGCTGGTCTTCCTGGGCGGCGCGGTCGTGCTGATGACCGCCTTCGCGTTCTGGCAGCGGGTGGCCAGGGAGCCGCTGATCCCGCTCAGCCTGTTCCGTTCGCTGCCGCTGTCGGCCGGCACCCTGCTGATGGTGCTGATGGCCTTCTCGTTCTTCGGCGCGATCTTCTTCGTGACCTTCTACCTGCAGAACGTGCACGGCATGACGCCGGTCCAGGCGGGCGTCCACCTGCTGCCCATGACCGGCATGATGATCATCGGATCGCCGGTGGCGGGCATCGCGATCGGCAAGCTGGGCCCGCGGATCCCGATCGTGGCCGGCATGCTGATCACCACCGTCGCGATGTTCGGCATGTCCACCCTGGACGCCGGCTCCGGCAACGGCGTGATGGCGCTCTGGTTCGTGCTGATGGGCCTGGGCATCAGCCCGGTCATGGTCGGCGCCACCGAGGTCATCGTCGGCAACGCGCCGCTGGAGCTCTCCGGCGTCGCCGGCGGTCTCCAGCAGTCCGCGATGCAGGTCGGCGGCAGCCTCGGCACCGCCGTGCTGGGCGCGCTGATGGCCGCCCGGGTCACCGACACGCTGCCCGGCGAGTGGGCCGACGCGGGTCTGCCGCCGGTGGACCCGGCGCAGGCCGAGGGCCTCAACCAGGCCGCCCAGCTCGGCATCGCCCCGCCCGCCCCGGCCGGCACCCCCCAGCAGGTGGTCGACGCGATGGCCGGAGCCGTGCACGACTCCTTCGTCAGCGGCATGTCGCTGGCCTTCGCGGTCGCCTCGGTGGTCGCCTTCGCCGCCGCCGTGCTCGGCCTGCTGACCCGCCGCGGCACCACGGACGCCGGCCCCGCCGTCCACATCTGACGGCCCACCGCTTGACGGCCGCTGCCGGGCTTCGAGGAATGCCTCGAAGCCCGGCAGCCGTTTACGCGTGGACCGCTGGAGTGGGCAGTCGGCGGGTCCGACTTCCCGCTCCAGCGGATGGGGTGCTCGTGGTCGGCGGCTCTCGCTCGGGTCGAGCGAGAGCCGCCGAGGTCAGGCGTGGTGGTCGAGTTCGCCGGCTTTGACGGTGTGGAGCAGGGAGGTGAAGGCGGAGGTGTTGGTGCTGACTATGACGTCAGGGTCATCGGACTCCCGGACTTCGATCAGTCCTCCGGCGCTGCGCACCTCCACGCACTCATCGTGTGCACCGCTGTAGCTGGACTTCTGCCAAGTGTTCTCAGGCATACCTGTTCACGACCTCTTTCATGATGGATCGAATGAGCTCTCGCGACCCATCCTCAGGCAGGGCGTTGGAGTCCAGGCGAGCGAAGACGGCTCGGTAGCTCGCCAGATGAGCTGGTGAGTCGAAGAACTGGACTGCGTGGGCGACATCCATCTGTACGGTGTCCAGCTCGGGAGTCACACCTTCGGCGAAGGTGAGGTTCTCGCTGGATCCGGGGAAGGTGTCGGTGCTGAACGGCATCACCCGTACCGAGATTCCCGGGGTCTCGGACGCCTGGATAAGTGCGGCAAGTTGCTCGGCAAGGATCTCGGATCCGCCGAACTGCATCCTCAGCGCGGCCTCGTGCACGAAGGCAAGGTAGGGGACCTTCTGCGAGTGGAGAACCTGTTGCCGTCTCATGCGGAACTCGGTTCGCAGGGCGATGTCTTGCCGGGTGGGTAGCGGGGTGGCTCGCGAGAAGACCGCTGATGCGTAGTCGCTCGTTTGAAGGAGTCCGGGGATGTAGGTGGTCGTGCAGGTGTAGAGCTTCTGGGCGTGGCCCTCAACCTCCGCAACCTCAAGGAAGTCCGTGGACAAGACTCCTCGGTAGTCCTCCCACCAGCCCTTCCCTCGTTCGACGGCCATGTCGGCGAGGGCGTTGATCAACGGGGTGTTTCCGCAGTCGCAGGCGGCGGCCACGGTCCGAAGGCGATCAGCGCTGACACCGATTCTGCCGGTCTCCATCTGTGTGACTTGCGTGGGGTTCAGCCCAAGGCCGCGCGCAAGCTGGCTGCCACCAAGACCGGCCTGCTCTCGCATCTTCCGCATCTCGGCGCCCAGGCGACGCTGGCGCAAGGTCGGGTCGCGACGAAGAGGCATGGCGTCCTTTCGGGGGATGGTGTGCGGCCAGTCTGCCGCGCGGATCGTGAGGTGGTCCAACCAGCTTCGACGATCCTGGACGTGGTCCTTCCCTCGGAAGCGGGATTCTCGCGAACATCTCCTTCAATTGAAGACGCCGTGGGCTATGGTCGATCCCATGGTGATCCGACGGGTCGTCAGTAAGGCCTGTTCGTCCGGGCAGTAGGCGCCTGCTGCCCTTTTGCGCCGCAGAGCAGCCGGCTCCGGGCTGGCCTGGTTCACGGCGACGATCCGTCGGCGTCTCCCCTTTCCTCCCTCCCTCCGCCTCTCCCCATGGAGGTCTCCCATGCGTGCCCTCAACCCGCCGGACTGCTCGGTCGCCCGCTGCGAGCTGCGTGCCGTCCTCTCCGAGTCCGGCTGGCGGCCGGACGACATCGCCGATGCGGAGCTCGCGTTCCTCGAACTCTTCGTCAACGCCTGGGCGCACGCCGGTTCGCGGGCGCCCTCAGTGGTGATCACCCTCCGGCCGGCCTCCCTGCGCGTCTCGGTCTGCGACGACTGCCCGACCCTGCCCGAGCCCCCCGCCCCCGCGGACCCCTACGCCCTCTCCGGGCGTGGACTCCGCCTCGTCCGCGCCCTCGCCCACCGCTTCGGGATCGACGCCCACAAGAACGGCAAGTCCGTCTGGTTCGAGCTGGACTTCGCCGCGTGAGCGCCGCCGGACGGGAGCCCGTCGGCCCCCACGACAAGATCCTCCGCACCTACACCGAGCCCGAGGTCACCTCTCTGCTCGGCGAACTCCGCGAGCGGGGCGGGAGCCTCGGCGTCCAGTGGGACTCCGCCGTCGTCGCCGACCCCACCGGCGACGACGGCCTCCTCCGCGTCGACTTCGGCCACGCGCCGGTCTCCACCCTCCTGAACCTGCTCGACCTCCTCCGTGAAGCGGCCCGCCGATGAGCGGCTTCCTCGTCGGCGCGGCCTTCGCCGTGCTCCTGGCCCTCGCGATCGCCACCGTCGTCACGGGCGTCGTCACCAGCCTGCGGATGCGCGACACCTTCGCCCCGCCGCCCATCACCCGGCACGGGCGCTGGGAACTCCGCACGCTCCCCGACGGCACCGCCGAGTACGCGTGGATCGCCCGCCAGGCCGGCCGGTTCAGCCCCGAGACCAACCCCGAGCCGGACCGGCGGCGCATACCCC
Source organism: Kitasatospora sp. NPDC001527 (assembly GCF_040298605.1). Classification (NCBI taxonomy): domain Bacteria; kingdom Bacillati; phylum Actinomycetota; class Actinomycetes; order Kitasatosporales; family Streptomycetaceae; genus Kitasatospora; species Kitasatospora sp. NPDC001527. Next base: position 127,969 of record NZ_JBEPAM010000008.1, on the reverse strand, counting down.
GTTGAACCCTTGGCCCCTGGAGTGGTAAGTCGGCAGGTCCGACTTCCCGCTCCGGCCGTGGTCAGGAGGTCGGGCAGTCCAGGGTCGGGTCGGTCTCGGCGGCGGCCCAGCACTGCTCGGCCCGCTGCCAGTACTCCTCCTCCGACAGCGTCGCCGACGGGCTCGGGGTGGGCAGCACCTGGGTGGGGCCGAAGTGGTTGCCGCCGCCGGTCGGGGCCGGGGCGGGCGGCGGGACCGGCGGGGTGCGGGTGGGGCTCGGCGCCGGGGCGGCAGGCGTGCTCGGGGCGGCGGAGTCCGCGGACGCGGCGGGGGGCGCCGGCGGGGCGGGGGGCGTCGCCGGGGCGGTCGGCGCCACCTCGGCGGAGACGAGCCCGAGCGAGGGCGACCGGCCCGGCACGGGCCGGTCGCGGGGAACGGCGGGCGGGGCGGCCGAGGTCGCGGGCGGGGCGGCCGGCGGCGCGGAGGCACCGGGTCCGACGGGGTCGGCGGGCGCGCCCGGGTCGGCGGGTGCGGGGGCGGCCGGGCCGGGCCCGGGGTCGGGGCCGGGAACAGGGGTGGCAGGGGCGGGGACCGGTGCCAGGTCGGTCAGGGCCCGGTCCGGGGCGGCCGGCAGCGACACCGACGGCCCGCCGATCTCCTCCGGAGCGGGCAGCAGCTGTGACAGCAGGGCGCCGGTCGTCACCCCGACCAGCAACGCCAGGGGCAACGCCCCCGTCCTCGGTGTACGCACGGTACCGGCCCCCCTCCCCTCGCCCCCTCGGTGACACCTTAAGGGCGATTTTTGGGAAGGTTAAGAGGGAGCAGGAGCCGGAACCGCTGCGCGGCGCTTTCAGGCCGCCCGGCGAAGCTCCACCAGCGGGACCACCCGGGTGGTTCGGGCACGGAATTCGGCGAACAGCGGCTCGATCGCGATCTGCCGGGTCCAGACGGCCTCGTGCTCGGCGGCGTCCAGCGGGACGGCGTGCGCGGCGAAGGTGTCCGGGCCGAGCTCGACGGTGACCTCGGGGCCGTCGGCGAGGTTGCGGAACCAGGCCGGGTCGGTGGGCGCGCCGCCGTTCAGCGCGAAGACGATCACCCGCCCGCCGTCCTCCAGGTAGACCAGCGGGGTGGTGCGGGACTCGCCGCTGCGCCGGCCGCGGGTGGTGAGCAGCAGCAGGGTCTTGCCGGCGAAGTCGCCGCCGACCACGCCCCCGGCCGCCCGGAACTCGGCGATCACGGTGCGGTTGTCGTCGTTGCCGCCGCCGGCGGGCCGGGGGTGGGCGGCGTTCGTCGTGTTCATCGGTGAACCTCCTCGGCTGATCCGGTTCGTCGGGACGAGCCTAGGAGCTGACACCGGTGTGAGGTTCAAGCCGCTGTGACCAGGGTCACGGCGCCGGGGTCACAGCCCAGGGACACGGCAGAGGGGCCGGTCCTCCCGTGCGCGGGAGGACCGGCCCCTCAGGGGATCAGCGGTGCGCTCAGGCGTCGCCGCCCGCGGCGCCCGGGTCGGCCGCCGCCACGTCGAGCAGCTGGTAGCGGTCGATCGCGTCCTTCAGCACGCTGCGCTCGATCTTGCCCTGCTTGGCCAGCTCGGTGAGCACGGCCAGCACGACGGACTGCGCGTCGATGTGGAAGAAGCGACGGGCCGCACCGCGGGTGTCGGCGAAGCCGAAGCCGTCCGCACCCAGCGACTGCCACTGGCCCGGCACCCAGCGGGCGATCTGGTCCGGCACCGCGCGCATCCAGTCGGACACCGCGACGAACGGGCCCTCGGCGCCGTGGAGCTTGCTGGTGACGTACGGCACGCGCTGCTGCTCCTCGGGGTGCAGCAGGTTGAACTCCTCGGCCTCCACCGCGTCGCGGCGCAGCTCGTTCCAGGAGGTCGCGGACCAGACGTCGGCCTTGACGTTCCACTCCTCGGCCAGGATCCGCTGGGCCTCCAGGGCCCACGGCACGGCCACGCCGGAGGCGAGGATCTGCGCCGGGATCCGGCCGGCGGTGCCGTCCGCGTACTTGTACAGACCCTTGAGGATGCCCTCGACGTCCACGTTCTCGGGCTCGGCCGGCATCTTGATCGGCTCGTTGTACACGGTGAGGTAGTAGAAGACGTCCTCGCCGTTCGGGTGCTCCTCGCTGGAGCCGTACATCCGGCGCAGACCGTCCTTGACGATGTGCGCGATCTCGAAGCCGTACGCGGGGTCGTACGCGACGACGCCCGGGTTGGTCGAGGCCAGCAGGTGCGAGTGGCCGTCGGCGTGCTGCAGGCCCTCGCCGGTCAGCGTGGTGCGGCCGGCGGTGGCGCCGAGCACGAAGCCGCGGGCCAGCTGGTCGGCCATCTGCCAGAACTGGTCGCCGGTGCGCTGGAACCCGAACATCGAGTAGAAGACGTACACCGGGATCAGCGGCTCGCCGTGGGTGGCGTAGGCCGAGCCCGCGGCGATCAGCGAGGCGGTGCAGCCCGCCTCGGAGATGCCGTCGTGCAGCATCTGGCCGGTCGGCGACTCCTTGTACGCCAGCAGCAGCTCGCGGTCGACCGACTCGTAGGTCTGGCCGAGCGGGTTGTAGATCTTCGCCGACGGGAACAGCGAGTCCATGCCGAAGGTGCGGTACTCGTCGGGCGCGATCGGTACGAAGCGGTTGCCGATGCCCTTGTCCCGCATGAGGTCCTTGAGCAGCCGGACGAACGCCATGGTGGTGGCGATGGTCTGGTTGCCGGAGCCCTTCTTGACCGCCTTGTACGCGTCGTCGCCCGGCAGCTCCAGCTTGCGCGGCCGCACCTTGCGGGTCGGCACGTAGCCGCCCAGCTCCTGGCGGCGGTCGTGCATGTACTGGATCTCCTCCGAGTCGCGGCCCGGGTGGTAGTAGGGCGGGTAGCCCTCCTCGAGCTGCTTGTCGGTGATCGGCAGGTGCAGCCGGTCGCGGAAGCGCTTCAGGTCCTCGACCGTCAGCTTCTTCATCTGGTGGGTGGCGTTGCGGCCCTCGAAGTTGGGGCCCAGCGTCCAGCCCTTGACGGTCTGCGCCAGGATGACGGTCGGCTGGCCCTTGTGCTCGCGGGCCGCCTTGAACGCCGCGTAGATCTTGCGGTGGTCGTGGCCGCCGCGGCCCAGGTGCTGGATCTGCTGGTCGGTCATCGACTCGACCATCTTGCGCAGCCGCAGGTCGCCGCCGAAGAAGTTCTCGCGGATGTACGCGCCGGACTCGGTGGCGTAGGTCTGGAACTGGCCGTCCACCGTGGTGTTCAGCTTGTTCACCAGGACGCCGTCGCGGTCCTGCGCGAGCAGCGGGTCCCAGCTGCGGTCCCAGACCAGCTTGATGACGTTCCAGCCGGCGCCGCGGAACTGCGACTCCAGTTCCTGGATGATCTTGCCGTTGCCGCGGACCGGGCCGTCGAGGCGCTGCAGGTTGCAGTTGACCACGAAGGTGAGGTTGTCCAGGCCCTCGCGGGCGGCCAGGGAGAGCTGGCCGAGCGACTCGGGCTCGTCCATCTCGCCGTCGCCGAGGAAGGCGTAGACGTGCGAGTCGGAGGTGTCCTTGATGCCGCGGTGCTCCAGGTACCGGTTCATCCGGGCCTGGTAGATCGCGCCGAGCGGGCCGAGGCCCATCGAGACGGTCGGGAACTCCCAGAAGTCCGGCATCAGCCGCGGGTGCGGGTAGCTGGAGAGGCCGTTCGGGAACTTCGACTTCTCCTGGCGGAAGGCGTCGAGCTGCTGCTCGCCGAGCCGGTCCAGCAGGAAGGCGCGGGCGTAGATGCCGGGGGAGGCGTGGCCCTGGAAGAAGATCTGGTCGCCGGACTCGCCCTCGGCGTCCTTGCCGCGGAAGAAGTAGTTGAAGCCGACGTCGTAGAGCGACGCCGAGGAGGCGAAGGTGGCGATGTGGCCACCCACGCCGATGCCCGGGCGCTGCGCCCGGGAGACCATCACCGCGGCGTTCCAGCGGGTCGCGTTGAGGATCTTGCGCTCGATCTCCTCGTTGCCGGGGAAGAACGGCTCGTCCTTGGTGGCGATGGTGTTGACGTAGTCCGTGCTGCGCATCTCGGGCACGGCGACACGCTTCTCGCGGGCGCGCTCGATCAGGCGCAGCATCAGGTAACGGGCACGCTCACGCCCCCGCTCGTCGATGGCCGCATCGAGCGACTCCAGCCATTCCGCGGTCTCCTCGGGATCGAAGTCCGGGACCTGACTCGGAAGGCCGCCAATGATGATCGGGTTGCGATCGGATCCGGAAGCCACGCTGTTCCTTCACTGTCGGTCGAAACTGAGGTGTGTCGCGCCGCCTCCATCGTGCTACCGCGCTCGGAGATCCGTCATCTCTACCGATCGGTAACCGCTCTCCCTGACAGAAGGAGCGGTCTGGTGATGTGCGGTTCGGACAGCGTCGTCCGGGCCGCGCACCCCCGGGTGTTACGAACAGAGGTGGTCCGACCTGGTTTCCCTTCCGTCCGATGGCGGACGGCCGGGGTGAGGGCCAACAGGAGACTCTACGCCCGCGCACGCGCGGACCCGAATGCCGTTCGCATCTCGGGCGTGCGTACGGCCTGTGGACCAGGACCACCCGAAGCATCCTTGTCCTGTGCAGAGAAGGGCAAATCGGTGTGATTCCCGACACGTCGCACGGCGTGTCCCGGTGCGACACGTCAACCTTTGGAGGGGATCGGGGGTCGGGTACTTGCGCGAACCGCCGCGCCCGTGTGGACTACGGCCACAGCCTCGGCATGGACGCCGGGCCGAATACTGGAGGTTATTCCCGTGAGCGCGACCGCGGACCCCGCGGACAAGTCCAACCCGGCACTTCGTCTCGGCTTCGAAGAGGGCCAGATCGTCCAGGAGCTGGGGTACGACGAAGACACTGACCAGGACCTCCGCGAGGGCATCGAGGAGATCACCGGGACGGAACTCGTCGACGAGGACTACGACGACGTCGCCGACGCCGTCCTGCTGTGGCACCGCGACGACGACGGGGATCTCACCGACGCCCTCGTCGACGCCCTGGAATACCTGGCCGAGGGCGGCCTGATCTGGCTGCTGACGCCCAAGACCGGCCGGGACGGCCACATCGAGGCCTCGGACATCGCCGACGCGGCCCGCACCGCCGGCCTCTCCCAGACCAGCTCGATCGCGGTCGCCAAGGACTGGGCCGCGACCCGCCTGGCGACCAAGTCGACCGCCAAGCCGGGCAAGCGCTGAGCGCCGCCTGACGGGCCCCGCCGGGCCCCGCCGGAGCATCCTCCGGCGGGGCCCGGTCGTTTTCGTCCGTCCCGTCGCGTTTTCGTCCGTTGCCGCCCGTGCCCGCCCGTGCCCGCCCGGTCCCGTCCGGTCCCGTCCGTCCGGGGCCCGTCCGGCGGCACCGGACCCGGACGGCCGAACTGTTCGCCCTGGGCGAAAGCGGTGGCCCCGGACGGCCCAGCACTCACCCGTCCGGACCAATCGCCACCGGCGAATGCGAGGATGGCGCTCGCCGCGCCACCCGTGCGGCCCAGTCGCGTCGAGTGGGAGAGGTCCCCGCATGGCCATCGAGATCGGCACCGAGGCTCCGGACTTCGAGCTCAGGAACCAGCACGGCGAGCCGGTGAAGCTCTCCGACTTCCGGGGCGGGAAGAACGTCGTCGTGGTCTTCTACCCGTTCGCCTTCACCGGTGTCTGCACCGGCGAGGTCTGCGCGATCCAGAAGGAGCTGCCGCGGCTGCAGAACGACGAGGTGCAGGTGCTCGGCGTCTCCAACGACTCGCCCTTCAGCCAGCGGATCTTCGCCGAGCAGGAGGGCCTGGAGTTCCCGCTGCTCTCCGACTTCTGGCCGCACGGCGAGGTCTCCCGCGCCTACGGCGTCTTCGACGAGGAGAAGGGCTGCGCGGTCCGCGGCACCTTCGTGATCGACAAGGCCGGCGTGGTCCGCTGGAGCGTCGTGAACGGCCTGCCGGACGCCCGTGACGAGCAGGAGTACCTGGCCGCCCTCGGCGCCCTCTGAGCCCGCCGAGGGCCTCGCCCCGCCCGCGTTGTGCCGGTTCCCCGGCGCGGACGGGAACCCCGCACTACGATCGGCTCGTTGGCTGGTCAGAGGCCCGGGACGGTTCGCCGCCGGAGCCTCGGACCGCACCACGGGGGCACCGAGGAGTGCCTCCCGAATCTTGGAGGACAAGTGGGTGTCAGCCTGAGCAAGGGCGGCAATGTCTCGCTCACCAAGGAGGCCCCCGGCCTGACCGCCGTGGTGGTCGGCCTCGGCTGGGACGTCCGCACCACCACGGGCACGGATTTCGACCTGGACGCCAGTGCCCTGCTCTGCAACGACCAGGGCAAGGTCGGCACGGACGGCAACTTCGTCTTCTTCAACAACCTCAAGAGCCCCGACGGCTCGGTCGAGCACACCGGTGACAACCTCACCGGTGAGGGCGAGGGCGACGACGAGCAGATCAAGGTCAACCTGGCGACCGTGCCGGCCGACGTGCAGAAGATCGTCTTCCCGGTGTCCATCTACGACGCCGAGAACCGGTCGCAGAACTTCGGCCAGGTCCGCAACGCGTTCATCCGCGTGGTGAACCAGTCGGACAACAAGGAGCTGGCCCGGTACGACCTCAGCGAGGACGCCTCCACCGAGACGGCGATGGTCTTCGGTGAGCTCTACCGCAACGGCGCCGAGTGGAAGTTCCGCGCGATCGGCCAGGGCTACGCCTCCGGCCTGCGCGGCATCGCCCAGGACTTCGGCGTGAACGTCTGAGTCGGGCGGGGCCGGTGACGGCCCGGTGCGGCAGCACGAACGGCCGGGGCGGCCGCGGACGCGAGGGCGTCGGCGGCCGCCCCGGCCGTTCCGTCGTTCCCGGCGCACTGGAAGGATGGGAGTTCAGGAAAGTTCAGCCGGTCCACGGGGGCCGGTCGGGGTCGCGGGGGAATAGACCTGAGATGCGCCCCGGGAGGCAAAGGGAGGAAGGACAGCCATGAGTGTCACGCTCGCCAAGGGTGGCAATGTCTCGCTCACGAAGGCCGCGCCGAATCTGACGCAGGTGCAGATCGGCCTCGGCTGGGACGCCCGGTCCACGACCGGCGCGCCCTTCGACCTCGACGCGAGCGCGCTGCTCTGCTCGAGTGGCCGCGTGCTGGGGGACGAGTACTTCGTCTTCTACAACAACCTCAAGAGCCCCGAGGGCTCGGTCGAGCACACCGGTGACAACCTGACCGGTGACGGCGACGGCGACGACGAGGTGGTCCTGGTCAACCTGGACCTCGTGCCGCCGCAGGTCGACAAGGTCGCCTTCCCGGTGTCCATCTACGACGCCGAGAACCGGTCGCAGAACTTCGGCCAGGTCCGCAACGCGTACATCCGGGTGGTCAACTCGCTGGACGGCCAGGAGATCGCCCGCTACGACCTCACCGAGGACGCGTCCAGCGAGACCGCGATGATCTTCGGCGAGCTGTACCGGTACGCGGGCGAGTGGAAGTTCCGCGCGGTCGGCCAGGGCTACGCCTCCGGTCTGCGGGGCATTGCTCTCGATTTCGGCGTAAACGTACAGTAAAGGCCGCGATCGTCCTGATCGTCCCGCCATGAACCCGAAAGGTAACCAAGTCCCGTGTTCCTCCGCACATTCGGCTGGTCATTCGCGATCACCATCATCGGACTGATCGCCGCCGGCCTGCTCTGGGGAGCCGAGGGATTCGGCGTCGTGCTGATCCTCTCCATCCTGGAGATCTCCCTCTCGTTCGACAACGCGGTGGTCAACGCCACGGTGTTGAAGCGGATGAACCCGTACTGGCAGAAGATCTTCCTGACCATCGGCGTGCTGATCGCCGTGTTCGGTATGCGGCTGATCTTCCCGCTGCTGGTCGTCGGCCTCACCGCGCACCTCAACCCGGCGACGGTCATCGACCTCGCCCTGCACAGCGACAAGACGTACGAGGGCCTCACCTACGGTCAGTACCTGGAGGAGGCCAACCCGGCCATCGCGGCCTTCGGCGGCGTCTTCCTGCTGATGATCTTCCTCGACTTCATCTTCCAGGAGAAGGACTACAACTGGCTGGCCTGGATCGAGCGCCCGCTGGAGAAGGTCGGCAAGCTGGAGGCCTTCTCCACCGTCGTCGCCCTGGTCACCCTGCTGCTGGCGTCCAACTTCTTCGCCGGTGAGCACGCCGAGACGGTGCTCCTCGCCGGCGTGCTCGGTCTCGTCACCTACCTCGGTGTCAACGGGCTCGCCTCGGTCTTCGAGTCGGGCCTGGAGGAGGAGGCCGAGAAGGAGGAGGAGGCCGAGAAGTCCGGCAAGTCGATCGTCCAGGTCGGCGGCAAGGCCGCGTTCTTCCTCTTCATGTACCTCGAGGTGCTGGACGCGTCCTTCTCCTTCGACGGCGTGGTCAGCGCGTTCGCCATCTCCAGCGACATCTTCCAGATCACCCTGGGCCTGGGCATCGGCGCGATGTACATCCGCTCGCTGACCGTCTTCCTGGTCCGCAAGGGCACCCTGGACGACTACGTCTACCTGGAGCACGGCGCGCACTACGCGATCGGCGCGCTCGCGGTGATCCTGATGGTCGGCATCGAGTACCACATCCCGGAGATCGTCACCGGCCTGATCGGCGTGGCCTTCATCGGCCTCGCCCTCGGCTCGTCGATCCTGCGCAACCGGCGCGAGGGCACCGGCGGCGGGGGCGACGGGGAGCGGGAGCTGGTGGGCAGCGCCCAGTAGTCCACGGCGCGGCACGGGCGCCACGGGCGCCACGACGACGAACGGCCGTTCCTCCCGAGTGGGGAACGGCCGTTCGGCGTGTACGGGGCGCGGGCTCAGCCGAGCTGCTGCTCGATGGCGCGCAGCTTGCGCTCCAGCGAGTCCAGCTTGGGCATCGACAGGGTGTCGTCGTCCGGCGTCAGGTCGATGGTCGAGCTGCTGCGGTAGGACGAGGACGAGGACGAAGCCGAGGCGGCGCTGCTGCCGACGGAGCCGCGCGGGCGGCGGCCGGTCTCCAGGGTGCTCAGCGCGGCGGGCTCCAGCGCGGAGGCGCCGGCGGTGGTGGCGGAGAGAGCGTCGGCCCCGGAGGCTAGGGCAGGCTCCGTAGCGCTCTGGCCGTCTCCGGCGGAGGCGAGGGCGGGCACCTGGCGGCCACCGCGGTTGCGGGAGAGCATGCCGCCGGACTGACGGGAGATCGCCTTCAGCTCGGCGCGCTCGCGGCGGTCGGCGCTGCGGGCGCGCACCTTGGCGTCCAGCTTGGCCTGGCGCTCCTCGCGCACCTCCTCGACGGCCTCGTCCAGGCTGCGGACGTTCTCCAGCAGCATCAGCGACCAGGCGGCGTAGGTCTCGCGGGGGGCGCGCAGCCAGCGGACGATGCGGATCTGCGGCAGCGGGCGGGGGACCAGGCCCTGCTCGCGCAGCGCGGCCTTGCGGGTCTGCTTCAGGGCGCGGTCGAAGAGGATCGCGGCCGAGATCGACATGCCGGAGAAGAACTCGGGGGCGCCGTCGTGCGAGATGCCGCGCGGGGCGTGCACCCAGTTGAACCAGGCCGAGGCGATCGCGAAGACCCAGACCAGCAGGCGCGAGCCGAGCGCCGCGTCACCGTGGCTGGCCTCGCGCACGGCGAGCACCGAGCAGAACATCGCGGCGCCGTCCAGGCCGAACGGAACCAGGTACTCCCAGCCGTTGGACAGGCCGAGGTTCTCCTTGCCGAAGCCGACCAGGCCGTGGAAGGAGAGCGCCGCGGCGACGCCGGCGCAGCAGAACAGCAGCACGTAGGAGGAGATCCCGTAGATCATCTCCTTGCGCCGGCGGCGCTCCTCGCTGCGCTCCCAGGAGTCGCCGGAGTCCTGCTTCCGGTTGTTGTTCTTGAAGCGCAGCGTCGCCACCAGGATGGCGGTGAACAGCAGGGCTGCGCCGCCGATGACGGTCCAGACCAGCTGTATGGAGGTCAGGTTCATTGCGGGTCGGGCCTCGGGTTTCCGCAGGGGACAGGTCACAGTGCGACACGGTGGTCAGGATCCGTCCCCGGGTCCGGGCCTGACGGTGCGTCGTGGTCGGACGGGTGCGCCCGGCACGCCCGGACGAGGGGCGCGCGGTACACCTGTGCGGCTAGACGATATCGCGTCCGAAGAGGCGGCATGGTACGGGAGGTGGGCTTCGCCCCGCCAATCGACCCGCCGGTGTCCGGGCGGTGTCCGCGGGACGGCGGTGGGTAGGGGAGTTCGGGTACCCGGCGGGCGGGTTGATGCCCGATCATGGAGCGGCGGACCGTCAGAGCGACTGGCGGGGCTGGGGGAGGGCGGCATGGCCTCGATTTGGGAGTACCTGCGCGGGGAGCGGAACACCTTCGACACGGGCGGCCAGTTCAAGGTCACCCTGACCAAGGCCTCCCCGCAGCACGCGATCACCGGCGCGGCGGCGACCACCGGCTACCTCTACGTCAACCTGCACTGGACCACCCGGACCGGGGCACCGCGGACGTCCCCCCGGGAGGCCGTGCGACGGTTCCTCAGCCCACGCATCCTGAGGCCGATGGAGCCGGACTCCAGTGCGAACGCGCAGGTCAACGTGGACCTCGACCTGGCCTGCATGTACGAGCTGACGGACGGCAAGCGGGGCGTGGTGCAGCCGCTGGGTGGCTTCCTCGGGGACCTCCAGCACGCGCCGTACGTCAAGCTCAGCGGCGACGACCAGTACGGCGCGCCGTCCGGCGAGACGATGTACATCAACCTGGAGAAGAAGGACCAGTTCAAGCGGCTGCTGGTCTTCGTGTACATCTACGACGGCACGCCCGCCTTCGAGCAGACCAACGCGGTGGTGACGATCGTGCCGCAGTCCGGGCCGCGGATCGAGGTGCAGCTGGAGGAGCGGGCCCCGGCGGCGCGGTCCTGCGCGGTGGTGCTGATCGAGAACAGCGGGGACAACGCGCTGACGGTGCGGCGCGAGGTGCGCTACGTCAACGGGTTCCAGGCGGACATCGACCGGCTGTACGGCTTCGGGATGCAGTGGCAGCGGGGCTACAAGCCGGAGTGAGGCGCGGGGCGCGCCGCCGGACCCCCTGGGCGGGGGCGTCGGCGGGGCGTGGGCGTCGGCGTCGGTTCAGCGCGGCTGGAACTGCGGGCCCTGCGGGGGCAGCGCGAACTCCTCGGCGGCGGGCTGCGGCGCGGGCTGGGGCGGCTGCTGGGGCGCGGTGTTCGACGGCGGGTAGCCGTAGCCGCCCTGCTGCGGGGCCTGCTGCTGCGGGTAGCCGTAGCCCGGGGCGGGCGCCGCGGGCTGCTGGGGGTAGCCGTAGCCGTCCGGCCGCGGGGCCTGCGGCGGGTAGCCGTACCCGCCCTGCTGGGGCGGCCGGGGCGCGGTGTCCGGCGGCGGGTAGCCGTAGCCGGGCTGCCGGGCCGGCGGCGCGGCCGGGGCCGGCGGGACGTTCGGCGGCATCGTGGGCGGGTTGGGCGGCGGCGGGGGCGTGTTGACCGGGACGCCGGCCGGTGCCGGGGTGGTCCGGGCGGCGGCCTGCGGCTGCGGGACGGCCGGGGCCAGGGTGAAGGTGCCCGGTTCGGGCCGGCCGGCCGGCCGGGGGTCGGGCAGCGCGGTCCGCGGGTCCGCGGCCGGGGCGGCGGACGGTCCGGCCGGGGGCGGGGTGCCCGTCCCGCCCTCGTCCTCGACGGTGATGCCGAAGTCGGTGGCCAGGCCGATCAGCCCGGACGCGTACCCCTGGCCGACGGCCCGGAACTTCCAGGCGCCCGCCCGGCGGTAGAGCTCGCCCGCGACCAGCGCGGTGACCTCGTCCCCGTCGGCCATCGCGAACTCGGCCAGGGCCGGTGCCCCGTCGCCGGCCGCGGCGTCGAACAGCTGCAGGCGCAGCCCGGCCACCGCGCGGAACGAGCCGCCCTCGGAGGAGCCGGCCAGCACCACCCGGTCGACGTCGGCCGGCAGCTTGGCGAGCTCGGCCTCGACGGTGTCGGTGATCTCGCCGCCGCCGGCGCTCTGCTGCTTGGGCAGGTGGCGCACCAGGCCGGACGGGTGGCGCGGCTGGTTGTAGAAGACGAAGTCGGCATCCGAACGGACCTTGCCGCCCGGGCCGAGCAGCAGTGCGGAGGCGTCCACGTCCGGCGCACCGGGCGTGGCGCTCCAGCGCAGCACGGCGCGGACCGCCGCCACCGGCAGTGCGATGTTGGCGCCCTTGGCCATCACGTGCGTCATAGCCGACCATCCTGCCTGTTCGCCACCCCTTCGGACAACGTGACCGGGGGAGGCGTCGTGGTGGGACTTTGCCAACGCTTGCGCTTTGTGAAGTGGAGGGTAACCTTCCGAGAATTCGCCCTTGCGGAACCGGCGCACGCCCGGAGCCGTCCGTACGATGGGCGGGCGGGAGGCTCCGGGGCCCGGTCGACGGTGACCGGCCGGAACCGGGCGGGGAACCACCAGGGCCGTCGCGCCGGTTGAACCGGGTGTTGCACCGGGGCTCGTCGCCGCCCCTCCCCGCCTCCGCCGGACCGGCGGCCGAACTCCTGAGGAGAGCATCTTGCGCCACTTCGGCCACCTCGCGGACGACGTTCGCGACCGGCTCTTTCTCCAGGCGCCGGGGGAGTTCGCCCCCGACGGCGACCCGGCCCTGCTGGCCACCGCCCTGGGCGCCACGCTCTACAGCCCGGCCACCCGGCCCACCCTGCGCGCGGACATCCGCAAGCAGGCCGCGCAGGGGGTCGTCTCGATGGTGCTCTGCCTGGAGGACGCCATCGCCGACCACGAGGTGCCGGACGCCGAGGCCAACCTGGTGGCCCGGCTCGGCGAGCTGTGGGCGGAGGTCACGGAGGGTGTCGGCACGGCCGGTGCCTCCACCACTTGCACACAGGATCTTCCCCTCCTCTTCATCAGAGTGCGGACCGCCGCCCAGCTCACCGACCTCGCCGAGCGGCTCGGACCGGCGATCGGCGTGCTCACCGGCTTCGTCCTGCCCAAGTTCACCGAGGAGAGCGGCGGGGACTTCCTGGAGGCCCTCGCGGCGGCCGAGACCGCCGCCGGCCACCGGCTGTTCGCCATGCCCGTCCTGGAGTCCCCCGAGCTTGCCCACCTGGAGACCCGCCGCGACCAGCTGTTCGGCATAGCCCGGCTGCTCGACAAGCACCGCGGGCGGATCCTCGCCGTGCGCCTCGGCGTCACCGACCTCTGCTCCGCCTACGGCCTGCGCCGCTCGCCCGACCTGACCGCGTACGACGTCGCCCTGGTCGCCTCGGTGATCGGCGACGTGGTCAACGTGCTCGGCCGCGCCGACGGCACCGGGTTCACCGTCACCGGCCCGGTCTGGGAGTACTTCCCGGTCCAGGAGCGCATGTTCAAGCCGCAGCTGCGCCGCACGCCCTTCGCCGAGGCCGAGCCCTCGCGGGAGGCGGTCCGCCGGCGGATCATCGAGCACGACCTCGACGGGCTGATCCGCGAGATCGAACTCGACCGCGCCAACGGCCTGCTGGGCAAGACCTGCATCCACCCCAGCCATGTGCCCGCGGTGCACGCGCTCTCCGTCGTGACGCACGAGGAGTACAGCGACGCCCGGGACATCCTCCGCCAGGAGCGCGGCGGGGGCGGGGTGCTGCGCTCGGCGTACACCAACAAGATGAACGAGGCCAAGCCGCACCGGGCCTGGGCGGAGCGGGTGATGCTGCGCGCCGAGGTGTTCGGGGTGGCCCGCGAGGACGTCAGCTTCGCGGAGCTCCTGTCGGCCTGCCTCTGCCGCTGAGCCGCCCGTCCCCCCTCCCCAGACCTTGCCCATCGCACCGCACCACCGAAAGCAGGACCCCTTCGTGACAGCAGCAGAGCAGGAGCGGACCGGAGCGCGGCAGCGCGCCGTCCCGCAGGAGTGGACCGGCCGCTGGGTGGCCGAGCGGGCCGGCGTCGCGCTGACCGGTTCCGAGCGCCTCCCCGAACTGGTCGGCCTCGCCCTGCGGGAGAACCGCAAGCGCGCCCACCTGCTGGTCTCCACCGTGCTCGGCAAGCACGTGCCGCAGCGTCCCGACGTGGTGCACGGCGCCGGCCTCGAACTCGGCCGCCGGGTCCGCGAACTGCTCGACGGGCTCGGCGGGCAGGCGCTCGCGCGCGCCGTCGTGCTCGGCTACGCGGAGACCGCCACCGGCCTCGGCCACAGCGTCGCCGACGGCCTGGACGCCCCCTACCTGCACTCCACCCGCCGTCCGGTGCCCGGACTCACCCCGGTCGGCGGGTTCGAGGAGGAGCACTCGCACGCCACCTCCCACCTGCTGCTGCCCGCCGACCCCGGGCTGCTCGCCGCGGACGGGCCGCTCGTCCTGGTGGACGACGAGTTCTCCACCGGCACCACCGTGCTCAACACCATCCGCGCCCTGCACGCCCGCCACCCGCGCGAGCACTACGTGGTGGTCGCGCTGGTCGACCTGCGCGGCTCCGCCGACCGGCGGCGGCTCGCCGACACCGCCGCCGAACTCGGCGTCCGGCTCGACCTGGTGGCCCTGGCCGGCGGCGGCGTCGAGCTGCCCGCGGACATCCTGGACCGGGCCGAGCGGCTGATCGCCGAGGCCGGGCCGGCCCCCGAACCGGCGGCAGGCCCGGCCGCGCCGCTGGTGCGCGTCGAGCTGGACTGGCCGGAGGGGCTGCCGGACGGCGGGCGGCACGGCTTCACCCCGGCGCACCGGGCCCGGCTGGAGGAGGCGCTGCCGGCGCTGGCCGACCAGCTGGCGGCGGCCGTCGAGGGCGGCGGTGCAGGGGAGGGCGGCGCTGCGGGCGGCGGCGGTGCTGCAGGGGAGGGCGGTGCTTCCGTCGACGGCGGGCGGGTGCTGGTGCTCGGCTTCGAGGAGCTGATGTACGCGCCGCTGCGGCTGGCCGGCGCTCTCGCCGAGCGGCTGCCCGGCGGCGCCGACCGCGTCCACAGCTCGACCACCACCCGCTCGCCCGTCCTCGCCGTCGACGACCCCGGCTACGCCATCCGCACCCGGCTGGCGTTCCCCGCCCACGACGACCCCGCCGACGACTCCCCGCGCGAGCGCTACGCCTACAACGTCGCCCCCGGCGCCGACCCGGCCCGCCGCTTCGCCACCGTGGTGCTGGTCGTCGACGACGTCGCCGACACCCCGGCCCTGCACCGGGGCGAGCGCGCCCTGCTCGGCCAGCTGCGGCGGGTCACCGACCGGGTGGTGCTCGCCGTGCTGCCCTCCCACCGGCCCGCCGCCGCGCTCCCGAGGCCGCTCTACGGCCCGGCGTTCTCCTCCTACCGCGCCGACGAGGTCGCCTGGCTGCTCAAGGACCTCTCCGGCGTCGCCCTGGAGGCGCCCACCGAGGAGCGCGAGGAGGCCGTGCAGCGCGGCGGCGCCCACTACGCCGAGTCGCTGCCGGTCGAGTACCAGCCGAGCCCCGAGTACCAGGAGCTGTTCCACCAGGCCCTGCGGACCTCCGCCCGGCGGATCGCGCTCGCCGTCGGCACCGTCGCCGAGACCCTGCTGCGCGAGCGCGGCCCCGGCCTGGTGCTCGCCTCGCTGGCCCGCGCCGGCACGCCCGTCGGCGTCCTGATCCGCCGCTGGCTCGCCGCCGGGCACGGCGTCGACGCCCCGCACTACGCCGTCTCCATCGTCCGCGGCCGCGGCATCGACCCGGTCGCGCTGCGCTACCTGGACGCCCACCACCGGGCCGCCGACGTGGTGTTCGTCGACGGCTGGACCGGCAAGGGCGCGATCACCCGCGAACTCGCCGCGGCGCTCGCCGGGACGGGCTTCGACCCCGGCCTCGCCGTCCTCGCCGACCCCGGCCGCTGCGTGTCCACCTTCGGCACCCGGGACGACTTCCTGATCCCGTCCGCCTGCCTCAACTCGACCGTCTCCGGCCTGGTCTCGCGCACCGTGCTGCGCGCCGACCTGATCGGCCCGGACGACTTCCACGGCGCCAAGCACTACACCGAGCTGGCCGGCGCCGACGTCTCCGGCGCCTTCCTGGACACCGTCGCCGACCACTTCGCGGACGTCCGGGCCGAGGCCGTCGCGGCGGCCGGGCGCTTCCTCGACGCCGGGCACGCCGCCGAGCGCACCCCCGACTGGGCCGGCTGGGCCGCCGTCGAGCGGATCAGCGCCGAGTTCGGCATCGACGACGTCAACCTGGTCAAGCCCGGCGTCGGCGAGACCACCCGGGTCATGCTGCGCCGCGTCCCCTGGCGGGTGCTGGCCCGGCGCGGCGCGGGCGCCGACCTCGACCACGTCCGGCTGCTCGCCGCCCAACGGGGGGTTCCGGTCGAGGAGGTGGACGACCTGCCGTACTCCTGCGTCGGCCTCATCCACCCCCGCTACACCCGGGGGGCGACCGGCGCCTCGGGCACGGCCGTTCTCGTGAAGGAGTCCTGAGCCCCGATGACCGGTTACCTGAGCGGCGGCATGAACGGCGGCGCCGCGGGCCGCTTCGTCGTCGCGAGCGACCTCGACCGCACCCTGATCTACTCCAACCGCGCCCTCGCCCTCGACGTGCCGGACCGGCTCGCGCCGCGCCTGCTCTCCGTCGAGGTGCACGACGGCAAGGCGCTCTCCTTCATGACCGAGCAGGCCGCCGCGCTGCTCGTCGAGCTCGCCGGCCAGGCCCTGCTGGTCCCCGCCACCACCCGCACCCGGGCCCAGTACGAGCGGGTCAACCTGCCCGGCCCGACGCCCGGCTGGGTCCCGCCGTACGCGATCTGCGCCAACGGCGGGCGGCTGCTCGTCGACGGCGTGCCGGACGCCGACTGGGAGGCCGAGATGGCCGCCCGGCTGGCCGGCGGGGCGGCGCCGCTGGCCGAGGTGGTCGAGCACCTGGCGCTCTGCGCGGACCCCGAGTGGACGCACAAGCGGCGGGTCGCCGACGAGCTGTTCGCCTACCTGGTGGTGGAGCGCGCCGAGCTGCCGCAGGGCTGGCTCGCGGAGCTCACCGGCTGGTGCGCGGAGCGCGGGTGGACCGTCTCGCTCCAGGGACGCAAGGTGTACGCGGTGCCGGCGCCGCTCAGCAAGAGCGCGGCGCTGGCCGAGGTCGTGCGGCGGGTCGGCGGGGCCACCGTGCTCTCCGCCGGGGACTCGCTGCTCGACGCCGACCTGCTGCGCGCCGCCGACGCCGCCTGGCGGCCCGGCCACGGCGAGCTGGCCGACACCGGGTGGACGGCGCCCGGCGTCACCGCGCTCGACGAGGTGGGCGTGGCGGCGGGCGAGGAGATCGTCCGCCGCTTCCTGGCCCGGGTCCGGGGCGAGGCCGTCGAGGCCGACCCGGCCGCCGTCACGGCGGGCTGAGCCGCCGGCTGCGCCGTTCCGGCCGTTCGCTCAGGCGCCTGTCAGCCGCAGCAGCCGCCGCCGCAGCAGCCCCCGCCGCCACCGGCCGACGGGGCCTGCTGCGGCGCGCCGCCGGCGGAGGCCGCGCCCGTGACGGCGACGGTCGACAGCAGCTTCACGGTGTCCTGGTGGCCCTGCGGGCAGACGGCGGGGTCGCCCGCCTGGGCCATCGGACGGCGGAGCTCGAAGGTGGCGCCACAGGCGCGGCAGCGGAAGTCATAACGAGGCATGTCCGCCAGCGTATCCGCGCCGCCGCCCGTTGTCCGGCCCGTTGTCCGGCCCGCTAGCCCGGCCCGCTACCGCACTCCGCCGCCCAGCTCCCCGCGGATCAGCTCCACCACGTCCGCCGCCGTCTCCCGCACCGCGGCCAGCTCGGTCAGGAAGCGCCAGTAGTCCGGGTGCCGTCCGGCCGACTCCAGCTCGGCCACCGCGCGGTCCAGCCGGGCCACCGCGGCGTCCAGCGGCCCGGCGTGCCGCGGGTCCGGCGCGTGCCGCCCGGCCATCGCGAGCCGCTGGGCGTCCCGCAGGGCGAAGCGGGCCCGCTCGACCTCCTTGTTCGGGTCGATCTGCACCTCGTTCAGCTGCCGCAGCCGGTCGTTCACCGCGACCACCGAGCCGTCCGCCGTGTCCAGCAGCGCGCGCACCGTGCCCAGCGCGCCCGTGGCGTCCGCCCAGCGCTGGCCGTCCCGGGCCCGGGCGGCCTCGGCGAGCTTCTCCTCGGCGGCCCGCCGGGTCTCCGCGACCTGGACCGGCACCCGCTGGAGGTCCTGCCAGCACGAGGTCGAGAACCGCCGGCGCAACTCGCTCAGCGCCGGTTCCACCGTCCCGGCCTTGGTCTCCAGCGCCTGGATCCTGGTCCGCAGGCTGGCCACCCGGCGGTCGATCTCGCGGGCCCGCTCCGGCAGCTGCCCGGACTCCGCCGCGATCGCCTCGGCGCGCTCGCGCACCCGCTCCGCGCGCTCCAGCGTGCCGGGCACCCCGTGCTGCGCCACGCCCTCGTTCAGCCGCGCCAGCTCCGGGGCCAGCTCGGCCAGCCGCGTCGCCAGCTCGTCCGCCCGCAGCCCGGCGCCGCGCGCGGCGTCCAGCGCGTTGCTCGCGGCCAGCAGCGCCGCCCTGGCCTGCTCCACCGCCGGGGTCACCCGCATCAGCTGCTGCTCGGCCCGCTCCAGCGCCGGCTGCAGCTTGCGCAGGAAGTCGTTCAGTTCCGCGAGCGCCGAACCGAGCTGCCCCTTCACGTCGTCCAGCTGGTGCTTGGCGCGGGCCGCCGTCCCGGACTCCAGGTCCTCCGCGTCCAGGTCATGTGCGTCGAGGGCGGTCAGGTAGTTCACGGTCACCTGGTCGACCCGGCCGGAGATCGCCTCGAAGTCCGCCACCGCCCGCCGCGCCGTCGCGCCGTCCCCGGCGGAGCGCACCGTCTCCACCGCCAGCCGCGCCTCGCGCTGGGTGGAGTCCACGTCGTAGAACGCCTGCTGCGCCGCGTCCCGCGCCGCCCGGGCGTCCGCCCGCATGCCCTCCCCGCCGCGCCGCCCCCACCAGCCCCCGCCGGCCCCGAACGACGCCGCCCCGGCGGCCCCGAGGGCACCCGCGACGACCAGCGGCAGCACCAGCGCCTCGGACATCGCGCTCCCCGGCCACCGCCGCCCCCGCCCGCCTCCGCCGGCCACCCTCACTGCGCGCTCCCTGGTTCCCGACCACTGATCCACGGCCCATTCTTCCCGATCACCCCGCCCGACCGGCACCCCACCCGCCCCACCCCCGACCACCCTGCACCACACCACCCCACGGACCAGGTACCCTAAGCATTCGTCGTGCGCCCGAACCGGGCCCACCACACCCCCGGGGCGCGTAGCTCAGCGGTAGAGCGCTGCTCTTACAAAGCAGATGTCGGCGGTTCGAAACCGTCCGCGCCCACCTTGTGAATGACGGAACGACGGCTGCGGCCCGGGCCGGGACTTGTGTCCCGGCCCGGGCCGTTGTCGTGGGCTGGGTGGGGGTGTTCGGGAGGCGGGGTGGGGTGGGGTGTGTTTGTGTGGGCACCAACCGTTTGGGAGAGGTGATCCTCCGTGACCATGCCGCCGTTCGGTTCGAACGACCCGTTCTCCGATCTGCTCAGCCGGTTCTTCGGGATGAGCCCGCTGGCCTCCCCGCCCGCCGTGCAGCGGGTGCCGATCGGGCGACTGCTGAGCGAGTCGGCCCAGGAGTTGCTCGCCTCGGCCGCCCAGCGGGCCGCCGAGGACGGGAGCAGTGATCTCGACACCGCGCATCTGGCGTGGGCGGCCACCCGGGTGGAGCCGTCGCGGCGGATGCTGGAGCGGGCCGGGATCGATCCGGACCGGCTGGCCGGTGATCTGGCCGAGGTGCTGCCGTCCGGGGGCGGCGGGCCGGCGGAGGACGGGCGGCCCGCGCTGACGCCGGCCGCCAAGCGGGCGCTGCTGGCCGCGCACGCCCGGTCGCAGGGGGCCGGGGCCTCGTACATCGGGCCGGAGCACATCCTCGGCGCGCTGCTGGAGGAGGAACGCTCCGGCGCCGGGGCGGCGCTGCGCAACGTCGCGCCGTCCCAGGAGGCGCTGCGCACGGTGCTGGACGGGCGCGGGGTGGGCGGCGAGCGCAGCCAGGGCGGTGCGCGGCCGAGCCAGACGCCCACGCTGGACGAGTACGGGCGCGACCTCACCGAGGAGGCCCGGGCGGGGCGGCTGGACCCGGTGGTCGGCCGGGCCGAGGAGATCGAGCAGACCGTCGAGATCCTCTCCCGCCGGACCAAGAACAACCCGGTGCTGATCGGCGAGCCGGGTGTCGGCAAGACGGCGATCGTGGAGGGGCTGGCGCAGCGGATCGTCTCCGGGGACGTCCCGCAGAGCCTCAAGGAGAAGCGGGTCGTCACCCTGGACCTCACCGCCCTGGTGGCCGGATCCAAGTACCGGGGCGAGTTCGAGGAGCGGCTGAAGAGCGTGATCGACGAGGTCACGGCCGCCGAGCAGAGCGTGATCCTGTTCCTCGACGAGCTGCACACCGTGGTCGGCGCGGGCGGTGGCGGCGAGGGCTCGATGGACGCGGGCAACATCCTCAAGCCGGCGCTGGCCCGCGGCGAGCTGAGCGTGGTCGGCGCGACCACCCTGGACGAGTACCGCAAGCACGTCGAGAAGGACGCCGCGCTGGAGCGCCGCTTCCAGCCGGTGCTGGTGCCGGAGCCGACCGTCGAGGAGACGGTCGAGATCCTCCAGGGCCTGCGCGACGCCTACGAGGCGCACCACCAGGTGCGGTTCGCCGACGAGGCGCTGGACGCGGCCGCCACCCTCTCCGACCGCTACGTCAGCGACCGCTTCCTGCCGGACAAGGCGATCGACCTGCTCGACCAGGCCGGCGCCCGGGTGCGGCTGCGCAGCCTGAGCGGCTCCACGGTGGCGATGCCGGTCCAGGACCGGATCACCAAGCTGCGCCGCGAGCTGGAGGAGGCGGTGGCGGACGAGGAGTTCGTCCGGGCCGCCAACCTGAAGAGCGAACTGCGGCAGACCGAGGACGAGTTGGCCGCGATCGCGGAGTCCCGCGAGGAGGTCGTGGCGGTCACCGCGGACGACATCGCCCAGGTGCTGTCCAGCCGCACCGGCATCCCGGTCGCCGAGCTGAACGCGACCGAGCGCGAGCGGCTGCTGAAGCTGGAGGAGCACCTGCACGAGAAGGTGATCGGCCAGGACCAGGCGGTCACCGCGGTCGCCCAGGCGGTGCGGCGGGGCCGCGCCGGGATGGGCGATCCGGACCGGCCGACCGGCTCGTTCCTCTTCCTCGGCCCGACCGGCGTCGGCAAGACCGAGCTGGCGAAGGCGCTGGCCGCGCTGCTGTTCGGCGACCCGGACCGGATGATCCGCTTCGACATGAGCGAGTTCCAGGAGAAGCACACCGTCTCCCGGCTGGTCGGCTCCCCGCCCGGGTACGTCGGCTACGACGAGGCGGGCCAGCTCACCGAGGCGGTGCGCCGCAAGCCGTACAGCGTGCTGCTCTTCGACGAGGTGGAGAAGGCCCACCCGGACGTCTTCAACCTGCTGCTCCAGGTGCTGGACGACGGCCGGCTGACAGACGCGCAGGGCCGTACCGTCGACTTCCGCAACACCGTGCTGATCATGACGAGCAACATCGGCTCGCAGCGGATCCTCGACCACGCGGGCGACGTCGACGAGATCCGGGACGACCTGATGCGGGACCTGCGCGGTCGGTTCCGGCCGGAGTTCCTCAACCGGATCGACGAGGTGATCGTCTTCCACGCGCTGACCCGCAAGGACCTGCTCCAGGTGGTGGACCTGCTGCTGGACCGCTCCCGGCGCCGGCTCAGGGCCCAGGACGTGGAGCTGGAGGTGACGCAGGACGCGAAGGAGTGGCTGGTGAACCGCGGCTACCTGCCGGAGTTCGGGGCCCGGCCGCTGCGCCGGACGATCCAGCAGGAGCTGGACAACCGGATCTCCAACCTGCTGCTGGACGGCACCGTGCAGGAGGGGGACACCCTGGTCGCGGAGGTGTCGGACGGGGAGCTGACGGTGGCGCTGGCGCGTCCGGAACGCTCGGCCACCTTCGAGGAGGCCCAGGAGGAGGCCCAGGAGAAGGCGGGGGAGCAGGCCCAGGAGAAGGCCGGGGAGTAGCGGCACACGCGGCACACACGGCACACACGGCGCGCCGGGCGGGACCCGGCGCGCCGTCGTCTGCGCTCAGGCGCCCGGGAAGACCTCGCGCAGCAGCGGGTCGGGCACGCCGCGCTTGCCCCACTCGCGCGGGTAGCCGAGCGACACCTCCTCGAACGGGACGCCGTCGTAGCTGGTGCGCCGCGGGATGTGCAGGTGCCCGTAGATCATCGTGGCGGTGGGGAACCGGCGGTGCCAGTCCGCGGTCAGCTCGGTGCCGCACCACTGGGCGAACTCGGGGTACCAGAGCACCTCGGTGGGCTGGCGGACCAGCGGGTAGTGGTTGACCAGCACCAGCGGCAGCTGCGGGTCGTGCTCGGCGAGCCGCTTCTCGGTGAGCCGGACGCGCTCGCGGCACCAGGAGTCGCGGTCCGGGAACGGGTCCGGGTGCAGGAAGCGCTCGTCCGCGCAGACCACGCCGGATTCGTAGGCGGCGGCCAGCGACTCCTCCTTGGTGCTGGTGCCGGGTGCCCGGAAGGAGTAGTCGTACAGCAGGAACAGCGGGGCGACGGCGACCGGGCCGCCCGCGCCGGTCCACACGGGGTAGGGGTCCTCGGGGGTCACCACGCCGAGCTCGCGGCAGATGTCCAGCAGGTGCTCGTAGCGTTCGACGCCGCGCAGCTGGACCGGGTCGTTGGGGTGGGTCCACAGCTCGTGGTTGCCGGGGGCCCAGATCACCTTGGCGAAGCGCTCGGCGAGCAGGCCCAGGGCCCAGCGGATGGTGGTGGTGGACTCGGCCACGTCACCGGCCACGATCAGCCAGTCCTCGGGTGAGGCGGGCTGCAACTGTTCGACCAGCTCACGGTTCTGCTGGTAGGAGACGTGCAGGTCGCTCACCGCGAGCAGCCGGCCGCCGGCCCCGTCCCGTCGCGTGCCGTCCGTGTGGTTGTCGCCGGTCATGTCAGCCCCCCAGGTGGTCGTCCCTGCCGTTGCGGTCACAGTACCGGGGTCCGGCGGCCGGAACACGGCGCCCGGATCACCGGCCGCCGCCGCGGCCCTTGACAGGGCGTCATGTCCGCGCCAGCTTTGGGGCACCCCCACACCGAGAGGTCTCTCATGAAGAAGCCGCTCATAGGCATGCTGGCCGCGCTCCTGACCGCCGGGGCGACCGCCCTC
This sequence comes from Kitasatospora sp. NPDC001527, assembly GCF_040298605.1. Classification (NCBI taxonomy): domain Bacteria; kingdom Bacillati; phylum Actinomycetota; class Actinomycetes; order Kitasatosporales; family Streptomycetaceae; genus Kitasatospora; species Kitasatospora sp. NPDC001527. The sequence continues at coordinate 104,987 of NZ_JBEPAM010000008.1, read as the reverse complement.
GCCGGAGCACCCGCCGCGACCGCCACCACGACGGCCACGACGACGGCCGCGACTGCCACCACGACCACCGCGACGGCCGGCGCCACGACCGTCGCCGCGGAGCCGGCCCAGGCCGGCAAGATCGCCGCCGTCACCTTCGCCGGCACCGTGGCCCTGAGCAACTGTTCCGGCTCGCTCGTCCGGTTCCCCGGCTCCACCGCCAACGACCCGGCGCTGGTGCTCTCCAACGGCCACTGCCTGGAGACCGGTATGCCCGGCCCCGGCCAGGTGGTCGTCAACCAGGCCTCCAGCCGCAGCTTCACCCTGCTGAACGCGAGCGGCGGATCGCTCGGCACCCTGCGCGCCAGCAAGATGGTCTACGGCACCATGACCGACACCGATGTGTCGATCTACCAGCTGAACACCACCTACGCCGCCATCCAGTCGCGCTACGGCATCGCCCCGCTGACCGTGGCGGCCACCCACCCCGTGCAGGGCACCTCGATCAAGGTCGTCTCCGGGTACTGGAAGAAGATCTACTCCTGCTCCGCCGACGGCTTCGCCTACCGGCTCAAGGAAGCGGACTGGACCTTCAAGGACTCCCTCCGCTACACCTCCACCTGCAACGTCATCGGCGGCACCTCCGGCTCGCCGGTCGTCGACGCCACCAGCGGCCAGGTCGTGGCGGTGAACAACACCATCAACGAGAGCGGCCAGCGCTGCACCCTGAACAACCCGTGCGAGGTGGACCAGAACGGCGCGGTGACCGTCCGTCCGGGCATCGGCTACGCCCAGGAGACGTACATCATCCCCGCCTGCTTCAGCGCCGGGAACAAGCTCGACCTGACCAAGGCCGGCTGCACCCTACCGCGCCCCTGACCAGCACGTTCGCCCCTGATGGGCCATCCGCGACCGGCGGGTGGCCCATTCGGCCGTCTACCGGACGGCCGGTCCGACCGGCGGCCGCGCACCGGCTGCCGGAGAGTTGTACGGACCAGAGCACCAACCAGTTCCGTTGACCCGATGGAGAGTTGATGACCACCACGATCAGAAGGCTGCTGGTCGCCGTTCTGTTGATACCGCTGCTCGGCCTCGGCCTGGCCCCGACGGCCCTGGCCGCCGATCCGGCGGCAGGCGCGGCCCCGGGCGCCGCCCGGGCCGGCGGCGGCGCCTCGCCCGCCGACGACCCGTCGGCCGACATCGGGGACCGCCTGGCGGCGATCCCCGGGCTGACGATCACCGAGGAGCAGCCCACCACCACCGGCCACCGCTTCTTCCTGCTCACCTACACCCAGCCGATCGACCACAGCCGGCCCTGGCGGGGCACCTTCCAGCAGCGCCTCACCGTGCTGCACCGCGGCTACGACCGGCCGACCGTCTTCTTCACCAACGGCTACGCCCTGCGCACCGCGCCCACCCGCACCGAACCGGCCCGGCTGGTCGACGGCAACCAGGTCTCCATCGAGTACCGCTACTTCGCGCCGTCGCGCCCCGAGCCCGCCGACTGGACCAAGGCCGGCATCGAGCAGGCGGCCACCGACGCGCACCGGCTGATCACCGCGCTCAAGCGGATCTACCACCAGGAGTGGCTCTCCACCGGCGGCTCCAAGGGCGGCATGTCCTCCACCTACCACCGCCGCTTCTTCCCGGACGACGTGGCCGGCACCATCGCCTACGTCGCGCCGAACGACGTCGACGACCGCGAGGACTCCGCGTACAGCCGGTTCTTCCAGAACGTCGGCACCCCCGAGTGCCGGGCCGCGCTGACCGCCACCCAGCGTGAGCTGCTGGCCCGCCGCGACCGGCTGGAGCCCCGCTACGCCGCCGACAACGCCGCCGCCAGCTCCACCTTCACCACCATCGGCAGCGCCGACCGGGCCTACGAACTCGCCGTGCTGGACTCGGTCTGGGCGTTCTGGCAGTACAGCCTGGAGGCCGACTGCGCGAACGTCCCGGGCGCCGCCGGCACCGACGACGCGCTGTACGCCTGGCTGGACGCGCGGGTCGGCATCACCGGCAACAGCGACCAGGAGCTCGCCGGCTACACCGCGTACTACTACCAGGCCGGCACCGAGCTGGGCTCGCCCTCCTTCGACGTCTCGGCCCTCAAGGGCCTGCTGCGCTACGACTACAAGGAGCTGTACGCGCCGCGCAGCTACGTGCCGCGCAGCATCCCGATGCGGTTCGACCCGTCCGCCATGCGCGACATCGACCGCTGGGTGCGCCACTCCGCCGAGCGGATCATCTACGTCTACGGCCAGAACGACCCGTGGGGCGCCGAGCCGTTCCGCCTCGGCCGGGGCAGCGAGGACAGCTACGTCTACACGGTGCCCGGCGGCAACCACGGCGCGAACATCGCCCGGCTGCCGGCCGCCGAGTCCGCGGCGGCCACCGCCAAGGTGCTGGAGTGGGCCGGCCTCGGCTCCGACGCCGCCCACGCGCTGAAGGGCCAGTACCAAGTGCCGCCGATCGGCCCGCTGGACGAGGCGGGGCTGCGGCAGGACCGCGTCCGCCTGTAGGACGCCGCTGCCCACGAGACACGGGGCACGAGACGAGGGCCGCCCTGCCGGGCGGCCCTTCGTCGTACGGCGGGCCCGTGCACCCCCTCCCCGAAGCAGTGAATCGGTGCTTCAATGCTTCCATGGCCTACCGCCGCACCCCCGCCGTGCAAGCCCGCCTGGACGCCCAGCGCGAGGCGGTGCTCCAGGCCGCGGCCGGCCTGCTCGCCGAGCGCGGCTACGGCGGCTGCAGCATGGCCGCCGTCGCCGAGCGCGCCGGGATCGCCACCGGGTCGATGTACCAGCACTTCGCGAGCAAGGCCGAGCTGTCCGTCGAGCTCTTCCGCCGGGTGGTCACCCGGGAGGTCGCCGCCGTGCACGAGGCCGTCGCCCGCCACGACACCCCCCGGGGACGGATCGCCGCCGTCGTCGAGACCTTCGCCGCCCGCGCCCTGCGCGCCCCCCGGCTCGCCCACGCCCTGCTGGTCGAACCGGCCGACACCGTGGTGGACGCCGAGCGCCTGGTCTTCCGCCGCACCTTCCGCGACGTGCTCGCCGCCGAGATCACCGCCGCCCTCGCCGCCGGCGAGCTGCCGCCCCAGGACCCGCAGCTGACCGCCGCCGCGATCGTCGGCGCGACCGCCGAGGCCCTCACCGGCCCGCTCGCCGCCGCACCCCCGCCCGCCTCCCGGACCACCCCGCACGCGGTGGTCCCCGCCCTGGTCACCTTCACCCTCCGTTCCCTGGGAGCACGCGATGACAGCGACGCATGAGGTCACCAACCAGGTCCCGCTGCCGTACGGGCACGACACCGCCGCCGACCCCGCGCTGCTCGCGGCCCTGCACCGGGCCGGCGCCGGCTGGGCCGAGCCCGAACTGCGCGCCCTCGGCCGGCTGGCCGGCTCCGAGCAGGCCGCCGAGTGGGGCCGGCTGGCCAACGAGAACCCGCCGGTGCTGCGCACCCACGACCGCTTCGGCCACCGGATCGACGAGGTCGAGTTCCACCCGTACTGGCACGAGCTGATGCGCACCGCCGTCGGCCACGGCCTGCACGCCGCCCCCTGGCGGGACGAGCGGCCCGGCGCGCACGCCGCCCGCGCCGCCAAGTTCCTCGTCTGGGGCCAGGTCGAGGCCGGCCATACCTGCCCGGTCTCGATGACCTACGCCGCCGTCCCCGCCCTGCGCGCCACCCCGGAGCTGGCCGCCGAGTTCGAGCCGCTGCTCGCCGCCACCGAGTACGACTTCGGGCTGCGCGAGCCGCACGGCAAGCGCGGGCTGATCGCCGGCATGTCGATGACCGAGAAGCAGGGCGGCTCCGACGTCCGCACCAACACCACCACCGCCGTCCCGCAGCCGGACGGCAGCTACCGGCTGACCGGCCACAAGTGGTTCACCTCGGCGCCGATGTCCGACCTCTTCCTCACCCTCGCCCAGGCCCCCGGCGGGCTCAGCTGCTTCCTGCTGCCGCGCGTCCTGCCGGACGGCACCCGCAACCGGCTGCGGCTGCAGCGGCTCAAGGACAAGCTGGGCAACAAGTCCAACGCCTCCGCCGAGATCGAGTACGACGAGGCCTACGGCCGGCTGGTCGGCGAGGAGGGCCGGGGCGTGCGGACCATCATCGAGATGGTCACCATGACCCGCCTGGACTGCACCATCGGCGCCGCCTCCGGGATGCGGCTCGGCGCCACCCGGGCCGTCCAGCACGCCCTGCACCGCCGCGCCTTCGGCCGGGCCCTGGTCGACCAGCCGCTGATGCGCAACGTGCTCGCCGACCTGGTCGTCGAGTCAGAGGCGGCCACCACGGTGGCGATGCGGCTCGCCCAGGCCACCGACGCCGCGCTCGCCGGGGACGAGCGGGAGGCGCTGGTGCGCCGGCTCGGCCTGGCCGTCGCCAAGTACTGGGTCTGCAAGCGCGGTCCGGCGCACGCCGCCGAGGCCCTGGAGTGCCTGGGCGGCAATGGCTACGTCGAGGAGTCCGGCATGCCCCGGCTCTACCGGGAGGCGCCGCTGGTCTCCATCTGGGAGGGTTCCGGCAACGTCGCCGCCCTGGACGCGCTGCGGGCCATGGCCAAGCACCCGGAGACCGTCGACGCCCTCCTCGGCGAGCTGGACGCGGCCGCGGGCGCCGACCGCCGGCTGGACACGGCCGTCGCCGACCTGCGCAAGCAGCTCACCGACCTCGACCGGCTGGAGTACCGCACCCGCCGGCTGGTGGAGGCGATGGCGCTGGCCTTCCAGGGCTCGCTGCTCGTCCGGTACGGGGACCCGGCGGTGGCCGACGCGTTCTGCGCCTCGCGGCTCGGCGGCGACCACGGCGCGGCCTTCGGTACCCTGCCGCCCGGTCCGGACGCCGGGGCGATCATCGACCGCGCCCGTCCGGTGCCCGCCGCATGAGCGTGCCCGGCCAGGCGGCCGGGGTGCGTGCCTTCTGGCAGCGCCTCGGCCTGCCCGGCCTGATCGACGTCCACACCCACTTCATGCCGCAGAACGTCCTCGACAAGGTGTGGGCGTACTTCGACGCGGCCGGCCCGCTGACCGGCCGCCCCTGGCCGATCACCTACCGCGAGGCGGAGGAGCAACGCGTCGCCCGGCTGCGGGAGTTCGGGGTCCGGGCGTTCACCGCGATGCTCTACCCGCACAAGCCCGGGATGGCCGAGTGGCTCAACGCCTGGGGCGCGGACTTCGCCGCCCGCACCCCCGGCTGCCTGCACACCGCCACCTTCCACCCCGAGCCCGGCGCCCCCGGGTACGTCGCGCGGGCGCTCACCGGCGGCGCCCGGGTGTTCAAGGCGCACCTGCAGGTCGGCGGCTGGGATCCGAGGGACGGACCGCTCGACGGGGTGTGGGGCCTGCTCGCCGAGACCGGCACCCCGGTGGTCACCCACTGCGGCTCCGGCCCCGTCCCCGGCAAGCACACCGGACCGGGGCCGATCGGGGAGGTGCTCGCCCGGCACCCCCGGCTGGTCCTGGTCGTCGCCCACCTCGGGATGGACGAGTACACCGGCTTCCTCGACCTCGCCGAGCGGTACCCCGGCGTGCGGCTGGACACCACCATGGCGTTCACCGACTTCGCCGAGCGGGACGCGCCGTTCCCGCGCGTCGAACTGCCCCGGCTGCGGGCGCTGGGCGACCGCGTCCTGCTCGGCACCGACTTCCCCAACATCCCCTACCCGTATGGGCATCAGCTGGAGGCGCTGGAGCGGCTCGGACTGGGGGAGGAGTGGCTGCGCGCCGTCTGCCACGACAACGCGGCCGCCCTGTTCGGAATATGACGGACAGTCAGATCCCTTGGGCGGGAGAGTGCGTGGTAGCCGCCCATGGCGGCGACCCGCGCAGTTCCCGCACCTCGTGGCCGCCCGTCGTCCCCCTCCCGTTCGTCCCGGTCGCGTGGTCCGGGAGTACCGCCGGACCGGCCGGACAGGACGCCGCAAGGCGACGGAGCGACGGAGACCGGACACCATGGACGTCACAGCCGCCGATCCGGACACCGTGCTGGACACCCTGGACCGCCGGCTGGTCTGCGCGCTGCAGGCGAACGGCCGGGCCGGGGCCGGACTGATCGCCGAGGTGCTCGTCATCTCCCCGCGCACCGTCACCCGCCGGCTCGCCCGGCTCCAGCGGTCCGGCCTGGTCCGGGTGGTCCGGACGCCCGACGCCGGGGACGCCGCGGTCGGCGCGCTGCTGCTGCGGATCCGGGTGCTGCGCGGCAAGGCCGACACCGTCGCCCGGGCCCTCGCCGACCGGCCGGACGTGCCGCTCGTCGACGTCATGCCCGGCGGCCAGGAGATCGGCGCGGTGATGCTCGCCGACGCCGACGCCGACGCCGACGCCGACGCCGACGCCCGCCACCGCCGCCGTCGCCGAGACCACCGTCCACGCGGTGCTGCACGCCTTCGCGGACGCCGGCCAGTGGCGCTCGGGCCACCTGGGCGAGGCCGAGGCCGCCGCGCCGGCCGAACCCCCGGTCGCCCGCCCCGCCCCGGGCGGCGTCGTGCTGGACGACCTGGACCGCGCGCTGCTGGCCCGGCTCGGCGAGGACGCCCGGCAGTCCCACGCGGCGCTCGCGGCGGCCGTCGGCACCCCGGAGCCGACCGTGCGGCGCCGGCTGTACCGGCTGGACGGCGCCGGGCTGGTGCGCTCCCGGGTCACTGACACCCTCGGCCCGCTGGGCGTCGGCCGCGCCGAGACGACGATCGTGGCGCGGGCCGTGAAGCGGGCGGGCGTGCCGCCGCGTCGGCCGCGCGCCCGGGCATGACCCCGGAGGTAATCGACGCCCGGCCGGGCCCCCGGCACAGTGGTGCCCACCCGGCGGCGGCACCGCCGGCCGGGTTCCCACCCCACTCCCGGAGGCCGATCCGCCATGTCCGCGCACACCCTGAGCACCGCCGGCCGCACCGCCCCCGCCTCGTTCAAGGCGCTGCGCGGCTTCCTCGCCCTCGACGCCGTCGTCAGCGGCGGCAACGGCCTCGCCTACCTGGCCTTCCCCGGGCCGCTCGGCGAGCTGCTGGGTGTCGGCCGCTCGACCCTGCTCGAACTCGGCGCCGTGCTGGCGGTGTTCGGCCTCGCGGTCGGCCTGCTGGCGGCCCGCCCGCAGCCGCCGGGCCTCGCGGTGCGGGCGGTGATCGACATCAACCTGCTCTGGACGGTGCTCAGCGTGGTGGCGATGGAGCTGTGGTTCGCGCCGACCACCGCCGGCTACGTCTGGATCCCCTTCCAGGCCGCCGCCGTGGCCCTCTTCGCCGTGCTCCAGTTCACCGCCCTGCGCCGCCTGCCCGGCTGACGGCACCGGATCGTCGCCGCTACCGCACCGCCCCGACGGCGGCCTGGAGGTAGGCGGCCGTCTCCGGGTCGGCCGGGAGGAAGGTCTCCATGGCCAGCTCGGAGACGGTCACGTCCATCGGCGTGTTGAAGGTGGCGATCGTCGACAGGAACGACAGCACCCGCCCCTCGTGGGCGATCCGCAGCGGCAGCGCGAACGGGAACAGCTCGGTGATGTCCTCCTCGGCCTCCTGGGCCGCCGCTCCGGACGGCTCGGGGTAGGCCCGGACCTCCTCCAGCAGAGCCCGCAGCGGCTCCGAGCGGACCAGTCCGACCTGCTGCTCCATCCGCTCCAGCAGGTGCCGCCGCCACTGCCGCAGGTTCACGATCCGCGGTGCGACGCCCTCCGGGTGCAGGGTGATCCGCATCGCGTTGAGCGGTGGATCCAGCAGGTGCGGGGCGATCCCGGAGAGCAGCAGTCCGAGCGCGCGGTTGGCCGCGAGGACCTGGAAGGTCCCGTCGACGACCAGCGCCGGGTAGGGGTCGTGCGAGGCGAGCAGCCGCTCCATCCCGGAGCGCAGGGCCGCCATCGCCGGGTCGTCCAGCCGCTTCTCGGGGTAGTGCGGCGCGTACCCGGCGGCCAGCAGCAGCGCGTTGCGCTCGCGGACCGGGACGTCGAGGTGCTCGGCGAGCCGGAGCACCATCTCCTGGCTGGGCCGGGCCCGGCCGTTCTCGATGAAGCTGATGTGCCGGGCCGACGAGTCGGCCAGCAGGGCCAGCTGCAGTTGGCTGAGCCGGCGCCGTTCCCGCCAGCCGCGCAGCAGTACGCCCACGCCCGTCCCGGCGGCCTCCGGCCCCATCCCCACCATGATCGTCATGGCCGGAGGCTACTACCGCGGGCGCCGGGGCGTCAGGCGCCGGTGGTCGAACCCGGCCGGACGATCATCAGCACCACGACGACCGCCCAGAGCAGGTTGAAGACGCCGGCCGTCATCGGCAGCAGCTTGAGGCCGTTGACCGCCTTGCCGTGGTCCTCCGAGCCGTTCTCCAGGGCGAGCGCGTCCACCGCGGCCTGCTGGGCGGGCAGCACGAACAGCAGCAGCGCCAGGGCCGCGACGGCGGTCAGCACCATGGAGACGATCATCCAGGACTGGCCGAGCACGTCCATCACCTGGGCGAGCCCGATGCCGAGGACCGGCACGGCGATCCCGAGCAGCGCGTAGACCTGGGTGATCCGGTGCAGCAGCCGCAGCATGCCGGCGTCGGCGGCCTGCTCGGGCCCGCCCGCCAGCGCGGCCCGGGCCCGGCGCGGGAACATGCTGACGGCCACGGCCACCGGGCCGATGAACAGCACCGAGGCGAGGACGTGCAGGCTCAGCAGGAACTTGGCCATGGCGGGGCACCCTTGGGAGTCAACGGGGGCGGCCCGGCGGCGGTCGCGGCGCGGGCAGCCGGGGCGCACGGTTCTCCTCGCCCCGCCCAGGACGCTAACACCGCTTATCCGACCGGCCCCCACCCAGGTCGGCCCCCGCCCGCCCGCGGCGCCCGCCCGCGGGGCCCGCCCCGGTCAGGCGCGCAGGGCGTCGAGCGCCACCGCCCGCGGCGGCAGCTCGCTGACCGCCGCGACGGCCGCGCCGTGCGCCTCGTCCACCCAGTCGAGCACCTGGAAGCCCTCGAAGGGGCTGAGCAGCGGCGCCCCGCCGGGCAGGTCGAGCGGCAGCCCGGAGAGGTCGACGGAGGCGAGGCCGTCCAGCGTGGTCCGGCCGATCTTGACCAGCGCCTCCTTGCGGACCCAGAGCCGCAGGAAGGCCCGGGCCGGGTCGGTGTGCTCCCGGACCTGCCGCAGTTCCTCCTCGGCCAGCACCCGGGGCGCCACGTCGAGCAGGGTGCCGCCGCGGTCGGTCAGCTCGACGTCGACGCCGACCGGCCGGTGCCCGGCCGCCGCCGCGACCACGCCCCTGGTGTGCGAGAGGCTGACCTCGATCCCGGGGTGGTCGGGCAGGTAGGGCTTGCCGTGGTCGCCCTTGTCGCAGTCGGGGCAGTGCTGGGCGAGCGTCAGCGCGGCGGCCGGGACGCCGAGCAGGTCGGCGGCGCAGAGCCGGACCAGGACGTGCCCGGCGATGAAGTCGGTCCGCCCGGACTCGTGCCGGAACCGGGCGGCGCGCTCCTTCTCCACGGCGGTGAGCAGGTGCTCGCCGGCCCCGGGGCGGCGCAGCACGTCGGCGCTCGTGGCGACGGTGGCGATCACGTCGGGAGCGGCGGAGGCGTTGGAGGTCAGGCCCGCGGAAGTCATGCCCCCAACCTAGCGGGGCCGCGTCCGTGCGGGGGAGACACGGTCGGCTCGCCCGGCCGGAGGATTTTCGGATCAACGCTGATGGTCTGTAGGGTATGGATCGTCCGATTTGGTATCGGATATCCCGAATCTCTGGATTCTCTGGGAATCGACCGGGATGATCCAGGATCAGCCGGAACACGGCAGGTGCGCCCCACCTGCCATTTCTCTGCGCGGAGGAAAGTGTCGATGAGTCAGGGAACCGGTGCGCCCGGTCACAGAAGAGCCACCGTGGAGCGGCCCCCCGCCCCCCGCGGCCGGCGGAACGTCCGGATCGCGGTGGCGACCGCCGCCGCGGTGCTGCCGCTCGCGGCGGTGCTGACGGTCGGTTCGGCCGCGCCGCTGGCCCCGCCGCTGGGCGCGTGCAGCGGGCCGGACTGCCCGGCCACCTGGCCGCCGCCGAACAACGGCGACTTCCCCGGCCGGGACGCCACCATCAACGTCTTCACCGGCGGCAACTACACGGTCACCGGCCGGGCGGCCGAGGCCGAGGGCAAGATCGTCACCCTCGGGAACTTCACGGTCGACAAGAGCCAGGGCGGCGGCGCGTTCAACGCGGGCGTCGTCGGCGTCGGCTCGCGGGTTCCTCCGCCGAACGGCAGCGACTTCCTCACCGTCGGCGGCAACGTCAGCGTCCTGCCCGGCAACTCGCTGCTGATCGGCGGCAGCGACTCCCAGGGGCAGGCCTTCGGCAACCTCCGCTACGCGGGCACGCTCACCGGCACGGTCAACATCGACCCGACCGGCCAGGCGATCCAGGACGCCAACGCCGCCGCGCCGTACCAGTCGGTGCTCACCCAGATCGAGGACGTCTCCGCCTGTGTCGGGCGGGCCACCGCCACCGGCACCGTGGCGCTCACCAGCAGCGAGGCGACCTTCACCGGTGACGGGACCAGCATGAAGCAGGTCTTCAACGTCACCGGGAACCTCACCTCGCCGACCGGCGGGCAGATCGGCCTGGTGTTCAACAACATCCCGGCCGGTGCCACCGTCGTGGTCAACATGCTGTCCGCCGACCCGGTGATCAACACCTACACCGGCACCGGGCTGCCCGGCGACCCGACCACCGAGATGCGCTCCAAGCTGATGTGGAACTTCCCCACGGCCACCAGTGCGCAGATCAACGGCAGCGCGCAGTTCCAGGGCGCCGTGATGGCGGGCAACCCGGCCGGCACCACGACCATCGACATGCCGGGCCTCAACGGCCGGGTGTACCTGGCGGGCAATCTGGTGCAGACCGGTAGCGGCGGCTACGAGATCCACAGCTACCCGTTCGACGGGGACCTGCCGGACTGCGAGGTCACCCCGAGCCCGACGCCCACCTCGCCCTCCCCGACGTCCCCGACGCCGACCCCGACGCCCACCGAGACCACCACCTCGCCGGCGCCGACCTCCCCGACGCCGACCACCACGTCCCCGGCGCCGACCTCGCCGACCCCGACGCCGACCGAGACCACCACCTCGGCCGCCCCGACCAGCCCGACCGCGACGTCCAGCACCTCCAGCGCCGCGCCCACCAGCCACGGCCCGACCAGCCACGGTCCCACCACCCACCACCCGGCGCCGAGCCACGGCGGCGGGGGCGGCGGCCAGCTGCCGTCGACCGGCGCGGGCAACGCCCCGGTGGTCTTCGGCCTCGCCGGTGCGGGCCTGCTCGCCCTCGGCGGCCTCGCCGTCCTGGCCGCCCGCCGTCGCGGCCGCCACAGCTGACGGTTCGCGGCGGCCGCTCGCCGCACAGCTCGGGCCGCCCGGTCTCCCCGACCGGGCGGCCCGTCGCGTTCAGGCCCCCGCGCGCCCGCCCGGCCACCCGGCGAGCCCCTCGGCGAGCAGGCCGAAGCCCGCCGTCACCGCCGCCGTGACCCGGGCCCGGACGGCGTCCGCCGGCTCGCCGGCCACCACGCCCCGCCGGACCTCCGCGAGGGCCGCCCGGTGCGCCCCGGCGAGCGCGCCCGCCACCACCCGGGGGAGCGGGGCCCCGGCCGGAAGGCCGGCCTCCTCGGCCAGGGTGGCGGCCAGCGCCTCCTCGGCCCGTTCGCCGAGCTCCAGCAGCCTGGCCCGCAGCGCCGTACTGCCCTCGACCGTCCGCCAGAACGCCGCGGCCCGCGGGTCCAGCCCGTACGTCGGCTCGCCGGCGTCCAGCCCGGCCAGCAGCTCCGCCCGGACGGCGTCGACCGGCGAGCTGCCCGCCGGCCGCTGCCGCACCACCAGGGCCAGCCGGTCGACCACCTCGTCCTGGCGGTCGAAGAAGAGGTCCTCCTTGGTCGGGAAGTAGTTGAACACCGTGGTGACGGCCACGCCGGCGGCGCGGGCGACATCGGCCACCGTCACCCGCTCGAACCCGTGCTCGGCGAACAGCCCCGTCGCGGTGTCGGCCAGCAGGGTCCGGGTCTGCCGCTTCTTCTCCTCGCGAAGTCCCATGCCGGGAATCATAGTGCCGCACCAAACTTGTAGTGACACCAGGAATTTGGGCTACGGTGGGGCCCATGACCTTCACCTTCGGCATCTACCCCGGCGGCCTGCTCGGCGACGAGAGCCGTGTGATCACCCCCGTCCGCCCCGACGACCCCGCGCGGATCACCGCCGCGCTGCGCGCACTCCAGGGCGCCGCGCCCGCCCTGCTGGTCCGCGCCTACCGCTCCTACCCCGGGGGACCGGCCACCCCGCCGACCCCGGCCGCCCCGGAGCAGTACACCGGCGGGGGGCGCCGGCTCGACCTGGTCCTCCAGTTCCGGGCGCCGGACGGCCGGCTGGACGGCTGGCCGGAGTTCGTCCGGCGGACCGTCCGCGAGGAGGGCGGGCGGATCGGCACCCTGCAGATCTGCGAGGAGCCGAACGTCGGCCTCCCGGTGCTCGACGGCTCCGTGCCTAACGTCCGGCGGGCCCTGGTCGAGGGGGTCGTCGCGGCCAAGGAGGAGGCGCTGGCGCTCGGCCTCGACCTCGCCGTGGGGTTCAACGCGGCGTTCAGCCCGGACCCGGCCGACCCGTTCTGGCCCGCCCTCGGCGAGCTCGCCGACGAGCGGTTCCACCGCGCGCTCGACTACGTCGGCCTGGACTTCTTCCCCGACGTCTTCCGTCCCGTGCCCGCCGCGCATCTCGGCGCGGCGGTCGCGGCGGTGCTCACCGGCTTCCGCCGGGAGGTCGTCACCCGGGCCGGCATCGGGCCCGGGGTGCCGGTCCGGGTCTGCGAGCACGGCTGGCCCACCGGCCCCGGCCGCCCGGAGCAGCGGCAGGCCGAGGTGGTCGAGGAGGTGGTCCGGACGGTCGCGGGCCTCGCCGGCGAACTCAACCTCACCGGCTACGGCCACTTCGGCCTGCGCGACGCGGACAGCGCCGGCCCGGGCCCGTTCCACCGCTTCGGCCTGCTGCGGGACGACTACACGCCCAAGCCGGCCTTCGCGGTGTACGGGAAGCTGATCGAGGAGCTGACGGCGGCGTGACACCGGGAGCCCGCCGCCGCGGGCCGGCGGCGGGCTCCCGGGCTCAGGTCACCTCGCCGCGCCGGGCGAAACGCCCGTCCTTCCACTCACCGCTCTCCAGCACCTGCGCCAGGTGCCGCGCCGCGTCCCACACCTCGGTGTGCGAGAGGTACAGCGGGGTGAAGCCGAAGCGCATGAGGTCCGGCGCCCGGAAGTCCCCGATCACCCCGCGGGCGATCAGCGCCTGCACCACCGGGTAGCCGTCGGCGTGCCGCAGCGCCACCTGGCTGCCGCGCCGGGCGTGCTCGCGCGGGGTGGCCACCTCGACGCCGTCCAGGTCCTCCACCAGAGCGATGAACAGATCGGTCAGCGCCAGGCTCTTGGCCCGCACGGCGGCCCGGTCGGCCCGCTCCCAGACGTCCAGCGAGGCCTCCAGCGCCGCCTGGCCGAGCAGCGAGGGCGAGCTGGTGAGGAAGCGGCCGATGCCCTCCTTCGGCTCGTAGCCGGGCTCGAAGGCGAACGGGCGGGCGTGCCCGAACCAGCCGCTCAGCGGCTGCGGCGGCCCGGCCGCCAGGTGCCGCTCGGCGACGTACAGGAAGGCCGGTGCGCCGGGGCCGCCGTTCAGGTACTTGTAGGTGCAGCCGATCGCGAAGTCGGCGCCGCTCGCGGTGAGTTCGACCGGCAGGGCGCCCACCGAGTGGCAGACGTCCCAGATCATCAGCGCCCCGGCGGCCCGCACCCGGGCGGTGATCCCGGGCATGTCCAGCAGCTCGCCGGTCCGGTAGTCGACGTGCGAGAGCACGACCGCGGCGACGTCCCCGTCCAGGTGCTCGTCCAGCTCGGCCGGGTCGATCAGCACGCTGCGGGTGCCCGGGACCAGCCCGGTCACGCCCTCGGCGATGTAGAGGTCGGTCGGGAAGGCCGCGCGGTCGCCCAGCACGGCACAGCGGCCGGGGCGCAGCCGTAGCGCCGCCGCCAGCACCTTGAACAGGTTCACCGAGGTGGTGTCGCAGACCACCAGCTCCTGCGGGGCGGCCCCGACCAGCGGGGCGATCCGCCGGCCCAGCCGGTACGGCTGCTCGAACCAGCCCGCGTCGTTCCAGCTGCGGATCAGCTCCCGGCCCCACTCCTGCTCGACCACCGCCCGCACCCGCTCCGGGGTGCGGACCGGCAGCGCGCCGAGCGAGTTGCCGTCCAGGTAGATCACCCCCGGCGGCAGGGCGAACTCCCCGCGGAACGCCGCCAGCGGGTCGGCGGCGTCCAGCGCCGCGCACTCCTCGCGCGTGATCATGCCCTGCCCCTCCATCGTGTCGCCCGTGCCCACTGCCTGTTCATGCCCGCCGCGCCCGGCGCCGTCACAGCTCGTCCCGGATCGTCCACAGCTCGGGGAAGACGTCCTGCTCGGCGGAGCGGCGCAGCCAGGTCAGACCGCTGGAGCCGCCGGAGCCGGGCTTGCCGCCCATCGACCGCTTGACCGCCGCCAAGTGGCGCTGACGCCACCGCGTCACCCGCTCGGCGACGTCCAGCAGCGCCTCGGCCAGCGGCAGCAGCCCAGCGTGCTCCGCCTCGGTGTAGACCCGCCGCCACGCCGCCGCGACCGCCTCGTCGGGCCGGTACCGCTGCGCGGAGACCGTGTCCGGGACGTCCAGGCCGCGGCGGGCCAGCAGCGCGAGCGCGTCGTCGTACAGGCCGGGGGAGCGCAGCGCCGCGGTGAGCTCCGCGTGGGTCCGCGGGCTGTCCCGGTACATGTTCAGCAGCGCCGGGTTCTTGTTGCCGAGCAGGAACTCCAGGTGCAGGAAGGCCGAGGACTGGAAGCCCGAGGCCTCGCCGAACAGCGGGCGGAAGGCGTTGAACTCGCGCGGGGTGAGCGTGGCCAGGAGGTCCCAGGACTCCACCAGCACGTCCTGGACGTGCGTGCCCCGGCGCAGCGCGGCCAGCGCGCCCGGCAGGTCGTCCTCGCGCAGGGCGCGCTGGGCGAGCGTCCACTCGTGCCGCAGCAGGCCGAACAGCAGCTCCATCACCTGGGTGGTGACGATGAACGACAGCTCGGCGGGCACCTCGCTGAGCGGGTGCTGCAGGCTGTGCAGCTCGTCCAGCCGGGCGTAACGCGCGTAGGGGGTGCCCCGCTCCGGCGCACCGTCCCGACCGAACGACAGGTTGGGCTTCTCCACCGTGTCGTGCCCCATGCCCGATCCTCCTGACGTCCTCGGTGAGTACCGGAGCCCCATTGTGCGGCGGCCCGTCCCGCATTTGAATGGGCGGCGGGCACGGCAACCGCGGCCGCGCCTGTCGTTCGAGAGGTGTTCTCCCGATCCTCTTCACGATCGCAAAGCAGCGGGATCCAGCCAACCGGACCACACCCTCAGGAGCCGCCGTGGACGCCGTCGACCGCCGCCTGCTGGCCGAGCTGCAGGCCGACGCGCGGCTCTCCTACAACGAACTCTCCCGCCGGGTGAGCCTGTCCGCACCCGCCGTGGCCGAACGGGTCCGCCGCCTGGAGGCCGACGGGGTGATCACCGGCTACCACGCCCACGTGGACCTCACCCGCTCCGGCCTGCCGATCACCGCGCTGGTCCAGCTCCAGTGCTACGGCCCGCGCTGCGTGCTGCGCGACCCGGAGGTGGCCCGGTGGCCGGAGGTGCTCCAGCTGCACCGGGTCACCGGGGGCGCCTGCTGCGTGCTGCTGGTCGCCGTTCCGGCGATGGCCGATTTCGAGGCCCTCATCGACCGCCTCGGCGGCTACGGGCAGCCGGCCAGCTCGATGATCCTCTCCAGTCCCGTTCCCTGGCGGCCGGTGGTCGTGCCCTGAGCCGGCCGATAGGTTCCTGGCCATGCCGATCGACCGTCACATCCTGCTGCTCCCGGGCAGCCTGCGCGCCGGGTCCGTGAACGAGACCGTGCTGCGCACCGCCGCCGCCGTCGCGCTGGCCACCGAGGGCGTCGCGACCACCTACTACACCGGGCTGGCGGGGCTGCCGCACTTCAACCCGGACCTCGACACCGACCCGCTGCCGGAGCCGGTGGCCGAGCTGCGGGCGGCGGTGGAGGCCGCCGACGCCCTGCTGATCTGTACGCCCGAGTACGCCGGGACCCTGCCGGGGGCCTTCAAGAACCTGCTGGACTGGACGGTCGGCGGCATCGAGATCGCGGACAAGCCGACCGCCTGGATCAACGCCGCCGGGACCGGCCGGGGCCTGGGCGCCGAGGCGGCGCTGGGCACGGTGCTGCGCTACACCGGGGCGAGCGTGGTCGAGGCCGCCTGTGTGCGGGTGCCGCTGGCGCGCGGGGACGTCGGCGCGGACGGGCTGGTCGCCGACCCGCTGGTGCGCGACCGGATCGGCGAGGCGCTGGTCCGGCTGGCCGCGGCCGCCTGAGCCGCCGCGCCGTCGCCCGCCCCGCTGCGCCGGCGCGCGGCGCCCCGGCTCAGTGCTCCTCGGGCAGGTGCACGCCGAGCCCGGCGAGTCCTTCCAGGAACAGCTCGGCGCCGACCGCCGCGAGCAGCAGACCGAGCAGCCGGGCGATCACCTCCAGCGAGGTCCGGTGGGTGCGCAGCATCAGCGGGGCGAGCACGGCGACGCAGGCGAAGTTGATCGCCACCACGGCGACGTAGGCGCCGGCCACGGTGGCGTGCCAGCCCCAGTCGTCCTTGGCGAGCGAGCCGACCAGGACGGCGGTGACCGCGAGCGGGCTGGCCAGGTACGGCAGCAGCAGCTCGCGGACGCCCTCCACCATCGGGTTCGCCAGGTGCTCGTCCGTCTCGTCGGCGCCGGCGCCGAGGTGGACGCCGAAGACCAGCGCGACCGCGTAGACGAAGAAGATCAGTCCGCCGGCGAGCTGCAACGACTGGTCGCTGATGTGGAACAGCGAGGTGACGAAGTCGGCGCTGAAGGCGAGGGCCACGCCGATCAGGGCCGAGATCAGCGAGCTCCAGGCCGCCAGGCGCCGCAGTTCCCCGGAGGTCCGGGTGGAGGCCAGCCGGGCGAAGGAGAGCAGGACCTTCGGCGGGCCGACCACGGCGAAGAAGGCGATGAAGGCGCTGCTCAGGTCGAAGACGAACATGCGCCAAGCATGGCGGCGGCGATCACCGCCGCCCGGCCGCCACGCCTGGGCGCGGGTTATTCCCGTTCCCGCCGCGATTCGCCCGAACGGCCGTCCCGGGTCGAGCCGGGCGGTGGTTTCCGCTGCCATGGAAGCCGGACCACTCCTCCGTGCGGCGGAGGGCTCCGGAAGGGGACTTGGACATGGCTCTGAACCGTAGCGACCTGGGCCTGCTGGCCCTGCGCGGTGCCGTCGGCGGGGTGCTGATCGCCCACGGCACGCAGAAGCTGTTCGGCTGGTTCGGCGGCGGCGGCCTGGAGGGCACCACCAAGGCGATGGAGGCGATGGGCTTCCACCCGCCGCGGCAGAGCGCGCTGGCCGCGGGCCTCGGCGAGACCGGCGGCGGCGCGCTGCTGGTGGCCGGGCTGGCCACGCCGGCGGCCGGCGCGGTGGTGGCCGGGACGATGGCGGGCGCGGTCGCGGTGCACGCGCCGTCGGGGTTCTTCGCGATGTCGGGCGGCTACGAGTACCCGGCGTTCCTCGGCGCGACCGGTCTGGCGCTGGGGCTGGCCGGGCCGGGCCGGCTGTCGCTGGACCACCTGACCGGGCACGCCGTCAACCAGCCGTGGGTGGGCCTGCTGGCCTTCGCGGCGAGCGCGGCCTCGGCGTACGGGGTGGTGGCCCGCCGCCGGCACGCCGTGCGGCTGGCGGAGGAGCGCGCGGCGGTGGAGGCGCAGACGCAGGAGGGCTCGGGGCTCTCCTGACCCCGGCCGGGCCGCCGGGCGGGGGCTCACCCGAACGCTCCAGCCCTGGTGGCGCCCGCCCCGCGGCCGCCGGAACGTGGGCGGGGAAGCGCGCCGGGCATCCGGCGCCGGCCAGACCCCGCCGGCCAGAATCGAGGACCCCGATGGACCGCCAGCCGACCCGCCGCCCCGCGGCCCCGCCCCGGCCCACCGCCGCCGACCCGCACGCCCCCGCCGTCCGCCGTCCGCACCGCGCCCTGGCCGCGGCCGTGGGCGCCGCCCTGCTCGGCGGGGCCGCGCTGGCGGGCTGCTCCTCCGACGGCGACGGCGGCAACGCGGCCTCCTCGGCCGCCGCGCAGGCGGGCTCGGCGATCGCCGGAGCCGCTTCCGCGGCGGCCTCGGCGGCGAGCGCGGCGCTGGGCACGGCGGCCGGCGGGCTCTCCTCGGCGGCGGCCTCCGCGGTCGCCTCGGCGCAGGCGGCGGCCTCCTCGGCGATCGCCGGTGTGAAGGGCGGCCTGGACGCGAAGGGGGACGTCGCGGTCGGCGCGGTGTCCTTCGTGGACGGCAAGGCCGAGGTGACGCTGACCGTCACCAACCACGAGCAGGAGGGCAACCGTTACGTGATCCAGGTCAACTTCACCGACGACAGCGGCAACGTGCTGGACGTGACCGCGGTGACCCTCCCGGACGTCGCGGCGGGCCAGAGCACCGAGGCGAAGGCGCGCAGCAACCGGGACCTGACGGGGTCGGTGAAGGCCGTAGTCGCCAATGCCGTCCGCTACTGAGCACCCCCGGGCCGCCCCGGCCCGCCCGGCCGCCCCCGCTGATCCGCAGGTCAGCGGGGGCGTCGCGGTTCCCGGGGAACCTTAACGGCGGCTCAAGCCTCAACATCACCCCTTGACGGGGTAGTTGGTCTAGTCCATTTTAGTCCCCAGGTGCAGGGAGCCCCTGAGCCGGCGTCAGCGGTTCGCCGCTGACGCCGGTTCGGCATATCCCGGCGTCCGTCAAGGCATGATCCGCTCGATTCCCCCATCCCGTTCTGTCATGTCCCGGTCGTACGGCCCCACCCCGTACCCGCGTCCCGGGACACGCCGGAATCCCCCACACCCAGGAGTCACGCACCCATGCTCCGTTCACGCATCGAAAGGGCCGGGGCCCCGGTTCAGGAGGGCGGCCGTCGCAAGCGGTCCAAGAGCCTGACCGCGATCGCCGCCGGTACCACGGCCTCCCTGCTGCTCGGCGCGGGCCTCGCGCTCAGCGGTGGCGCCACGGCCAACGCCGCCGTCGGCAACAGCACCGGCGCGCCCGCCACCAGCGGTGGCATCAAGGTCGCCTACTTCGACCAGTGGTCGATCTACTCGAACGCGTACTACCCGAAGACGATCCAGGACACCGGCGTCGCCGGGAAGCTGGATTACATGATCTACTCGTTCGCCAACATCCACCCCACCAACGGCACCTGTTTCCAGGCCACCAAGGCCGCGAGCCAGGACGAGAACAACCCCAACGCGGGTGACGGTGCGGCGGACGCGTTCGCCGACTACCAGAAGAGCTTCGGCCCGGACCTCTCGGTCGACGGCGTCGGCGACGTCTGGGGCCAGCCGATCGCGGGCAACTTCAACCAGCTGAAGAAGCTGAAGGCGAAGAACCCGAACCTCAAGATCCTGATCTCGCTGGGCGGTTGGACGTACTCCAAGTACTTCTCGTCGGCGGCCGCCACGGACGCCTCGCGCAAGAAGCTGGTCTCGTCCTGCATCGACATGTTCATCAAGGGCAACCTGCCGGTCGACGCCGGCTACGGCGGCCCGGGCTCGGCGGCGGGCATCTTCGACGGCATCGACATCGACTGGGAGTACCCGGGCGGTGGCGGCCACCTGGGCAACCAGGCGAGCCCGAACGACAAGCAGAACTTCACCCTGCTGCTGAAGGAGCTGCGCGAGCAGCTCGACGCGCAGGGCAAGATCGACGGCAAGACGTACCACACCGCCGCCGCGGTGGGCGCCGGCCAGGACAAGATCAAGAACGTCGAGACCGACAAGATCGGCCAGTACCTGACGTTCCTGGACATCATGACGTACGACATGCACGGCGGCTGGGAGGCCAAGGGCCCGACCAACCACCAGGCCCCGATCTACTCCGGCCCGAACGACCCGATGACCCCGGTCCCCGGCGGCACCGGCAAGTACTCGGTCGACGACGCCGTCAAGGCGTACACCGTGGGCGACCCGCAGTACGGCATCGCGGGCGGCTTCCCCGCCAAGAAGATCAACGTCGGCGTGCCGTTCTACTACCGCGGCTGGACCGGCGTCCAGAACAACGGCAAGAACGGTCTGTTCCAGCCCGCCACCGCCCCGGCCCCGGGCGCGGCCCTGTCGGGCAACGTCCCCGGCATCCAGATGTACAAGGAGCTGGCCGGCTTCGTCGACAACCCGTCGAAGACCTACTGGGACGACGCGGCCAAGGCGACCTACTTCTACGACGGCAACGTCTTCTGGTCCGGTGAGGACGCCCGCTCGATCCAGGCCAAGCTGGACTACGCGCACTGCAACGGCCTCGGCGGCTCCTTCGCCTTCTCGCTGTACGACCTGGGCACCAAGACCGCGCTGTTCGACAAGATGGTCGAGGCCACCAACGGTTCCGCCGCGGCCTGCCCGGCCCCGCCGGTGACCACCCCGCCGACCACGCCGCCGACCACGCCGCCGACCACGCCTCCGACCACCCCGCCCACGACCCCGCCGACCACCCCGCCGACCACCCCGGCCGGTTGCGCGGGCGCCCCGAGCTGGGACGCGGCCGCCACCTACGCGACCCCGACCAAGGTCTCCTGGAAGGGTCACTACTACACCAACAAGTGGTGGACCAAGGGCGACGACCCGAGCGCCAGCGGCGCCTGGGGCGTCTGGACCGACAACGGTCCCTGCTGACCCGCCACTGATCGGATGAGGGCCTGACGGACCCTCGCACCGCGCACCAGAGGTCCGGCCCGCCGGGGGAGTCCCCCGGCGGGCCGGACTGCTGTCGTGGGGCCGCTCAGGCCAGGTCGGCGGTGCGCCCGAGGGCGTCCGGCTGGCTCTCCTCGATCCGGCGCAGCATCCGCGCCAGCATCCCGGACAGCACCGTGCGGTCCTCGCCGACGACGTCCTGGAGCAGTTCCTCCTCGAAGACCGCGGCCATCCGCATCGACTCCAGCCACTTGTCCCGGCCGAGGTCGGTCAGCTCGATGATCACCCGGACCCGGTTGGCCTCGTCCCGCTCCCGGGTGACCAGCCCCTCGGTGACCATCCGGTCGATCCGGTGGGTCATCGCGGCGGGGGTGAGTCCGAGCCGCTTGGCCAGCTCGCCGGGTCCGAGCTGGTACGGGCTGCCGGAGACCACCAGCGCCTTGAGCACCTCCCACTCGGCGGAGGTGATTCCGAGCACAGTCAGCTGCCGGTCGTAGGCGACGGTCATCCGCCGGGCGACCCGGGAGAGCGTCTGCACGATGGTCTCCACCTGCGGGTCGACGGTGGGGAATTCCCGCTGGTAGAGGGCCACCTGCTCGGCGATGCCCAGCTCGCGGGGGGTGGCCGGCGCGGGCTTCTCTGCAGTCATGCGGACCAGTGTCCCATGCGCGATGCACTCCTTAAGCCTTTGACTCGACACTCTTCTGGTGCTAAGACTTTAGAGTCAAACTTTAGCTCTTAAGTCTTCTTCCCTTAAGAGTACGCGACGAAAACCGACGGAGCCCTGACGCCTCCGTCCGCAACGAAGGGGTGTGCACGGTGACCGGCACGGTGAAGCAGCAGAGGCAGCAGCGACGCGGGGCGGGCGGCCCGCTGCGCCGCGTCCAGATCGGAAACGCGCTGAGCGCGTTCGGCAGCGGATTCACGATGCCGTACATGTTCGTGTACGTGGACCAGGTGCGCGGGCTGGGCTCGCTCGCCGCCGGGATGGTGTTCACCGTCTTCGCGCTGGCCGCGCTCGCCGTCCTGCCGTTCACCGGCCGCGGCATCGACCGGTACGGGCCGCGTCCGGTGCTGCTGGCCGGCGCCGCGCTGGCCTCCACCGGCGCGTTCGCCTTCGGGCACGCCACCGGCACCCCGGCGCTGCTGGTCGCCTCCTTCCTGTTCGGCGCGGGTGTCACCACCTGCCAGCCGGCGCTCGCCACGATGATCGTCCGCTGCTCCACCGCGGCGACCCGCTCGCACGCCTTCGCGCTGCAGTTCACCCTGGTCAACCTGGGCATGGGCATCGGCGCGCTGGTCGGCGGGCAGATCGTCGACGTCGCCGACCCGGCCAGCCTGACCCGGCTGTTCACCATCGAGGCCGCGACCTTCCTCGGCCTCGCCCTGGTGACCGGTACCGCCAGGATCCCGAAGGCCGCGCCGCTGCTCGTCCAGGAGAAGAACGACGGCCCGCAGGGCCTGCGCGCCCTGCTCGCCGACAAGGCCATGGTCCGGCTCAGCATCCTCGCCGGCATGATCTTCTTCGCCTGCTACGGCCAGTTCGAGTCCGGCGTCGCCGCCTTCGCCACCGACACCGTCGGCACCGCCCCGTCCACCCTGGGCATCGCCATCGGCGCCAACGCGCTGACCATCGTGGTGCTGCAGATGTTCGTGGTGCGGATCACCGCCCGCCGCCGGCGCACCACCGCGATGGCCGCCGCCGGCGTGGTCTGGCTCGGCGCCTGGGCGATGGCCCTGGTGGCCGGCCTGATCCGGACCGAGGCGATGGCCGCCACGGTCGCGATCGTCTCGATCTACGCCCTGTTCGGAGTCGGTGAGTCGCTGCTCGCCCCGACCATGGGCCCGATCGTCGCCGACCTCGCCCCGGCCCGGCTGCTCGGCACCTACAACGCCGGGTACGCCCTGGTGAAGCAGATCGCGGTCGCCGTCGGCCCGGCGGTGGGCGTCCTGCTGGTCGGCTCCGGCACCTGGCCGCTCTACCTGGCGGCGATGGCCGGCTGCACCGTGCTGATCGTCGTCCTGGCGCTGCGCCTGCGGCCGTACCTCACGGCGGCCCAGGACAACGCGCCCGACGCCTCCGCCGGCGACGAGCAGGCCCCCGCGGCCCCGGTCCGCGCCCCGGCCCGGCCGGTCCGCGAACTCCAGGCCGCCGCCTGACCACGGGCGGCACCGCCCGGACGGGCGCCGGACAGGTCACCTGTCCGGCGCCCGTCGCGCTTGGTTTCGCGACCGGCGGCACATAGTGTCAATGGCTGTCGGCCGTCCGGCCGCGGTCACCCGGGCCGGTGCAGGCCCCGGCCGGCCCGGGCCGACCGCGGCCACCGGCGCGTCCTGCCGGCGGCCGGCACAGGCGAGACAGGCGAACCGGCGAGGCAACCGACACCATGACGCAAGCGGCGCTCACCCACTCCCCGGCGGCAGCGGCCCCGGCCGGCCCGGCACCGGAGCGGCGGGGGCTGCTGCGCCGGGCGGCGGCCCGCACCGACTGGCTCGGACCGATCGCCGTGGCGCTCTTCGCCGGCCTGCTGCGGTTCTGGAACCTCGGCTACCCCAACGCCTTCGTCTTCGACGAGACCTACTACCCCAAGGACGCCTGGTCCCTGCTCCGGCAGGGCTACGAGGGCACCTGGTCGGAGCGCGCGAACGAGCAGGTCCTGGCCGTCCCGCAGCAGATCCCGCTGACCTCCGCGCCCGAGTTCATCGCCCACCCGCCGCTCGGCAAGTGGGTGATCTCGCTCGGCGAGTGGGCCTTCGGCCTGAACCCCTTCGGGTGGCGGTTCATGACCGCGCTGCTCGGCACCGTCACCGTGCTGATGCTCGCCCGGATCGGCCGCCGGCTCTTCGGCTCCACCCTGATCGGCTGCACCGCCGCCCTGCTGATGGCCGTCGACGGCCTCCAGCTGGTGATGAGCCGGGTCGGCCTGCTCGACGGCGTCCAGATGTTCTTCGTCCTGGCCGCCTTCGGCGCGCTGCTGATCGACCGCGACCGCACCCGCGCCCGGCTCGCCGCCGTGCTGCCCGACCGCGGCGGCGACACCGTCCGGCTCGGCTGGCGCCCCTGGCGGATCACCGCCGGGCTCTGCCTGGGCGCCGCCGCCGGGGTCAAGTGGAACGGCGCCATGGTGCTCGCCGCCTTCGGCCTGCTCACCGTGCTCTGGGACCAGTCCGGCCGCCGCTGGGCCGGCGCCCGCCGCCCCTGGCGCTCGATGCTGCGCCTCGACGCGGTGCCCGCCTTCCTCGCCATGGTCGGCTCCGCCTTCGCCGTCTACGTCGGTGGCTGGGCCGGCTGGCTGTTCACCGGCGGCGGCTTCGACCGGCACTGGGCCGACGGCCGGGCCGGCCTGTCCCCGGACAGCTTCCTCGGCGTCGCGCTGCCGCAGGTCTCGATGAGCTGGGTGCCCGCCCCGCTGCGCAGCCTGTGGCACTACCACGCGCAGATGTACGACTTCAACACCGGCCTGAGCAGCCCGCACACCTACCAGTCCAACCCGTTCAGCTGGCTGGTCCAGGGCCGGCCGGTCTCCATGTACTGGGAGCAGGTGCCGGCCGGTCAGCACGGCTGCACCGCGTCCGGCGGCTGCGCGGCGCAGATCCTGGGCCTGGGCACCCCGCTGCTCTGGTGGACGGCCTGCTTCGCGCTGGTCTACCTGCTCTGGCGCTGGTTCTTCCGCCGGGACTGGCGCTCCGGCGCGGTGCTGTGCGGCGTCGCCGGCGTCTACCTGCCGTGGTTCCAGTACCAGGAGCGGACGGTCTTCTCCTTCTACATGGTGGTGCTGGTCCCCTTCCTCTGCCTGGCCGTGGCGCAGATGCTGGGCGCGATGCTCGGGCCGCCGGGCTGCTCGCCCGAGCGGCGGCGGATCGGCGCGGTGGGCGCCGGGCTGATCGTGCTGGCGATCATGGCCTGCTTCGCCTTCTTCTATCCGCTCTACACGGCGGAGGTGATCCCGATGACGTCCTGGCAGGACCGGATGTGGTTCACCAGCTGGATCTGATCGGTGGTCCCTCTCGCCGAGGGCGACCGGCTGCTGCCGGTCACCCCGGGCCTGGGCGCGGTCACCGCCGTGCTGCTGCTGGCCGCCGTCGCCGTCGCCGGGTGGGGCCGGCTCGGCCAGGGGCGCGCCGTCCTGCGGGCCGGGCTGCGCGCGCTGGTGCAACTGGCCGCCGTCGCGCTGGTGATCACCTGGGTGGTCGGCTCGCGCTGGTGGTCGGCGCTCTTCGTGCTGCTGATGTTCGCCGTCGCGGTGCGCACCGCCGGGCGGCGGATGGTGCCGGCCCCCGCGCGCGGGTGGGGGTGGGCGGCCGCGCCGATCGGGGCCGGGGTGCTGCCGGTGCTGGTGCTGCTGCTCGGCACCGGGCTGCTGCCGCCGAAGGGCCTGTCGGTCATCCCGGTCGCCGGCATCCTGATCGGCGGCGCGCTCACCGCCACCTCGCTGTCCGGGCGGCGCGCCCTGGACGAGCTGCGCCAGCGGCACGGCGAGGTCGAGGCGGCGCTGGCCCTCGGCTTCGAGGAGCGGGACGCCCGGATGGAGATCTGCCGCACCGCCGCCGCCACCTCGCTCGTCCCGGCGCTCGACCAGACCCGGACGGTGGGGCTGGTCACCCTGCCGGGCGCGTTCGTCGGCATGCTGCTCGGCGGGGCCTCGCCGGTCCAGGCGGGCGCGGTGCAGCTGTTCGTGCTGGTCGGGCTGCTGGCGGTGGAGTCGGTGGCGGTCGTGGTGGTGCTGGAGCTGGTCGGCCGGGGGCTGGTCGGCGCCGGCCGGCCGGGAGACGGCATCGGGTAGGCTTGGCGCGTTGAAGGGGAGTAGCCCTCCACCGGACCGTCGACATACTGGCCCCCTCGGGCCCGGCGCCCGGGGCACCACGGTCCGCGCGACCGGTGCCGGCGAGACCTTCGGCCGCAGTGCTGTGCGTTCGCGTCCTGGCGCGTTCCGCGAATCACCCACCAGCGCTGTCGGGCCGGAGCGACCCCCTGACGGAGCTGCTGCGGGCCGGCAGCCCGAACCCGAGGGACACCACCCCCGATGAGTCTGACCGTCGCCGCGATCACGTTCGGCATCGTCTTCCTGTCAGAGCTGCCCGACAAGACCGCCCTGGCCAGCCTGATGCTCGGCGCCAAGTACCGGGCGAGCTACGTCTTCGCCGGGATCGCCGCCGCCTTCGCCCTGCAGGTGGGCATCGCCCTGGTCGCCGGGCACCTGCTCTCGCTGCTGCCGCACCGCTGGGTGGAGGGCGTCACCGGCGTGCTGTTCCTGGCCGGCGCGGCGATGCTGCTGTTCCACGGCGGGGGTGACGACGAGGACGGGCACGCCGCCAAGGAGCCGTCCTCCAGCAGCTTCTGGAAGGTCGCCGGGGCCAGCTTCGTGGTCGTGGCGATCGCCGAGTTCGGTGACCTGACCCAGATCATGACCGCCAACCTGGCCGCCAAGTACGCCGACCCGCTCGCGGTGGGCCTGGGTGCCTGGCTGGCGCTGTGCTCGGTCGCGGGGATCGCGATCCTGGGCGGGCAGAAGCTGCTGAAGCACGTCCCGATGAAGATGATCATCCGGGTCGCGGCGAGCGTGATGGTGCTGATGGCCGCGTTCAGCATCTTCCAGGCGATCAAGGGCTGACGCGACGGGCGGTCCGGCGGACGGGGCGCACCGGCTGCTCGGCGGCCGGGTGCGCCCCGTGTCCGTTCAGCAGCCGGTGCGCCCTTCCAGGGCGGCGCGGGTGACCGGGCCGTAGACGCCGCGGGCGTCGCCCCGGATGCCGTTGATGTCCTGGAAGTACGTGACGATGAGCCTGGTGCGGTCGTCGTACTTGCCGGTCGGGGGCACCTTCTCCCAGCAGATCACGACGCTGAGCTGCCGTTGGAGCGCCTGGACGTCGGGCCCCTCCATCCCGTACTCCAGCACGCGGACCGTCGGCGTCGGCGTCGGCTTCGGAGTCGCGGTGGGGGCCGGGGTGGGCGGCGCGGTGGTCGGCGCCGGCGGCGGGGTGGTGGGCAGCGGCGCCGGGGGCGCGGGCGGGGCGGTGGCGGGCTGGTCCGGCTCCGGCGCCTTCACCGGGGGAGCGGCGGCCTCCGTGGTGGCGGGCGCGGCCGGGGGCGGGGTGCCGGTCGCCGATCTGGTCGGTGACGCCTTGGCGGTCGTCCGGGTGGGGGTCGGCGTCGGGGCGGACTCGGTGGACTCGGCGGGCTGCGGAGCGCTGGGGCTCGGCTGGGCCGGGGTGCTCGGGTCCACCGGTGCGAGGCCGAGCGTGGCGGTCGGCGCGGGGGCGGCCCGGTCGTTCGGCTCGGAGGACGGGGTGATCGCGTAGGCGAGACCCACGGTGACCGCCAGCAGTCCGGCGCCGGCCGCGATCAGCAGGCCCTTGCGGCGGGCGAGCGGGCCGCGGGCGCCCTCCTGCTCCGCCGCGCGCCGGGCGGCCCGGCCGCCGCCGGGCGCGGCGGGGGCGACCGGGAACACGCCGAGCTCGTCCGCGTCCGGCGCGGGAACACCGTCCGGCTGCGGCTGTTGCGGCTGTTGCGGCTGCTGTGGCGGGAACGGCGGGGCCGAGGCGACGGGCGGCAGCACGGTGGTCGCGTAGGCGTCGGCGTCCGGGCCCAGCGGGGGAACGGCGGCCGGTGCGTCCGGCGGGCCGGCCGGGGGCAGCACGGTGGTGCCGAACGGGTCGCCGGCCACTCCGTCCGGCGGGCCGTCCACGACCTGGCCGACGGCCTGCGGCACGTACGGGCGCACCAGCGGCGGGCCCTCCATGTGCGGCAGGACGGTGGTCTCGTCGAGGCTGCCGTCCGGGACGAGGCAGCCACAGCCGGCGGAGCGTGCGCTGCCGCACGTCGGGCAGTGCTGGTCCGGCATCGGCCGGCCTCCTCGGGTTCTCGGTCGGTCGCGGTCGCGGTCTCGGACGCGGGTTGCGGTCGGACTCGTGTTCTGGCGGTGGACGGGCCTGATTATGCAGGACGTCCCTGAGGGGGGACAGGGGCGTCCGGCCCGGTGTGGGTGCCTTGTGCCGGTTGGTGGGGGTTGGTGATCGATGAACGGTCGATGCGTCGGGGCCGACGTCCTGATAACGGACGGTCTTACGTTCGGCTCAACTGAAAACGCGCGAAACGGTGCATTTCTGACAGCATGGTGAACCGGGAGTGATCACCGCCGAGCTGCTACGGAGACGGAGACCCCATGACGGATCCGATCGCCGCGTCCGACCAGGGGCCGTCCGACCGGGGGCCGTCGGACCGGATCCCGGCGGGCGAGCCGGGGCCGCCCGGGGCCGGCCACGGCAACCTGTGGGTGCCGATCGGCGCCCTGCTGCTGGCGATGCTGCTCGCGGCGCTCGACCAGACCATCGTCTCCACCGCGCTGCCCACCATCGTCAGCGACCTCGGCGGCCTGGAGCACCTGTCCTGGGTGGTCACCGCCTACCTGCTCGCCTCCACCGCGGCCACCCCGCTCTGGGGCAAGCTCGGCGACATGTACGGCCGGAAGGTGTTCTTCCAGGCGTCCATCGTGATCTTCCTGCTGGGCTCGGTGCTGTGCGGCATCGCCCAGAACATGGGTGAGCTGATCGCCTTCCGCGCCCTCCAGGGCCTGGGCGGCGGCGGTCTGATGGTGCTTTCCCAGGCCATCGTCGGCGACCTCGTGCCACCCCGGGACCGCGGCAGGTACCAGGGCGTCTTCGGCGCCGTCTTCGGTGTCACCAGCGTGCTCGGGCCGCTGCTCGGCGGGCTGTTCGTCGACAACCTCAGCTGGCGCTGGGTGTTCTACATCAACCTGCCGATCGGCGTGGTCGCCCTGGCCGTGATCGCGGCCGTGCTGCCCGGGGCGCAGACCCGCCGCCGGCACCGGATCGACTACCTCGGCACCACGCTGATCGCCGCCGTCGCCACCTGCGTGGTGCTGGTGACCTCGCTCGGCGGGACGACCTGGGGGTGGGGCTCCTGGCAGATCATCGGCCTGGGCGTGCTCGGGCTGGTCCTGCTGCTGGCCTTCGTGCTGGTGGAGCGGACCGCCGCCGAACCCGTCCTGCCGCTGCGGCTGTTCCGCTCCCGGACGTTCAGCCTGGTGGCCGTCATCTCCTTCGTGGTCGGTTTCGCGATGTTCGGCGCGCTCACCTATCTGCCGACCTTCCTCCAGGTCGTCATGGGCGTCTCGCCGACGGTGTCCGGTGTCCATATGCTGCCGATGGTGATCGGCATGCTGGTCACCTCGATCGCCTCCGGTCAGATCGTGTCCCGCACCGGTCACTACCGGACCTTCCCGATCGCCGGCTCGGCCATCACCGTCGTCGGCCTGCTGCTGCTCTCCCTGCTCGACGAGCACACCAGCACCTTCGTGATGAGCTGTTACTTCCTGGTCTTCGGCCTCGGGCTTGGCCTGGTGATGCAGGTGCTGGTGCTGATCGTGCAGAACTCGGTCGGCTACCAGGACCTCGGCGTCGCCACCGCCGGCGCCACCTTCTTCCGCTCCATCGGCGCCTCCGTCGGCGTCTCGGTCTTCGGTACCGTCTTCGCCTCCGGCCTGGACCGCCGGCTGGGGGAGGCACTGGCCGGCGTCCCGTTGCCGCCCGGCTTCGACCCCGGGGTGATCACCTCCGACCCGCGCGTCGTCGAGGTGCTGCCCGCCGCCCTCCAGGACGCGGTCCACCACGCCTACGCCGAGTCGATCACCCGGGTCTTCCTGTACGCGGTGCCGGTGGCCGCGGTCGCCTTCGTCCTCTCGCTGTTCCTGCGGGAGCAGAAGCTGCGCAGCACCGTGACCGCCCCCGACCTCGGCGAGTCGATCGGCCTCAATCCGGTGGAGCGCTCCTCGCTGGACGAGATCAGCCGGGCCCTGTCCGTGCTGAACACCCGGGAGGCCCGGCGCGACCTGTTCAAGCGGATCACCGCCACCGCCGGGCTCGACCTCAAGCCCGCCTCCAGCTGGCTGCTGCTCCAGATGCACCATCACGGCTCGGTGGAGCCCGCCGAACTGGCGGAGCGCCGGATCGTCCCGTTCGCGGTGGTGGAGGAGGCGGTGCGCGAGGTCGAGGGCCGGGGCCTGGCCGCACGCAGCGGCGGGTTGCCGCTGCGGCTCACCGAGCCGGGGGAAGCGGCGGCGCTCCAGCTGGTCGCCGCCCGCCGCGAGCAGCTGGCCGAACTTCTCGGCGACTGGGACGAGAAGCAGTTCGACGACCTCGCCGAACTGCTCACCCGGCTGGCCTCCTCGCTCGGCGCCGACCCCCGCGACCGGCCGGATCCGATCGGCCACGAGCCCCCGTACCACGGCGAGGGCCGCTCCTTCTGACCCGTCCTACGGGGCTCCGAACCAGCGCGGGGTGTCCAGCCGGAACGGGTCCCCGGGCGCGAGCGTGCGCAGCGCGTCCTCCAGCCCCCGCAACCGCTCCTCCCCGCCGAGCTTCCCGGCCCACTCCACCCGGAGCTCGTCGAAGATCCGGGCCGAGCGGACCAGGCTGTCGACCCCGCGCGCCGTCAGCCGGACCACCTTGCGCCGGGCGTCCGCCGGATCGCTGCCGCGCTCCACGTAGCCGAGCCGTTCGAGCTGCTCGACGGTCTTGCCGGCCGCCTGCTTGGACACCCCGAGCCGCCGGCCCAGTTCGACGGCGGTGGTGCCATCCGGCCCGATCGCCTGGAACACGAACCCGTGCATCGGCCGGAAGTCGGGGTGTCCCTCGCGGGCGATCCGCTCGTGCAGCTCGTCGATGATCAGCCGGAACGCGAACAGCAGCCGCAGCGGCAGCTCGAACCCCGGCCCGGCCTGCTCACTTGACACGATAGACAACCTCATTGACCATATAGACAACTCGGTTGTCCATCTTAGAGGAGAAACCAGGCCTTGTCCGTCATCCGCCACGCAGACGCCCGCCGCACCGAGACCCCCAGCGCCGTCATGACCACCTGCGCCTCGCCCACCCAGGGCGGCACCGGCCTCTCGGTGTGGCGCGTCGAGATGCCCCCGGCCCGCACCGGCCCCCGGCACGCCATGGACACCGAGCAGGTGTGGACCTTCCTCACCGGCTCCGCCGCCGTCGAACTGGCCGGCGCGGAACTCCGCCTCGGCGCCGGCGACACCCTCGTCCTGCCCGCGGACGCCCCGCGCCGGCTGCGCACCGACGAGGGCTTCACCGCCGTCGTCGCCTCCCCGGCCCCGTCCATGGCCCGCAACCTGGACACCGGGGACCGGGTGGCCCCGCCGTGGATCGTGTGAGGTGTAGCAGACTGCCTTCTCAGAACAACCCCGAGGAGGTACGGCGTGTCCGTCGTCAAGATCAATGTCCTGACCGTCCCCGCTGAGCAGCGGGAGGAACTGGAGAAGCGCTTCGCCGCGCGGGCCGGGGCGGTGGAGAACTCCGACGGCTTCGAGTACTTCGAGCTGCTCCGCCCGGTCGAGGGCACCGACCAGTACCTCGTCTACACCCGCTGGCGCGACGAGGAGTCCTTCCAGGCCTGGCTCTCGGGCCCGATGCAGGCCGCCCACCGCCCGGCCTCCCCGGAGGGCGAGGCCCCCAAGCGCCCCGCCGCCACCGGCTCCACCCTCTGGTCCTTCGACGTCGTCCAGGCCACCGGCCCGAAGGCCTGACCCGCCGCGCACGACGCCGCGCCCCGGACCGCAGCGGTCCGGGGCGCGGCGTCGTGCGGTGCCCCGGTGCGGGGGATCAGGGGGTGGTGCGGTTCACCCCTTCGGACGGCGGGGTGCTGCCGGATGGGCGAGCCGGCGGGTGGAAGGCGACCGGGGCGCTGAAGGCGGCGCGGCGGGTGGCCCGGCGCAGGGCGCGCAGCACGGGGGTGCCGAGGGAGAGGCAGAGGACCACGGTGAGGGCGGCGCGCGGGAGGTCCCAGCCGAGGGAGGTGGTGAGGCAGTAGGCGGCGAAGCGGACCAGGTTGTCGGAGAGCGGGTCTCCCGGGACGAAGGAGATCGAGCTCGCGAGGCCCGCGATGTAGGGCCAGCCCTGGAGGTTCATGATCACGCCGTAGAGGAGCGAGGCCGTGGCCCCGTATCCCGCGAGCAGCAGGAGTTCGCGGCGGCCGCGCAGGCGGGCCGGGCCGGGCAGGAGGCCCGCGCCGAGGCTCACCCAGCCCATGGCGAGCATCTGGAACGGCAGCCAGGGGCCGACACCGCCGGTGAGCAGGGCGGAGGCGAACATCGACAGCGCGCCGAGCACGAAGCCGAAGCCGGGTCCGAGCACCCGGCCGGCCAGCACCATCAGGAAGAACATCGGCTCCAGCCCGGCGGTGCCCGCCCCGAGCGGGCGCAGGGCCGCGCCGGCGGCGGCCAGCACCCCGAGCAGGGCCACCGACTTGGCGTCCAGGCCGGGGGCGCCGCCGCCCGCCGCGCGGCCCTCGGAGATCTGGGCGACGAGGACGGCGAGCAGGAGCGGCAGGAGCAGGGCGAACAGCCAGGGGGCGTCGGCGGAGTGGCCGACCAGGGCGGAGTCCGTGGCGGCGAGCAGCGGCCAGCCGAAGCCCGCCACGCCGACCAGCGAGACCAGGGCGAGGGCGAGGACCGAGCGGCGGCCGAGCGGGACGGGTCGGGCCAGCGGGGCGTGGGGCGGGTTCACTCGGCGGCCCCCGCGAGGGCGTCGGCGACCTGGTGGACGGTGAGCCAGGGGCCGGGGGCGAGGACCTTGGCGACCTGCGGGGCGAACGCCGGCGAGCCGAGCACCACCTCGGGCGTCGGACCGTCCGCGACGATCTCGCCGTCGGCCAGCACGGCCGTGCGGTGGGAGAGTTCGGCCGCCAGTTCGACGTCGTGGGTGGCCAGGAGCACGGCGTGGCCCTCGGCGACGAGGGCGCGCAGGATCTCGACCAGCCGGGCCTTCGCGGCGTAGTCGAGGCCCCGGGTGGGCTCGTCGAGCAGGATCAGCGGCGGGCGGGCGGTCAGCACCACCGCCAGGGCGAGGGTGAGGCGCTGGCCCTCGGAGAGGTCGCGCGGGTGGGCGGAGTCGGCGAGGCCGGGCAGCAGCCGTTCCACCAGGGCGCGGCAGGTGCCGGGCGCGGCGCCCGCGTCACGGTCGGCGGAGGCGCACTCGGCGGTGACGCTCTCCCCGTAGAGCAGGTCGCGCGGGTCCTGCGGGACGAGGCCGACGTGCCGGATCAGCTCGGCGGGCCGGGTGCGGTGCGGGGTGCGCCCGCCGACGGTGACCGAGCCGGCGGCGGGCGCGTGCAGGCCGACCAGGGTGCCGAGCAGGGTGGACTTGCCGGCGCCGTTGCGGCCCATCAGGGCGGTGACCTCGCCGGGGTGCAGGGTGAGGTCGACGCCGCGCAGCGCGGGGACGGGGCCGCGGCGGACGACCAGGCGGGAGGCGGCGGCGAGCGGGGCGGCCCTGTTCGGCGGGTGGTGGGGGGCCGGGGCGGGCGGGCGGTGGCCGTCGAGGCGGGCGCGCAGCCCGGCGGCCCGGCGGCGGGCGTCGCGGACGGTGAGCGGCAGCGGGTGCCAGCCGGCCAGTCGGCCGAGCCCGACCACCGGCGGGTGCACCGGCGAGTGCGCCATCACCTCGGCCGGTTCGCCGAGCACGGGCGGCGCCCCGGGGGTCAGCAGCAGGACCTGGTCGGCGTACTGGACCACGCGCTCCAGCCGGTGCTCCGCCATCAGCACGGTGGTGCCGAGGTCGTGGACCAGTCGCTGGAGCACGGCCAGCACCTCCTCGGCGGCGCCCGGGTCGAGCGCGGAGGTGGGCTCGTCCAGCACCAGCACGCGCGGGTGGACGGTGAGCACCGAGCCGATCGCGACCCGCTGCTGCTGGCCGCCGGAGAGCGAGGTGAGCGCGCGCCGGCGCAGGTCGGCCAGGCCGAGCAGGTCGAGGGTCTCCTCGACGCGGCGCCGCATCACGTCCGGCGGCAGGCCCAGCGACTCCATGCCGTAGGCGAGTTCGTCCTCGACGGTGTCGGTGACGAAGTGCGCGCGCGGGTCCTGGCCGACCGTGCCGACCAGGTCGGCGAGGTCGCGCGGGCGGTGCTCGCGGGTGTCGCGGCCGCCGACGGTGACCCGCCCGTGCAGCACGCCGCCGGTGAAGTGCGGGACGAGGCCGCTCACCGTGCCGAGCAGGGTGGACTTGCCGGAGCCCGACGGGCCGACGAGCAGGCAGAGTTCGCCCTCGGGGACGGTCAGGTCGACGCCGCTGAGGGTGGGGGCCGCGGCGTCGGCGTACTGGACGCCGACCTGGTCGAAGGTGATCACGAGGTCCTCCGGGGCTCGGTCGGGTCGGTGGTGGCGGTCGGGTCGGTGGTGGCGGTCGGGTCGGTGGGGGTTGTGGCCTCGGTGGTGCCGGTGGTGTGGGCCGGGGTGCCGGTGGCGGGCGGCGGGGGCGGGGCCGCGAACGCGGGGACGAGGCCGAGCAGGACGGCCGCGGCGGCGGCGACCGGCAGGACCGGCGCCGTCGGCGGGACGACGGTGGGGGCGAAGGCGAGCGGATCGAGCGAGGCGAGCCAGGCGGTCGACGCGGCGACCGCGATCCCGGACCCGGCGGTGAGCCACTCGGGCAGCGCCCACGGATCGGGACGGTAGCGCGTCCTGACCGAGCGCCGGCCACCGAGCAGCAGCCCGGCGAAGGCGGCGGCCAGACCGGCCACGAGCACCGGCACCGCCCAGCCGCCGCCGTCCGCGGTCAGCAGCCCGTAGGCGGCCAGGCAGATGCCGAGCAGGCCGGTCAGGGTGAGGACGGCGGTGAGCACGGTGATCCGGCGCGGCACCGCCGCGGTGCGCCCGAACCCGCGGGTGTCCATCGCGGCCGCGAGCGCCACCGAGCGCTCCAGCGCGCCCTCCAGGACGGGCAGGCCGACGCTGAGCACGGCGGCGACGCCCCGGTCGGTGCGCCCGCGCAGGCGGCGGGCGGCGCGCAGGCGCCGGACGTCGGCGATCAGGTTCGGTGCGAAGGTCATCGCGACCACGACGGCGACGCCCGCCTCGTAGAGCGCGCCCGGGAGCGCGCGCAGCAGCCGGGCCGGGCTGGCGAGGGCGTTCGCCGCGCCGACGCAGACCAGCAGGGTGGCCAGCCGCAGTCCGTCGTACAGCGCGGCCAGCAGGCCCTCGGCGGTGACCCGGCCGCCGATCCGCACGCCCTGCGCCCAGACGGGGAGCGGGACCTCGGGGAGGGTGAACAGGACGTGGGTGCCGGCGACCGGCGAGCCGAGGAGGACGGCGAAGACGAGACGGATGCCGAGGACGAGGAGGCCGAGGCGCAGGAACGCGCCGTAGGAGCGCGACCAGGGCGCGTCGCCGCGCCGGGCGGCGACGACGTAGCCGGCGACGGCGGCGAGCAGCAGCAGGACCAGCGGGTTGGTGGTGCGGGTGGCGGCCGCGCCCAGGCCGAGCGCCCACAGCCACCAGGCCCCGGGGTGGAGGTGGCGGGGCCCGGCGGGGGGCCGGCGGCGGGCGGCGCGGGGTGTGGGCACGGTGGGGTCCAACGGTCGGGTCCAGGGGTGGGGTGTCGAGTCGTGCGGGGGAGTGGTGGGCGTGGAGTGGTGGGCGTGGAGTGGGAAGTCGGACCGGCCGACTTCCTGCGCCGGGGCCGGGTCTATGTAGACCGGTCGGCATAGGCGGAATATGTCGACCGGTCTACAGAGAAGCGAATCTGTAGACCGGTCGACATATTCGGTTGCCGGGGAGGGACGGCGGGACCGGGCTGCGTGATCCTCATCGGCGGCGGCGCACCTGCCAGGCGGCGCCCGCGCCGAGCGCGACGACGAGCGCGAGGCCGGCGCCCACCCCGAGGACGGGCCCGCCGGAGGAGGTACGGTCGGCGCTCGCGCTCTCCGTCGTGCGCCCGCCACCGTCCGCTCCGGCGGTCGGCCCACCACCCGGCCCACCACCACCCGGCCCGCCACCACCCGGCTTGGCGGCCGCGCCGAGCTGGTCGGCGCACCCGGCGTGCGGGTAGCCGGCGATGGCGCAGAGCAGGCCGTTCCCGTCGTACCGCAGCGGCGGCGCGACGGTGGCCAGTACCTCCGCCGAGCCGGCCCGCGGCGCGACGGAGGCGCACACGGTGCGCGGTGCCGGCGGAGCCTCGCCGCCCGCCGCGTCGGCGGCGCCGCCGAAGTCCAGGACCACGGCCACCCGCTTGCGCCCGCCCTCCGCCGGAGTCCCGGCGCAGATGGTCTCGAAGTCCCCGCCCGCGCCCGGCCGGGCGGCGTCCCGCCCGCCGTCGGGGCTGACGGCGAACCGCCAGCCCTCCACGTCGCCGTCCGCCGGAACGTGCACGGCCGGCCCCTGCTGCTGGTACGCCCAGCCGCCGTCGGACCAGCGCCAGAACGACCAGTACCGGTACCCGGCGGCCTGTGCCGGCGCGGCGCCGAGCATCAGCAGGATCAGCACCCCGGTGATCATCCCGGCCGTGAACCGCAAGGCCGCCCGCACCACCCGCCGCCGGGTCTCCGACGCGGCGGCGGTGCGGGTGGCGTCCGCCGGCCGGGCCCCGCGGCCGGCCCGGCCGGGGGTGGTCACAGCTTCGCGCCGCGCTTGCGCTGGAGGCTCAGCACGAGACCGCCGCCGATGCCGATCAGCAGGCCGATGCCGAGCGGCCAGTACTTGTTGAGGCTGCCGCCCTCGTCCTTCTTCGCCGTCGCGGACGCACCGGCCGACGCGGACGCGGACGCACCGCCGGAGGCCTTGGGCGCCGGGCCGAGCGCGGTCAGCTGCTTGACCAGGTCCGTCCCGCCGAACGCGGCCGGATCGCGCTGCGCGGCCTGGGCGACCAGCAGCAGTGTGGCGGTGGCGGCGGCGTCGGTGCCGCCCTTCGTCCAGCCGCCGCCCTCCTCGGCCAGCCAGTCGACGGCGCCCGCGGCCTGCTGCGGGTGGCCGCCCTGGACCAGGCCCAGCGCGCCCCAGGCGGTGGCCGCGTAGTCGGGGGCGGGCGCGGCGCCGGGCAGGGTCAGCGTCAGGTGCCGCCCGCCCGCCGCGAGCTGCGCGGTGAGGTACGCGGCCGCCGCCTCCCCAGAGTCGGCGCGCGGGACGGCCGTCCCGGCGGCGCCGTCCGGGCAGACCAGGGCCTTGGGCGCGGCGTCGGTGCGGTTGGTGCTGGTGACCGGCAGCCTGCCGCCGGCCGCGGCGAGCGAGGCCTGGCCGCTGGCCAGGCCGTTGGCCTGGGCGGGGGTGCCGTCCGGCGACGGCTGGTAGACGAAGCCGCCGCGCTGCTCGGCGGGGGCCGCGCAGCCGAGCTGGAAGGCGGCGAGCCCGTCGAAGGCGCTCCTGCCGGCCTTGGCGACGCCCGCCGGGTCGGTCT
This sequence comes from Kitasatospora sp. NPDC001527, assembly GCF_040298605.1. Lineage (NCBI taxonomy): Bacteria > Bacillati > Actinomycetota > Actinomycetes > Kitasatosporales > Streptomycetaceae > Kitasatospora > Kitasatospora sp. NPDC001527. The sequence continues at coordinate 68,084 of NZ_JBEPAM010000008.1, read as the reverse complement.
TGGCGGCGAGCAGGGCGTTGACGGCGAGGCCGGTCGAGTTGGCGTCACCCGGGTTGCCGGGGTTGTAGGCCCAGCTGCCGTCCGCGTTCTGGTTGGCCTTGAGCCACTGGAGGCCCTTGTCCACGGCCTCCTTGTGCCCGCCGAGGGCGACCAGCGCCTGGACCGCGACGGCGGTCGCGTTGCTGTCCTCCGTCGCGGCGTCGCAGGCGGCCGAGGCGTCGGCCCGGTAGGAGGGCCAGCCGCCGTCCGCGCACTGCTGGCCGGTGAGCCAGGCGACCGCGGAGTCGGCCGGGGTCACCTGGGCGGCGGTCAGCGCGGTCAGGGCGAGCGACTGCCGCCAGACGCCGTCGTAGGTCGGGTCGCCCTTGCCGTACAGCCCCTCGGGGACCGCGGCGGAGGGGGCCGTCCCGGTGCCGGGGGCCGTCCCGGTACCGGGGGTGTCGGCCAGGGCCGGGACGGCGGCGGCGCCGGTGAGCAGCGCGGCGGCCAGGGCGGCGGCGCCCAGACGGGCGGCGGTCAGCATGATCGGAGGTATGCCTTTCGATGAGCGGTGCCGGCCCGGGCGGGCCGTTCCGTAGTCCTCGACGGTGCCCGGCGGTGGTCCACCGGGCGCGGGGCCGCTCGCCCCTCCCCGGGCACTCCGACTCGCCCGGCGGACGGGCGCCGGGCTCACGGTTGCGGGGTCAGCGCCGGATTCGCACCGGCTTTCCCCGGAGGAGGGGCGGATGGAGTTGTCCTGCCCGTCGACTTTAGCCGCCGGGCCGGTCGCCGCGGAGCCGTCCGGGTGAGAACAGGTTCCAGTTCGCCCGCCGCCTCAGGGCAGCGTGAGCAGCCGGGCCGCGGTGTGGAGGTCGGCCCGCACCTCGGCGATCGAGGCGCGGCCGGAGAGCCAGGCGACCAGCGCCGCGTGCCAGGTGTGCTCGATCACCCGGACGGCGGCGCGCTGCGCCTCGGTGGGCGGTCCGGACTGCCCGATGGCGTCCAGGATGAGCTGTCCGGTGGCGGCGGAGACCTGGTCCACCTCGGCGCTCACCGAGCGGTCGGCGAACGACAGCGCGCGGACCATCGCCTCGGCCAGCAGCGGCTCGCGCTGCAGCGCGTGGAACGCCCGGGTGAGCGTCTCGGCGACCCGCGGCGCCGGCTCGGCCTCGGCCGGTGGGTGCCGCCGGACCTGCTCCTGCAGGCCGCGCAACTGCTCCAGCATCACCGCCACCAGCAGGTGCACCTTGGACGGGAAGTACCGGTAGAGCGTGCCCAGGGCCACCTGCGCGCCCTCCGCGACCTCCCGCATCTGGACGGCGTCGTACCCGCCGCGCGCGGCCAGCGCGGTCGCGGTCCGCAGGATCCGCCGGCGCCGCTCCGCCTGCCGGGCGGTGAGCTGCGGTTCCTGAGGTGTCGGCAGCGGCGGCGGGGGCGACGGTGCCTGCGGCGACGGCAGTGACGGGGGTGACGGGGGTGAGGGCGGTGACGGCGGTGACGATGACGACGGCAAGGACGCTCCCGGGCGTGGCGCGAATCACCAGCCCTGGATCCTGAGCGCAAGCTACGGGCCGGTATCTTCGAGGTCTCTCATTGTTCACATGGTCACCGGTGGACTCCACGCCCACTGAAACCTGATCTACTTTATCGACCGGCAGCACAGACAGCAGCAGAGATGAGGGCCGACGATGACCGCGCAGCCGCTGCGGATTGCCCTGCTCTCGTACCGCGGCGACCCGTTCTGCGGCGGCCAGGGCGTGTACGTACGGCACCTCTCCCGTGAGCTGGCCCGCCTCGGCCACCACGTGGACGTGATCGGCGCCCAGCCCTACCCCGTCCTGGACGAGGTCGAGGGCCCGGGCTCGGTCCGGCTGGTCGAACTGCCCAGCCTCGACCTCTACCGGGCCGACGACCCCTTCCGCACCCCGGCGCGCGAGGAGTACCGGGGGCCGGTCGACGTCCTGGAGTACCTGACCATGCGCACCGGCGGCTTCCCCGAGCCGCTGACCTTCTCGCTGCGCGCCCGCCAGTACCTGGCCCGCCACCGCGGCCGCTACGACGTCGTGCACGACAACCAGACGCTCGGCTACGGCCTGCTCGGCCTGGCCCGGCACGGCTTCCCGCTGGTCACCACGATCCACCACCCGATCACGGTGGACCGGCGGGTCGAACTGGACGCGGCCACCAGCCGGCTGAAGCGGCTGTCGCTGCGCCGCTGGTACGCCTTCACCCGGATGCAGCGCCGGGTCGCCGCCCGGCTGGACCACATCATCACCGTCTCCGGCACCTCCCAGCGCGAGATCGCCGAGCACCTGGGCGCCGCGCCGCACGCCGTCTCGGTGGTCCCGGTCGGCGCCGACACCCGGCTCTGGTCGCCCTCGGACACGGTGGCGCGGGTGCCCGGCCGGATCGTCACCACCTCCAGCGCGGACGTCCCGCTGAAGGGCCTGGTGCACCTGGTCGGCGCGCTGGCCAAGGTCCGCACCGAACGGGACGCGCACCTGGTCGTGGTCGGCAAGCCGCAGAAGGAGGACGGCCCGATCGCCCGCGCGGTGCGCTCCTTCGGGCTGGAGCGGCACATCGAGTTCCGGCACGGCCTGACCGACCAGGAGCTGGTGGACCTCTACCGCTCGGCCGAGGTGGCCTGCGTGCCGTCGCTCTACGAGGGCTTCTCCCTGCCGGCCGCCGAGGCGATGGCCACCGGCACGCCGCTGGTCGCCACCACCGGCGGGGCGATCCCCGAGGTCGCGGGGCCGGACGGCGAGAGCTGCCTGGCGGTGCCCCCGGGCGACGCGGACGCACTGGCGTCGGCGCTCGGCCGGCTGCTGGACGACCCGGGGCTGCGCGCCGCGCTCGGCGCGGCGGGCCGGGAGCGGGTGCTCGCCCGGTTCACCTGGGAGCGCGCCGCCGAGCTGACCGTCGAGAGCTACCGGGCCGCGATCGCCACCGGGACCGGGGGCGCGGCCCGCTCCGGCCCGGGCTGGCGCTACGTGGCCTGACGGTGTCCGCGGCGAGCGGCCCGGCGGCGACCGGCCGCACCCGCTCCGCCGGGCGGCGCGCGCACCGCCCGGTCCGCCCCGCACGCCCCGTATGCCCCGTACGCCCCCGCGATTTCTCTGACTCGGCGTCAGGAACCTTGGGTACCGAAGGAATGGGAGTCCGCAGTGCTGACCGTTGATTTCTCGCGCTTCCCGCTCGCCCCCGGCGACCGGGTGCTCGACCTGGGCTGCGGCGGGGGGCGGCACGCGTTCGAGTGCTACCGGCGCGGGGCCAACGTGGTCGCCCTCGACCAGAACGCCGAGGAGATCGCCGAGGTCAGGAAGTGGTTCGCCGCCATGGAGCAGGCCGGTGAGGCGCCGCAGGGCGCGTCCGCGGTCGCGATGGAGGGCAACGCGCTGGCCCTGCCGTTCGAGGACGACCACTTCGACAAGATCATCATCTCCGAGGTGATGGAGCACATCCCGGACGACAAGGGCGTGCTCACCGAGATGTTCCGGGTCCTCAAGCCCGGCGGACTGCTCGCCGTCACCGTGCCGCGCTGGCTGCCCGAGAAGATCTGCTGGGCGCTCTCCGACGAGTACCACGAGGTCGAGGGCGGCCACATCCGGATCTACCGGGGCGACGAACTGCTCGACAAGCTCAAGGACGCCGGCCTGGAGCCCTACGGCACCCACCACGCGCACGCGCTGCACTCGCCGTTCTGGTGGATCAAGTGCGCGGTCGGCGTGAACAACGACAAGGCGCTGCCGGTCAAGGCCTACCACCAGCTGCTGGTCTGGGACATCGTCGGCACCCCCGTCATCAGCACCCTCACCAAGGCCGCCGAGCGGGCGCTCAACCCGGTCATCGGCAAGAGCTTCGTCGCCTACGCCTCCAAGCCCCACCGGCCCGGGGCCGACCGCGGCGCGGCGGGGGCTTCGGACACGGCGGGCACGGCGGGCACGGCGGAGCGGGCAGCGGGCGGGACCGAGTGACCGCCGCCGTCCCGGAGGTCCTGCTGCTCGACGGGGTGCTCGACGCCGAACAGGCCGCCGGCACCGTCCGCAGCATCCTCGCCGAGCAGCAGCCCGACGGCGCCATACCGTGGTTCCGCGGCCACCACCTCGACCCCTGGGACCACACCGAGGCGGCGATGGCGCTGGACACCGCCGGGGAGCACGCCGCCGCCGAGGCCGCCTACCGGTGGCTGGCCGGGCGCCAGAACCCGGACGGCTCCTGGTACGCCGCCTACGCCTACGGCCTGCCCGACCACGCCGACGGCGCGGTCTGCAACCCGGCCAAGGAGACCAACTTCTGCGCCTACGTGGCCGTCGGCGTCTGGCACCACCACCTCTCCACCGGCGACGACGCCTTCCTGGAGTGGATGTGGCCCACCGTCCGGCGGGCGCTGGACTTCATCGTCGCCCAGCGGCTGCCCGGCGGTCCGATCGCCTGGCGGGTCGACGAGCACGGCGCGGCCACCGACGAGGCGCTGCTCACCGGCTCGTCCAGCATCCTGCACGCGCTGCGCTGCGGACTGGCCGTCGCCGACTACCTGGAGGAGCCGCAGCCCGACTGGGAGCTCGCGGCCGGCCGGCTGCGGCACGCCGTCACCCACCACCCCGAGCGGTTCCTCGACAAGGACCGCTACTCGATGGACTGGTACTACCCGGTGCTCGGCACCGCGCTGCGCGGCCCGGCCGCGCTGGAGCGGATCGCCCGGGACTGGGACCGCTTCGTCGTCCCCGGCCTCGGCGTGCGCTGCGTCAGCGACCGGCCCTGGGTCACCGGCGGCGAGAGCGCCGAGCTGGCCATGGCGCTCTGGGCGGTCGGCGAGTCCGACCGCGCGGTGGACATCCTGCGCTGGATCCAGCGCCACCTGCGGCACAGCGACGGCTCGTACTGGACCGGGTACGTGTTCGAGGACGACGCGATCTGGCCCGAGGAGCGCACCACCTGGACGGCGGGGGCGCTGCTGCTCGCCGTCGCGGCGCTCGGCGGCGACCCGGCGACGGTGGCGGTGTTCGGCGGCGAGGAGCTGCCGGCCGGGCTGGTGGTCCAGGACTGCTGCTGAACCGCGCTTGCCGTACGTACGCCGAAGGGGCGGGACCGGATCTCTCCGGTTCCCGCCCCTTCGGCGTACGTACGGGGTACCCGCGGGATCAGCCGCGCTGGATGCCCGAGGTGTCCGCGAGCACGCCCTGGGTGCCGTCCTGCAGCTGGGCGACCAGCGCGGTGCCGCGCTGCTCGACCGCCAGGTACCAGGTGCCCGGGACGAGCTCGCCGACCGGGGCGCCGGCCGGGTTGTCCTTCGGGGCCAGCTGACGCGGCGCCGGGACGGCGAACCAGAACGGGGCGAAGTCGGCCGCCGGGGCCGTCTGGGCCGGCTGCGGCTGCGCGGCCTGCTGGACGGAGGCCTGTCGGGCGGCCTCGGCCTCGGCGGCCTGCGCGGCAGCGGCCTGCTGGGCGGCGACGTCCTGCGGCTGGCCCGGGACGGGCTGGTGCTGGCCGGCCTGCGGGGCCGGGTAGCCGTAGCCGGCGGGCTGGCCGCCGAACGTCGGGGACGCCTGGTTCGGGTCCTGGCCCGGGGCCGGGTAGCCGTAGTGGCCCTGCTGGCCGGGCTGGCCGGGCTGGCCGGGCTGGCCGGGGGCCGGGTAGCCACCGGCCGGGAAGGCGGCGGGGGCGGCCGGGCGGTCGGTGACCAGCGGGGTCTTGAGCACCGGGATCAGCTGACCGCCGGCGGCGGCGCCGGCCAGCACGATCAGCGCGACGACGGCGAGCCAGGCGCCGATGCCGTGGTCGATGCCCTCCAGGCCGCCGCCGAGCGACCACAGCGCGGCCCAGAGCGCGGCCACCGAGAAGGCGATGCCCCACTGGTCCAGGCGCAGGCCGAGGATCTGGCGGTTCGCGGCCGCCTGGCCCTGGAAGCGCTGGACCAGGATCAGGGCCGCGGCGAGGATGCCGAGCAGGAAGACCGAGGGAAGGACGGGGAACAGGACGCTGTCCCAGGCGTTCGTCGAGGTGTCGCCGCAGTACTTGCTCTTGCAGTCGACGGTCCAGTACGGCAGGAAGGAGGCGATGAAGAGCAGGACGGCCGCACCTGCGACGGCGGCGTCTCCCTTGGTGAGAGCGCGCAGATTCACTAACGTTCCCCTCGTTGGTGTGTCGTGGTCGGCGGTTTTCGTTTCGGCGCTCGGCCGGTGTGCTGTCGGCGCCCGCCCGCCCGGTCGACTGACCGGCCGGAAAACCCCGAACGGACCAGAAGCCTAGGGCCAACGGCCGCACGGGTGCACGGCAGGGCACGGGTACGGGGCGAAGTCGTTGCAAATCACGCGGTTGCGACCACGCCGGTTCCGGTCCCGGCCGCCGGGCTCCGGCGGGGTTCCTACCGGGTGGTCAGGAACGCCGTCAGCGCGTCGGCGATCCCCTGGGCGGCCTGCTGGCGCCACTGAGGATCCGTCATCCGGCGGGCGTCCGCCGGGTTGCGCATGTTACCGCACTCGATGAACACCTTGGGGACGGTCGAGAGGTTGAGTCCGCCGAGGTCGGAGCGGGTGTCCAGGCCCTGGCTCGCGGTGTAGTCGGCGTACGGCTCGCCGGTCGCCGTGTGGAAGTTCTCACGCAGCAGCAGGCCGAGCCGGTGCGAGGGGTCGACGATCGCGGAGGTGTTCGCCCGGCCCGCGACCACCTTGGCGGGCATGATCACGTGGAAGCCGCTGCCGCTCGCCGGGCCGCCGTCGCCGTGCACCGAGACCGCCGCGTCGGCGTGGGCGGTGTTGCCGATCCGGGCGCGCTCGTCGATGCACGGCCCCCAGGGGCGGTCGCCGTCGTGGACCAGCACCACGGTGGCGCCCCGGGCGGCGAGGATCGCGCGGGCCCGGTGGACCACGTCGAGGGAGTACTCGGCCTCGGTGTAGCCGGCGTTGGTGGCGGTGCCGGTGGTGTCGCACTCCTTGCGGGCGTTGCCGATGTCGACCTTGCGGTTGATCTCGGTGGTGTGGGCGGAGTTCCCGGTGTTGTGGCCCGGGTCGAGCAGGACGGTGCGGCCGGCCAGGGTGGTGGCGGTGGGGGCGGCGGGCGCCGGGACGGGGGCGGCGGGGTCGGCCGGGGTGCCGGCCGCGGTCGCGCCCGGGGTGGCCGGGGTGGCCTGGGTGGCCTGGGTGGTGGGCGCGCCCTGGGCGGTGGGGCCGGTGGCCGGCGGGGCGGCGTCGGGCGTATCGGGGCCGGGGCCGCCGACGGCCTGCCAGCCCAGCCAGCTGACCAGGCCGAGCGGGGCCAGAACGCCGACCACGGTCGCGGTGCGCCGGAGGGCGGAGCGGCGCCGGGGGCCGGCGGTGGCGGTCGCGGTGGTGGCGGCGGTGGGGGCGTCGGGGCCGTCGGGGGGCGCGGGGGCCGTGGTGTCGACCGGGTCGACCGGCTCGGTGGGGCGGCGGGTGGTGCGTGTCACGGGTGGGTCAGATCCGGTCCTGGGTACGGGCGGTGAGTCCGAACTGGTCGGCGATCGTCCGCCACTTCGTCACGAAGTCCTTCTTCGCCTGGGTGGCCTGCGGGTTGAGCTCGTCGGCGCGCTTCTTGTCGGCGGTGTTCGGGGCGGAACCCGAGCAGCCCTGGGTGGCGACCGTCCGGGCCCAGCTCGCGTACGCCCGGTCGATGTCGGCGGACAGTTGCCAGGCGGACTTCAGCGACTGTACGGCGTCCGCGCCGCCCGGCAGGTCGGTGACACTCAGGGTGGCCAGCTTGGTGAGCAACTGGTCGCGCTGCTTGGCGCCGTTGTCGAAGGTCTGGGCGGCGGACTCGATGTCGGGCTTGGCCGGGCAGCTGTTCACCTTGGCGACCGCGCTGCCGATCGGGGCCTTGGCGCCCTCGCCCTGGGTGAGCAGCTCGTCCAGCGCCTTGGCCTGGGACTGCGCGTTGGGACCGCCGGCGGTCTCGGTCGGGCTGGGGGTCGCGCTCGCCGTGGCGGCGTCGGACGCCCCCGGGGTCGGCGCGCCGGCCGAACCGTCGGGGGCCGGGGCGGGCGGCGGGTTCCCGGACGCGTCGGCGCTGCCGGTGGCGGCGGCGGACGGGGTCGCGGGGCCGGCCTGGTCGGTGCCGGAGCCCTTGTCCCGGACGGCCCAGAGGATGCCGCCGCCCAGGGCCAGCACGAAGAGCAGGGCGAAGGCGATCAGCAGCGGTGCGCGCTTGCTGGCGGTGCCGCCCTCGTCGTCGGGCTCGGCGTAGGCGGTCGGGTAGTCGGGGTGGTAGGGCGCCGCTTGGTCGTACTGGTCGTAGCCGGGCTGGTCGTAGCCCGGTTGGGGGTGGCCGGAGTGGCCGGGGTGGCCGGGGTGGTTGTACGGGGCCTGGGCGCCGTAGCCCTGCTGGGGCGGGGGCGGGTAGGCGGCCTGCTGCGGCGGCTGGTGGGGTGCGCCGTACGGCGGGCCGCCGGCCGGGGCGGCCTGCGGGAACGCCGGGCCGGGCCGTGGCGGCACCGGGTGCGGCGGAGCGGGCTGCGGCGGCACTGGTTGCGGGATGACGGCCGTCGGGGCGTCGTCGGCGGGCGGTCCGGCCGGCGACCGCAGGGGGTAGGACGGCGCGGCGGGCGCGGTCGGGGCGGTGGGCGGCGGGGCGGGGGCGGCCGGCGCGGAGGGCTGCTGGGGACCGCGCACCCAGCCGCCCGCACCGCCCCGGGCGGTCGGGTCCCAGACCGCCGGAGCGGTGTTCTGCTGGTCCGTCATCTGTGCTGGCCCCCACGGTCGGCCCGGGTGCGCTCCGCCCGGATGTTCTGCTGGTGTCATGCGGCCGTGCCGCGATCGCGGGCGTCCGCGACCGCGCGGACACCGTACCGTTCGCGCCCCCGCCCGACAGCCCCGGCACGACGTTAGAGCATCCGTGATCGCCGTGGGGCGGGTCGGCCGATTCCGGACGCTGTGCGGGGGCCTGGGGGTGTGGGGGGGCCTGGGGGTCTGGGGGTGCGGGGGCGGTGCCGGACGGCTCAGGCGGCGGCGCGGCGGCGCAGGACGCGCAGCGAACCGGTCACCGAGACCTCCTCGAAGCCCTCGGCGAGCGCCCGTAGGTAGACCCGGTAGGGGGCCTGGCCGCCGTCGGCCGGGTCGGGAAAGACGTCGTGGACCACCAGTAGGCCCTCGGGCGCCAGATGCGGCGCCCAGCCCTCGTAGTCGGCGGTGGCGTGCTCGTCGGTGTGGCCGCCGTCGATGAAGACCAGAGCGAGCCGGCCGCTCCACAGGGCCGCGATCTGCGGCGAGCGGCCGACCAGGGCGACCACGTGCTCCTCCAGGCCGGCCGCGTGCAGGGTGCGGCGGAACCGGGGGAGGGTGTCCATCCGGCCGACCTCCGGGTCGACCAGCGTCGGGTCGTGGTACTCCCAGCCGGGCTGCTGCTCCTCGGAGCCGCGGTGGTGGTCGACGGTCAGCGCCACCGTGCCGGTCTCCCGGGCGGCGGCGGCCAGCAGGATCGCGGAGCGGCCGCAGTAGGTGCCGATCTCCAGCACGGGCAGCCCACCGGTCCGGCGCGCGGCGGTCACGGCGGCGGCGTACAGCGCGAGGCCCTCGTCGACGGGCATGAACCCGGTCGCGTCCTCGAACGCGGCCAGCACCTCGGGCTGGGGGCGCGTGGTCTCCAGGAGGTCGGACATGGTGCTGCTCCTCGGCGGGGGTGGTCCAGTGTTCCTGCTCGCCGTCGGACCCTACTCGACGGTACGCCCCGCCCTCGCCGCTGCCCCGTGCCCGCCCCCTCGCCGTGCCCGGCGCTCGCCGCTGCCCCGTGCCCGGCGCTCGCGGGTGCTCCGGCCTCGCGCCCCCTCGCCGTGCCCGGCCCCGCGCCGTGCCCCGGCGCTCGCCGCTGCCCCGTGCCGCCCCGACGCCGTCCTCACCCTCGCCGCTGCCAGCCCTCCCGCCCTCCCGGCCGCTTCCAGAGCCTGCGTGCCGTCCTCGGGCGCAGCCGTAGCGCTTGCTGCCGCCACCGGCGCTGGGCGGCAGGAATATGCAGACCGGTCTACCTATCTCGCACGAAATATGTAGGCCGGTCTAGATACGCCGACCAGTTACTCCACTAAATAAGTAGACCGACCGACATATTCCTGCTGATACGGCCCCCACCCGGAGAAGCCTCCCGGAGTAGGAAGTCGGCCGGTCCGACTTCCTACTCCGGGCCGACGGCCACCTCGCTCAGCCGGCGAGGAGGGTGCGGGCGATGCGGGTGCGGTGCGGGGCGAGTTCGGCGGCGATGGTGGTGGCCTCGCTCCGTGGGCAGGTGACGGTGGCCGGCAGCGGCGGGCGCTGGGCGATGAGCGCGAGCCGCAGGTGGGTCGGCGGGTGCGAGGCGTCCACGGCGTGCCCGTCCTGCCGCGAGCGGCGGAGCAGCCGCTCACGCTCCAGCGGCGGAATCGCGGCCAGGTGCTCGCGCAGTTGCGGCCAGAGCGCGTCGGCGTCCGGCCCCGCGGCGGCGTCCCGCCGGCCGGACCGCGGCCGCGACTGGATCTCGGCGCGCAGCCGCATGGTCACCGTCCCGGCCGCCGGGCCGAGCAGCAGCGTCCGCAGAAGTCCGCCCGCCGCCTCGGAGGACGCGACCCGCGCGCCGAGCCCGTCGGCCCGGTACTCGGCCTCCTGCCCGGCCCGCGCCGTGAGCCGGTCGAGCAACAGGTACGCCCGGTACGGCAGCCGGCTGACGAGGTGCAGGAAGGCGTTGCCCAGGTAGTCCCCGATCAGCGACAGCAACGCGACCACGCCGTACCCGCCCCTGGTCCGCTCGCGCGGCCGGGCGAGGTCGTACCAGTGCGCCAGCGCCCGCATCGCCGAGCCGAGCCACAGGCCGCGCCGGTTGTCGCCGTTGACCCGGTGCGCGATCTCGTGGCCGAGCAGCGCGATCCGCTGCCGGTCGTCCAGCGCCTCCCACAACGGCAGCCCCAGCGTGAGCACCGACGTCCGGCGCAGCCCCACCACCGCCATGCTCGCGTTGAAGTCCTCGTCGACCCGGATCACCCCGACCGGCGGCGCCCCGAGTTCGGCGGCGACCCGGTCGGCCAGCCCGTACAGTGCGGGGGCATCGGCCCGGCTCAGCACGCCCGCGCCGCTCGGCACCCGGCCGAGCCGAGGCCGGAGCAGGAAGGCGACCGCGAGGAGGAGGGCGCCCAGGCAGCGCAGCGGCGTGTTGCCGGTGACGAGCAGCCAGAGGGCGGCCCCCGCCACGACGACGGTGACGGCGTGGACCGGGGCCGCGAGGGCCGAGGCGGCGAGCCAGTCCCGCCGGGTGGTGCCGGTGCGGCCGGCCACGACCTCCTCGAACAGTCGCTCGGTCCGCTCGGACGCCGCCCGTTCCCGCGCCACGACCTTGGCGTTCTTGGCGCACTCCTCGGCGGCCTCCTCCGCGGGAACGAGGTTCCACTCGCACGCCGGGCACCAGGCGGTGAACCGGGGATCGGGGTCGATCGCCGCGGAGCACGCCGGGCAGGGGCGCGGACGGTCGGAGGAGGCGGACGGTGGCGGCGACGGCGCGGGCGCGGGCGCAGGCGCAGGCGCTGACGACAGCGAAGCGGCGGGGTTCGGCATGACGGAGGATCATGCCAGGTGCGGCGGACGGGGGCGCTCCGTTTTCCACCGGGTCCGACCGGCCGGGTGGAACACGTTCTACTCGGCCCCGGCGCGCCGTGCCAGAATCGGCCCGACCAGCGATCCGCGACGGACCCGGGAGCAGCCCCCATGCGCGCAGCCATCCTGCACAGGACAGGTCAGGAGACGCTCGACGTCCGCGACGACGTCGAGGCCGTGGGCTTCGGCCCCGGCAAGGTGCGGGTCCGGCTGCGCGCCGCCAGCCTCTGCCACTCCGACCTCTCGGCGATGAGCGGCGTTCTGCCCCAGCCCGCGCCGTTCGTCCCCGGGCACGAGGGCGCCGGGGACGTCGTCGAGGTCGGCGAGGGCGTGACGGACGTCGCCGTCGGTGACCGCGTCGTGCTCTGCTGGATGGCGCCCTGCGGCCGGTGCGCGCACTGCGAACGCGGCCGCTCGCACCTCTGCGTGGCCAGCCTGCGGCGGCTCGGCGCGCCCGGCTTCCGCTTCGACGGGACGGAGGCGTCCGGCTTCTACGGCACCGGCACCTTCGCCGAGGAGGTCGTGGTGGAGCGCGAGGCGGTGGTCCCGGTGCCCGCCGACCTGCCGTACGAGCTGGCCGCGCTGATCGGCTGCGGCGTGACCACCGGCGTCGGCGCGGCCGTCCACACCGCCCGGGTCGAGCCCGGCGCGTCGGTCGCGGTGATCGGCGCCGGCGGTGTGGGCGTCGCGGCCGTGCAGGGCGCGCGGGTCTGCGGCGCGGGCCGGATCGCGGTGGTCGACCCGGTGGTCTCCCGCCGCGAGCGGGCGCTGGCCTTCGGCGCGACCGAGGCGCTCGCCCCCGAGGAGCTCAAGGCGGTGGCGAAGGGGCTGGAGGGCGGCGGGTTCGACTACGTCTTCGAGGCGGTCGGCCGCTCCGCCACCGTCCGGGCCGGGTACGGCGCGACGCGGCGCGGCGGCGCGCTCGTGGTGATCGGTGCCGGGGCGCAGGACGACCTCGCGAGCTTCAGCATGGGCGAGCTGTTCTTCAACGAGAAGCGGCTGCTGCCCTCGCTCTACGGCGGGGCGCCGCTGGCGCGCACCGTCGCGCTGGTGGTGGAGCTGTGGCGGGCCGGGCGGATCGACCTTGCGGGGATGATCACGCACCGGGTCGGGCTGGCGGACGTCAACGACGCGCTCGCGCAGATGCGCAGCGGCGAGGCGCTGCGGACCGTGGTGACGCTGGGCTGAGTGTGCTGCGGGGCTGAGCGCCGGGCCCCGCCGGATGTTCCGGCGGGGCCCCACGGCGGGTCGCTCAGCCCTGGTCGGCCGCGGCGCGGTGGCGGCCGTGCGGGTCGACCTCGGGGCTGTCGTCGGCGGCGGACCGGCCGCGGTGGCGACCGTGCGACGCGGTGTCCTCGGCCGTGGTCCCGTCGGCGTCGGTCCCGTGGACGGGTCCGGTGGTGTCGGTGAGGGTGTCGGACATCAGAATCGTCTTTTCCTTGCGAGGGTGCAGGTGTTTCGGCGCCCGGCCGGCACATCGAGGGCGCGGTCGGGGCGTGGCCGGCGGTCGCGGCCCGCACCCCGGCCGCCACCTTAACCGCCGGAGCGGGCGAGATCCTATCGAGATCATGACGGCCGTCCGGGGACCGGCGCGGCCCCGGACGGTCCCGGGCGTGCCGGTGACGCCGCCCCCAGCCAGTGGCCGACCAGCTCGCGGTAGAGCGGTGCGAGCACCTGGAGGTCGCCGTGCCGGGCGAGCACCCCGCGACCGCCGTCCAGCAGCAGGACGCGGTCGGCCCGCAGCGCCGAACTGATCCGGTGCGCCACGACGACCAGTGTGCCGGGCCGCTCGGCGAACGCCCGCTCGACCCGTTCCTCCGCCGCCGCGTCCAGCCGGCAGGTGGCCTCGTCGAGGACGACGACCGGTGCGGGGGAGAGGTAGGTCCGTACCAGGGCGATCAGTTGACGCTCACCGGCGGACAGTGCGGCCGGGTCGCCGATCCGGGCATCCGGGCCGCCGAGCCGGGTGAGCAGCTCGCCGGCGCCCAAGAGGTCTGCGATGGAGGTGAGTTGGCGGTCCGTGGGCGGTGCCTCGGCGAGCCAGGCGAGGTTCTCGCGGACGGTCCCCGGGAAGACGTACGCCTCCTGCGGCAACAGGGCCACCAGGCGGGCGCGTTCGGGCCCGGGCAGGGTGTGCGGGTGGACGCCTCCCACCGTCACCGCGCCGGACGACGGGGTGAGCGCGCCCGCGAGCAGCGCGGCCAGTGTGGACTTCCCGGTGCCGCTCGGGCCGACCACGGCCAGGTGCTCGCCCGGCTCCGGCGCCAGCTCCAGTTCGGTGAACAGGGGTTCGGCGTGCGGGCCGTGGGTGTAGCCGAGGGCGGTGACGCGCAGCACGGGTGGCCGGCCTGCGGGTGCGGCCGTCGCCGTCGGGGATGGGGGCGCCGGTGCGGGCGGGGGCGCGGTCGCGGTGGTGAGCCGGTCCAGGACGACCGAGAGGTTCAGCAGCCAGCCGCCCACCGTTCCGGCCAGGGTCCGTACGGCCGGGTCGAGTTGTTGCAGCAGGTAGGTGGCGGCGCCCAGCAGTTCCCCGGCGGTGAGACCGCCCCCGTCCACCAGCCAGGGCGCTGCGGCGACCACCGCCAGGACGGGCAGCCGCCCGCCGAGCGTGACCACCAGCGACCGCAGCGCCGCCGCCCTCCCGAGCGCCCGCGAGGCTGCGGCGCTCTCGGCTGCCGCCTCGGCCAGTGCCTCGGCCGTCCGCCGCTGTGCCCCGGTCGCCTGTACGTCGCGCAGCCCGTTCAGCGTGCGGCCGGCCTCGGCCGCCAACCGCTCCTCGGCCAGCACGACCGCCCTCCGCCGCTGCACCAGCGGTCGTAGCAGCCGGGCGAACAGGGCCGCCGCCGCGAGCAACGGCAGCAGGACCAGCGGCAGTGCGGCCGGGGCGAGCACCGCCAGCCCGACCAGCGCGGCGACCAGGGTGACCCCCACCCCACGCAGTGTGCGGAGCAGCGTCGCGGTCAACTGCCGTACCGACTCGACCTGTTCGGTCAGTCGCGCGAGATCGGCCGGATCGGCGTACGGGCGGGCGAGCGCGGCCCGGACGACCCGGGCCACCAGCGCGTCCCGCAGCGGCTCGACCACCGCCGCGAGATGCGGGAACCCGGCCCGTGCCGCATACGCCCGCACCCCGGTCGCCACCCCGAACCCCGCGAGCCATCCCACCCCGACCGCCGTCCGCCCGGCCAGGAACCCCCGGTCCACGGCGGCCGACACCATCAGCCCCGACAGCACCACCGGGACCGCCTCCACGACCGACCATCCGGCCAGCCGCACCAGCGCTCCCCGGGAACCCGCGAGCTGCCGCCCGAGCAACACCCACCCCGGCGAGCGCCACGACCCGAGGGCCCGCCGCCCGTCCCCCGGTCCACCACCGTGCCGCCCCACTACCTGCCCACCTCGTCCCGGACGGCCCGCAGCCGGGGCGGCGCCATGTGGATGGGGAGGTGCGGAGCGGAATGTCGGCGGGCCCGACTTCCCGCGCTGCGGGCGCCGACTGCCCCCTCACGTGCGAGCTGCCACGTGGGCGGCATTGGTGGAGTGGGAAGTCGGCGAGGCCGACTTTCCGTGTGGCGGCGGTTGGCTGCGGGCTCGGGTGTGCGCTGCCAGGTGGGCAGTGTCCGTGGAGGGGGGAGATGGCGGGGCATCAGGCGGCTGCCATGGTGAGGGTGGTCCCGGCGAGGGTGGTGCGGTAGTCGGGGTCGGGGAGCAGGTGGTGGTGGGGGGCCAGGGCGCGCAGGTGGCCGTTGTCGAGCCAGGCGACCAGGTCGGCGCGGGCGGCGGCGGTTTCGCGGTGGGCGACCACCAGACGGGTGCGGCCCCGGGTGGCCCGGTCCAGGGCCTCGCCGACCTGGTACTCGGTGGCGAGGTCGAGCCCCGAGGTGGCGTCGTCCAGCACCACCACCCGGGTGGGGTGGGCCAACAGGCGGGCGAGGCCAAGGCGTTGGAGTTCACCGCCGGAGAGCCGGAGCTCGTCCAGCGGGGTGTCCCAGCCGAGCGGCAGCCGCCGCAGGAAGCCGTCCGCGCGTGCGGCCGCCGCCTCCGCGGGGCCCGCGCCGTTCAGTGCCTCGCGCACCGTCCGGCCGACCAGGGACGGGCGGGCGAACGCGTAGCCGACGGCGTCGCGCAGCGCCCCGGGGGCGAGCGCCGTCACCGGGACGCCGTCGAGGAGGACGGTGCCCTCGTCGGGGTCGCGCAGCCGGCCCGGCAGGGCGGACAGCAGCGACTTCCCGGAGCCCGACCGGCCCACGAGCGCGACCGTCGCCCCGCCGGGGAGGGTGAGGTCGAGGGGGCCGAGCAGCGTCCGACCGTCGTCGTCCCGCACCACGACGCCCTGGAAGACGAGGGTGCCGGGCCCGTCGGCGGGCGGTGCGGCGGTGCCGGCGGGGGCCGGTTCGAGGGCCAGCACCTCGTCCACCCGGGCCCGTCCGGCCCGGGCGTGCGCCACCCCGACCAGTGCCTCCACCTGCTCGAACAATCCGGCCCCGAGCGCCGCCCACCCGGCCGCCGCGGCCAGCCCGCCGGGAGCCAGCCGCCCGCCGGCCACCAGGGCGCCGGCGGTGGCCAGTACCGCCACCTCGACCACGGCGACCAGCACCATCGCCTGCCACGCCGTCCGCCGCTGCGCCGCCCAGAGCGCGTGCCCGGCCGCGGAGAGGTCCGCCAATGCGCCGCGCCCGAGCAGGCGGTCCGCCTCGCGGTGCCCGGCCCCGGCGGCGTGGATGCTGCGCAGACCGGCGAGGGCGGCGGTGAGGCGGGCGGCCAGGGCGGCCTGGGCCTCCTGGTAGCGGAGGAAGACGGGCCCGGCGTCCCGCAGGAAGAGCCGGATCAGTACGGCCCCGGGCAGCACCCCGCCGACGAAGGCGAGCGCCAGCCAGGGGGACAGCACCCCGAGCGCGACGATCGCCCCGAGCGAGCCGAGCAGCGCGGTGGCGGCCCCGAGGACGGCCGGCACCCGGCCACCGGCGTCCCCGGCGGAGCCGGTGAGGCGGGCGGCGAGGTCCCCGGGTGGCGGTCCGCCGCGGCCGAGCCGGCCGCCCGGGCCGAGCGCGAGCAGATGGCGGACGAGCCGGCCGCGCAGGTCGGCGGTGGCCTCGGCGGCGCACGCCGGACCGGCCGCGGCGGCGAGTGCGTCGGCGCCGGCGGCCGCGCCCAGGGCGAGGGCGAGCCGGAGCAGGGCGCCGGACCAGGCGCCGGCGGACGCCGAGCCGGAGCCGGGGTCGAGTGCGGTGTCGACGGCCCCGGCGAGGGCGGCCGGCAGAGCGAGCGCGGCGGCGGACCCGACGGGCAGCGCGACGGCCAGGACGGCGGTCCGGCCGGAGGGACGGCGGCGGGGCATGGGCGGTGGGCTTTCGTCGACGGGACGGAGGGGAAGAGGGGAGGGGCCCGGCGCAGCAAGGTGCCGTCTTCGCCTGTCCGGACAGGCGAAGACGGCACCTCGGCGTGCGCTACCGGCCGATCGCCACCACTAGCTGATGGTGAAGATCAGACAGGTCAGGATGAGACAGGTGTACTGGCAGCCGCCCCCGTGGCCGGTCAGCTCGACGGACTCGGTCTCCGGCAGCTCCTGCAGCGCCGCGAGGTCGGTCTCGAAGTCCACCATGTTCTCCATGATCGGGTTCCTCCCCTTGATGGTCGCGCCCACCGCGAACTGCGGTGCGGGCGCCGGTTGGTGCTGCCCGGGTGGCTCGTTGCGCCACCGCGGGGTGTTCCCCGGCCGCACAGGGCCGGGCGGCCCGGGCCGCGAAGGGCCCGGGAGTCCATGGGTTCGGCGAAGCGGTGGCCGGGGCTAACCCGGCCGCCCGGTGCGCAGGAAGGCGGCGAGCAGTTCGTGCAGCACCGCGCCGCCCTCCTCGGCCAGCACCTCGTGTCCGGCGCCCGCCGCCTCGACGTAGCGGAAGTCGGCCCCCTCGGTGCGTCCGATCCGCAGCAACTCGTGTCTCAGCGAACGCGATTGGCTCACCGGGACGACCTCGTCCCGGTCGCCGTGCACGATCAGCAGCGGTACGCCGATCCGGTGCGCGAGCTGGAGCACGTCGCGCGGCCCCCGGGCGTCCGCGATCGCCTCGCCGCCGCCCAGTCGGGTGGTCAACGCCCGGACGGGGGACGCGGCTTCGGCCAGCAGCCGGGCGCCCGACAGGAACGGCGCGACGACCGCGCAGCGCGTCATGTGCTCGGCCGGCGCGTGCGCCGCCGCCAGCAGGGCGAGGAACGCGCCGTAGCTGACCCCGAACAGGGCCGGCGGCTCCAGGCCGAGCGCGGCGCGCTGGCCGGCGACGTTCTCCAGCAGGTGGAGCACGTCGTCGAGGTCCGGCCCGCCCCAGGCGCTCCGGATGGCCATCGCGTGCGCCAACCCGTATCCGGTGGAGCCGCGCTGGTTCGGCGCGAGCACGGCCAGGCCCTCGGCCGCCATCCGTTGCAGGGCCGGGTCGAACTCCAGCCGCCAGGCGTCCGCCGGGCCGCCGTGCAGCGCCAGCACCAGGTGCGGGCTGCTCAGCCAGGCGTCCCCGCCGTACACCACCGCCTCCAGCGGCCCTGCCGGTCCGGCGAGTTCGAGGCTCTGCGCGGGATGCCAGCGGCCGCCGTCGCCGGGATCGGTCGACCCGTCGAGTTGCCAACCGCGCGGCGGAACAACGGAATTGACGGTACCGGGCCGCCAGGGCAGGACGGTGTCCCGCCACGGACCGGGCAGGCCGGAGCCGAGCGGCGCCAGTTGCAGGGGCAGCGGCACCGGCACCGGGCCGGACGCGGTGGCGGCGGCCGGGCCGTGCGCCAGCAGCGCGTCCACGTCCAGGGTGGCGAGCGCGGCCGGGTGGTCGGGCGCCGAGAACGGCATCCGCAGCCCGCCCGCCGACCAGTGCCCCACCGCGCCGAGCCGCCCCGACGGGACGGGCAGCGGGTCCAGCCGTCCGATCGCCGGCCGCCACAGGGCGAGCGAGCAGCCCGCGCCGTGGTCGGCCTGGATGGCGACACGGGCCCCGTCCGCGCCGGGCCGCAGCGCCACCGGCCGCAGGAACATGCCCGCCACGTGCAGGGCTTCGGGGAACCGCAGGGGTTCGCCGCCGCCCAGCACGCCCCAGCCGATCCGGTCGGTGCCGGGCGCGTCGCTGCGCACCATCGCGAACCGGCTGTCCGGGTCGAACAGCACCAGCCGGTCGTTGCTGCGCTCGCCGATCTCCAGCAGCGGGGTGACCGTGCCGCTGCGCAGGTCGAGCACCACGGTGCGCACCAGGCCGTCGCTCACCCGGTCGAGTGCCAGCAGCGCGCCGGCGTGGTCCAGCCAGACGCCGCCGCCGTGCAGGCCCGGGATCTCGGCGACCTGCTGCGGCACGGAGCCGTCGGCCCGCACCAGCCAGACGGTGGTGGCCGGCCGGGTGTCGCTGCCCAGGGCCAGCGCGACGGGCGCGCGGGGGCCGGACGGCGCGGCCGCCGGGAGCGGCAGCAGACGCAGGCCGGGCATCCGCAGCGTGGCCAACGGCCTTTCGGTGGTGGCTGGTTGGCCGTCGGGGCCGGTGGCGGTACGGAGGCTGACCAGATCGTGTCGCTCGCCGTCGTGCCGGCAGACCAGCACCGAGCCGTCCGGCAGGGCGACCAGCTGGGAGCGGAGGCTCTCGAAGCGGCTGCCCGGCAGGTGCAGCCCGGTCGGGACGGCGGGGCCGTCCACCGGGAGGTGCCAACTCTCCACGTACCAGCCGCCGTCGGCGGCGGAGGCGAGGCAGGCGGCGTGGCCGCCGTCGGCGGCGAAGGTGAAGCTGAGCCGGCGCAGCGCCTGGGTGGTGGCGCGGGTGGCCACGTTCATGACCTCACCGTCCCGGTCGGGCCGGGGGCGGCGGGTGCGGCCGTCGGACCCCCGCTGTACGGGGCGGGGTCCGCGTACGGGGCGGGATCCACGTACGGCGTGGGGTCCACCCAGAGTCGCGGGCCGCCGTGCCGCAGGCGCAGCAGGAAGGCCAGAGCGCCTGCCGTCCCGGTGCCGTACGCGGCGGCGGAGCCGGTCCCGGTCTCGTCCGGCAGGACCAGCAGGCCGTCCCGCAGGGCCGTCCGTGAGGCGACGAGGGCTCCCAACTCGGCGGCGGCATAGCAAAGTTCGGGATCGCCGGTGGCCTCGGCCAGGTCGAGCAGGAACTCGCCGTCGCCGGCCAGGCCGTGGCAGGCGGTGGTGCCGCTGTGCCAGCGTCCGGCGGTCACCGCCCGGCCGGCGGCCAGGGCCAGCCGGTGCGCGTCGGGGTCGCCGGTGGCGCGCCAGAGCCGGAGGAGGAAGGCGCCCGCGCCGGAGGATCCGCTGCACCAGTGCGCCAGGCGGACGTGCGCGGGGTCGTCTGCACTCTGCGGCCACCAGGCGGCCGGGCCCGCGGCGGCGCCCGGCGGGTCGAGGCGCGCGGTGGCGGCGAGCGTGCGGCCCGCCGCGAGGGCGCCGTCGAGCAGCGCGCGGTCGGCGGTGGCCTCGGCGGCGGCCAGCAGGAACGCGCCGACTCCCGCGACGCCGTGCGCGAAGCCGAGGTGGGTGATCCCGGCGAGCGCCGAGTCGAAGTCCCGCGGCACCGGCCACACCGTGCCGTACGGTGCCTGCTGCGCGGCCGCCAGCAGGCCTCGGCCGCAACGGAGCGCCCGGCCGAGGAACCAGGCCGGTTGCGCTGTCGACTCCTTCAATCCTTCCGCTGCGAATCGGAGTTGGAGGAATCCCGCACCGGCTGCGCCGTGGCAGACGTCCGGGTTGGGCCACTCGACGGCTATCCGCGACGCCAGCTCGGCCGCTCGCCCGGCCAGGGCGTGGTCGCCCAGCGCGCGGGCGGCGTCCAGCAGCGCCCAGGCGGCGCCCGCGCGACCGAAGTGCAGGCCGGGGAGCACCACGGGTTCGGCGGCGCACCGGCGCTCGATCCACTCGGCGGCAGTGCGGGCGGTGGTCCGGGCGGTCTCCCGGACGTCCTGCGGCAGCCCGGTGGTCGCGGCGGCCCGGGCGAGTACGGCGAGCACTCCGGCCGCGCCGTGCTGCACGTTGCACGGGTCGGAGCGCTCGCCCGCCGGCACCACGGGCCAGAGCCGGTCCCGGCGGGACGGCGTGGCGGTGGCGGCGAGATGCCGCAACCCGTCGTGCAGCACCCGGTCGAGGACGGCCGCCTCGGTGGCGGGGCCGGTGGCCGGAGCGGCGCTGACGTGCGGCGAGCGGGTGGTCGGCGCCGCACCGGTGGTGCCGGCCACGGTCTGCGTGTCCCAGAAAGCGGCGGCACCGCCCTCGGCCCCTGCCCCGGTGCTCCACGCGTCGCCGTCGTTGGGGACAGGGTGGTGTGAGGTGTCCGGGGCCGACGTGCTCCGGTAGGTGGGGTCGCCGTCGCCGAGCGCGCCCGCCACGGGCGGGTGCGGGTGCGCGGCCTCCGGGGCCGGCGTTTGCCGTACGGCGGGCGAGCCGTGGGCGGCCGCGAGCGTGCCGGGGTCCGCGGCGCAGTGGCGCCCGGCCTCCGGGACGGGTGCCTGCGGCGCGGTGAAGGAGCTGCTGGCGAGTGGTCCCGGGCTCGTGGCGTGCCGGTCAGCGGGGGAGCCGTCGGCGAGCGGGCCCGGGGCCGAGGCCTCCGGGACGGGCGCCCGCCGCACGGCGGGGCAGCCGTCTCCGATCCCACCCGCCGCCCCCGGGGCCTGCGGCCACGGGGCGGGCGCGGTCGTCAGGGACTCCCGTACCCGGGCCGGGATCCAGCGGTCCCGCGGCTCCTCGGCGCGCAGGCCGAGGACGGCCGGGGCGAGGCGTTGGGCGGTGGTGCCGCAGCGGGCGGCCAGGGCGAGCCAGCGGCCCAGCCGGTCGGCGACCGGGCGGGCGTGCGGGAGGTCCTCGGGCAGCAGCGGGTCGTGCCCGGTGGCGAGGAGGAAGTACAGCCCGCCGAGCGCGTACAGGTCGGCCTCCGGTTCGGCCGTGCGGACGCCGTCGCCGCTGCGGCCCGCCGCGAGTCCCGCGAAGGGCCCGCCGGCCCGGCGGTCCGGCGCGGCGGCGCCGTCCCCGCCGACCAGGGCGAGCCGCCCCGGCCCCTGCTCGGGGGCCCGGTAGCCGGGCGTGCCGGCCGAACCGGCACGGCTGCCGGCCTCGGCGGCCAGTTCCAGGTCGACCAGCCGCAGCGAGCCGTCCGGCTGGACGAGGACGTTGCCGGGGGAGAGGTCGCGCAGCACCAGGCCCTGCTCGTGGACCTGCTCGACGAGGTCGAGCAGGGCGTGGGCCATCGGACCGGCCTCGGCCCAGTCGACGTCCGGACTGCCGTCGCGGCGCAGCCGGGCCGCGACCCAGCTGCCCAGCGGTTGCCCGGCGATTCGTTCCTGCACGAGGAAGAGCGAGTCGTCCTGCTCGACGAGTTCGACCGGGCGCGGTGCCAGCCCCTGGCCCTCCAGGCGGGCGAGCAGGGCGGCCTCGTGCCGCAGCGCGGCGCGGGCGTCCGTGCCGGCGCGGTCCACCTCGATGTGCGCCCGGGCCTGCTTGACCACGACCTCGGCGCCGCCGTCGGTGTCCCGGCCGAGGAAGACGCCGCCCTTGGCGCCGTGCCGGATCGCCCCGGTGACCACGTAGCGCCCGGCGAGCAGCACCCCTCCGCTGCCGCGCCGCCGCTTCGGTGCCGGCCGGCCCGCGCCCGGCCGGTACCCGGACGCGGCGCCGTACCCGGCCACGGCCCCGGCGCGCGCACCCGCAGCGCCCGCACCGCCGCCGGACCCCTCATCCCCTCCGCCGGACCCCTCCGGCTCGTCAACGGCCAGCGGATCCCGCGCCCACGGCGGGCACCGGTACGCCGCCCCCCGCACGTCCTCCACCCGCTCGCCGCCCGGCCCGCGCAGCATCGACCGGTACCCGCCGTCGTTGCCCAGTTCGGCGCGGGCCGCGATGGCGCCGTACCGGTAGTGGACGAGGCTGCCCGGCCGGTACGGGCGGTCGGAGAGCACCACCGGGCCGGGCAGGCCGTCGGTGGCCCGGTGCAGCGCGGCCGCCAGCCGCCGGAACTGCGCCTCGCCGCCCGGGTAGACGGTGATGAACTTGCCCGCCGAACCCCGGTCGCTGTTGCGCGAGTTGAGCTGGTGCAGCTGCGCCGGCCCGGCCGCGAACTTGAACGCGCACGGGTCCTCGGCGAGCACTTCGGTGACGGCCGCGAGCACCGCGCCGCCGACCGTCGAGGCGGCGCTGACGTGGAGCTTCCAGCCCTCGTCGGGCAGCTCGCCCGCGGACGGCCTGGCCGTGCACCAGAAGCCCTCGACGGCGACCCGCCAACCGACCTGCCCGTCGGTCCGCGCGTCCCCGCCGCCTCCCCGGCCTCCGGCGGCGGCCAGCGCCGTCCGCGTCATCTCCGGCCACGGACCGGCCGCATCCGGCCCGTGACCGGCCGAGTCCGCGCCTCCGGCCGGACGCAGCGATGTGCCCGCTCCCATTCGCCACCACATCCCTTCGTCTGGTGCCGGCGCGCCCCTCCGGTGCCCACTGCTCCGGCACCGGGCGCGCGGCCACGGCCTGAATCGGTTCCTCGGAAATGCCCGGGTGCGCTGCCCCGGCGGCCGTCGACACCCGTCGACACCGCCCCGGCCGCGTCCGCCGGGGGCCCCGGTCCGTCCTGCCCGACCCGGGCCCGTACCTCCGGCGGAGCGCCTTCCCGACCCCCCTGGTCGGGCAACTCCCGCTGGCAGAAGCGAAGTTACTTTCGGTAGCGAGGGATGCTCAATCCGAAGCCGGTCACTTCACTCGTAAGGGTGATCCGGGCGCCGTTTCGAATTCGTGCGAACGGTTCGGTGTGCGCGGCGCCCGGCCCGCCGTCCCGCGTGAACCGTGCCCGCGCGCCGGTCGAACGGGGCCGCGCCGCGCGCCCGGGGCGGCCGGACCGCGGGATGCCGCAGGTTGACGCGCAGCCGTACGGCCAGGTCCGCCCGCCGCCCGCCCGTCCCCGTCCCTCGCCGTCCGCCGCCCACCCCGCCCCCGTCCGTCCCCGTCCGCCGCGCGGACCCGCCGCGACGGGGGAACCGGGCGGACCGCCGTCGCCCGCGCGCACGGTAGTCTCGACAGGTGCCGAAACTGTCCGACGTCATCACCGCCCTCGAAGAGCTGTACCCGCCGCAGTGGGCGGAGTCCTGGGACGCCGTCGGCCTGGTCTGCGGAGACCCTCAGGCCGAGGTCCGCCGCGTGCTGTTCGCCGTCGACCCCGTGCAGGCGGTCGTCGACGAGGCCGTCGAGTGGGGGGCCGACCTGGTGGTCACCCACCACCCGCTGTACCTGCGCGGCACCACCACCGTCGCCGCGACCACCTTCAAGGGCCGCGTCGTGCACACCCTGATCCGCAACGGGATCGCCCTGCACGTGGCGCACACCAACGCCGACCACGCCGACCCGGGCGTCTCGGACGCGCTCGCCGAGGCGGTCGGCGTGACCGTCACCGGCCCGCTCGTCCCGGACCCGACCGACCCGCTGGGCCGGCGCGGCACCGGGCGGGTCGGCCTGCTGGAGCCCCCGCTGACCCTCGCCGTGTTCGCCGCGAACGTCGCCAGGGGGCTGCCGGCCACCGCCGCCGGCGTGCGGGTCTCCGGTGATCCGAACCGCCTGATCAGCCGGGTCGCGGTGTGCGGCGGCTCCGGCGACAGCCTGTTCGCCGAGGTGCGCGCGGCGGGCGTGGACGCCTACCTGACCGCCGACCTGCGCCACCACCCGGCCTCCGAGGCCGCCGAGGCGGCGCCGGTCGCGCTGGTCGACGCCGCGCACTGGGCCACCGAGTGGCCCTGGCTGCCGCTGGCCGAGCGGGCGCTGCACGGCGCCGCCGAGCAGCACGGCTGGACCGTGGAGACCCGGGTCTCCCGCACGGTGACCGACCCGTGGACCGCGCACGCCCCCATGTCCTTCCCCGCCTGACCCGATTCACAGGAGCTCTCCGCTTGAACGCCGCGCCCGCCGACCAGATCCGCCTGCTCGACCTCCAGGCCATCGACTCCAAGCTCGACCAGCTGGCCCACCGGCGGCGCAGCCTGCCCGAGCACGCCGAGATCGACAAGGTCAACGCCGACCACACCGCGCTCAAGGACCTGGTGGTCGCCGCCCAGGCCCAGCACGGCGACACCACCCGCGAGCTCACCAAGGCCGAGCAGGACGTGGAGCAGGTCCGCACCCGGGCCGCCCGCAACCAGCAGCGCCTGGACTCCGGCGCCATCACCTCGCCCAGGGACCTGGAGAACCTCCAGCACGAGATCGGCTCGCTGGCCAAGCGCCAGGGCGACCTCGAGGACGTCGTCCTGGAGATCATGGAGCGGCTGGAGTCCGCCCAGACCCGGGTCACCGAGCTGACCGCGCGCCTGGAGCACTCCACCGTCGTGCTGACCGAGGCCGAGGGCCGCCGGGACGCCGCCTACGCCGAGATCGACGCCGAGGCGGAGAAGGTCAAGCGCGACCGCGAGGCCGTCGCCGCCGTCATCCCGGCCGACCTGATGAAGCTCTACGGCAAGCTGCGCGAGACGCAGGGCGGCGTCGGCGCGGCCCGGCTGTTCCAGCGCCGCTGCGAGGGCTGCCGCACCGAGTTCTCGATCACCGAGCTGAACTCCATCAAGGCCGAGCCGGCCGACAAGGTGGTCCGCTGCGAGAACTGCTCGCGGATCCTGGTCCGCACCGCCGACTCCGGCGTCTGATCCGGTGACGGCGCGCAGGTTCGTCGTCGAGGCGGACGGCGGCTCCCGGGGCAACCCGGGGCCGGCCGGCTACGGCGCGGTGGTCCGCGACGGCGACACCGGGCAGATCCTCGCCGAGGCGGCCGAGTTCATCGGCCACGCGACCAACAACGTGGCCGAGTACAAGGGGCTGATCGCCGGGCTGCGCGCGGCCCGGGAGATCGACCCGGGCGCCTCGGTGGACGTCCGGATGGACTCCAAGCTGGTCGTCGAGCAGATGTCCGGCCGGTGGAAGATCAAGCACCCGGACATGCAGCCGCTCGCCGCCGAGGCCCGCGAGGTCTTCCCGCGCGGACGGGTCCAGTACAGCTGGATCCCGCGCGAGAAGAACAAGGACGCCGACCGGCTCGCCAACGAGGCGATGGACGCGGGCAAGGCCGGCCGCCAGTGGGAGCCCCGGACCGCCGTCGCCGCCACCGCTTCCGAGCCGGGAAGCGCCGAGGAACCGCTGGAGACCGCCGTGCCCAGGGCGGGCTGGGCGGCCCCCGCGGACCTCGGCACCCCGACCACCCTCGTCCTGCTCCGGCACGGCGAGACCCACCTCACCCCGGAGAAGCGGTTCTCCGGCAGCGGCGGCACCGACCCGGAGCTCTCCGAGAAGGGCCGCTGGCAGGCCGAACGGGCCGCCGAGGCGCTCGCCGCGCGCGGCTCGATCCAGGCCGTGGTCGCCTCGCCGATGCGGCGCACCCGGCAGACCGCCGAGGCCGTCGCCACCCGGCTGGGCCTCGACGTCCGGTTCGAGGAGGGGCTGCGCGAGGTCGACTTCGGCGCCTGGGAGGGGCTGACCTTCGCCGAGGCGCGGGAGCGGTACCCGGAGGACCTCACCGCGTGGCTGGGCTCCACCAAGGTGCGGCCGACCGGCGGCGGCGAGAGCTTCGCCTCGCTCACCCACCGGGTCGGGGTGGCCCGGGACAAGGTCCTGGCCCGCTACCCGGGGAAGACCGTGCTGGTGGTCTCGCACGTCAGCCCGATCAAGACGCTGGTCCGGCTGGCGCTCGGCGCCCCGCCGGACTCGCTGTACCGGATGGAGCTGTCCGCCGCCTCGCTCTGCGCCGTCCAGTACTACGCGGACGGCAACGCCTCGCTGCGGCTGCTCAACGACACCGGGCACCTGCGCTGACGGCGCCGGGGCCGGTCGGACGATCCGACGGGCCCCGGCTGCCGGCGCTCTCCGGCGCCCTGCTGTGCTCTTCCGCGCTCAGTGCACCTCGGTGACCACCACGTCCAGCTGCCACGGCTTGCGCGCGGTGCCCTCGGCGGCCACCTCCACCCGGTGGCCCAGCCCGAGCAGCGCCTCCAGCAGCTCGCCCGGCGTCTTCGGCTCGGCGCCCGCCACCAGCAGGTCGCGGACCAGCCGCCCCTTGGTGGCCTTGTTGAAGTGGCTGACGACCGTGCGCCGGCCGTCCCGCTCCTGGAGCACCCGCACGGTCGCCGTCCGCGGGACCACCTCGCCGGCCGGCTTCCACGCCGCCGCGTAGGCGGAGGAGCGCAGGTCCAGCACCAGGCCGTCGGCGACCTCCGGCAGCACGTCCGCCATCGCGCGCCGCCAGTACGCGCCGAGCGCCCCCGGGCCGGGGAGTTTCACGCCCATCGAGCAGCGGTACGGCGGGATCCGGTCACCGATCCGCACGGCGCCCCAGAGCCCGGAGAACACCAGCAGGCTCCGCCCGGCCCGGTCGTACGCGGCCTCGTCCAGCGTCGCCAGCCCGAGGTTGTCGAACAGCACGCCGGTGTACACCTGCCCGGCCGGGAGCGCCCCCGCCGTCGGCAGCCCCGCGTTGCGCGCCACCTCGCCGCGCAGCCCCGGGCTCAGCCCCAGCACCCCGGCGGCCTCGTCCCCGTCCCCGCGGCACAGCGCGACCAGCGCCTCCAGCACCTCCGCCCGCGCCGCCGTCAGCCCGGGCAGCGACAGGCCGCCGAGCGCCACCGGCACCCCGTCCCCGGACGCGGCCTTCCCCTCCGAGGGCGGCAACAGCACCAGCACGACGGACTCCTCCACACTCCACGGCACCGACCACGCCACCCTACGCAACCCACCCCCACCCCGGAAAACCACTGGTGACCCCCGCCGCGGCGGGAACCACCGCCGACGAGGTGGGCCGACGGGGAGAGCCGGCGGAGTCCAGGCCGTTCCCCGCCGCCCCGCCGCCCCGCCGCCCCGCCGCCCCGCCGCCCCGCCGCCCCGCCGCCCTCGGCGCGCTCGGCGCGCTCGGCGCGCGGGCCGGTGGCGGGCGCGCGGGGGTGGGGTGCGCCACCCGGACGGGCCGCTTCGTGACCGTCCGGGCGGCGCCCGGGTGGGAGGATCGACGCGTGCCCGAAGCGACCCTCGTGAGCGCGCCGCCCGCCGATCCCGGGCGGCGGCGCCGGATGCTGATCCTGGCGATCTGCTGTCTGAGCCTGTTCATCGTCGGGCTCGACAACACCGTGGTGAACATCGCCCTGCCGCAGATCCAGCGGGACCTGGACGCCCCGGCCTCCGGCCTGCAGTGGATCATCGACGCGTACACCCTGGTGCTGGCCTCGCTGCTGATGCTGTTCGGCTCGCTGGCCGACCGCTTCGGCCGCCGCCGGGTGTTCCAGACCGGCCTATTGGTCTTCGTGCTCGGCTCGCTGCTCTGCAGCCTGGCGCCCGGCCTGGGGTGGCTGGTGGCCTTCCGGGCGGTGCAGGCGGTGGGCGGTTCGATGCTCAACCCGGTGGCGATGTCGATCATCACCAACACCTTCACCGAGCCGCGCGAACGGGCCCGGGCGATCGGCATCTGGGGCGGGGTGGTCGGTATCTCGATGGCCCTCGGACCGCTGCTCGGCGGCTTCCTGGTGCACGCCGCCGGCTGGCCGGCGAT
The DNA here is from genome assembly GCF_040298605.1 of Kitasatospora sp. NPDC001527. Taxonomy (NCBI): domain Bacteria; kingdom Bacillati; phylum Actinomycetota; class Actinomycetes; order Kitasatosporales; family Streptomycetaceae; genus Kitasatospora; species Kitasatospora sp. NPDC001527. The sequence goes on along the minus strand of NZ_JBEPAM010000008.1, from coordinate 40,042 downwards.
CTTCCTGATCAACGTTCCGGTCGGGCTGCTGGCCTGCCTGCTGACCGCCCGCTACGTCCCCGAGTCGCGCGCGCCCCGGGCCCGCCGGCTCGACCCGGTGGGACAGCTGCTGATGATGGTGCTGCTCGGCTGCGGCACCGGGGCGATCATCGAGGGCCCGGCGCACGGCTGGACGTCCCCGCTGATCCTCGGCCTGGCCGCGGCGGCGCTCGCCGCGCTGGTGGCCTTCCCGCTGTGGGAGCGCCGGGTCGCCGAGCCGCTGGTCGACCCGAGGTTCTTCCGCAGCGCGCCGTTCACCGGCGCCACCGTGACGGCGGTCTGCGCCTTCGCCTCGCTCGGCGGCTTCCTCTTCCTGAACACCATCTACCTCCAGGACGTCCGCGGCTACAGCCCGGTGGAGGCCGGCCTGTGGACGCTGCCGATGGCCGGGATGATGCTGGTCTGCGCGCCGGTCTCGGGCCGGATCGTCGGCGCCCGGGGCCCGCGGGTGCCGCTGGTGCTGGCGGGCCTCGGCCTGGTCGCCAGCGGCCTGCTGCTCACCCGGCTGGCGGCCGACTCCCCGCCGGGTCTGCTGCTGGCCGCCTACGGGCTGTTCGGCTTCGGCTTCGGCTTCGTGAACGCGCCGATCACCAACGCCGCCGTCTCCGGCATGCCGCGCGCCCAGGCCGGGGTGGCGGCGGCCGTCGCCTCCACCAGCCGGCAGGTCGGCCAGTCGCTCGGCGTCGCCGTGATCGGCACCGTGGTCACCTCGGCGGTGGTCGGCACGGTCGCCTCCGGCTTCGCCCCGGCGAGCCACGCGGGCTGGTACGTCGTCGCCGGCCTGGGGGCCACGATCGGGCTGCTGGGCCTGGTCACCACCTCCGAGTGGGGCACCGCCACCGCCGCCCGGGTGGCCGCCAGGCTCGGCGGCGACCCGCCCCTGACCCGCCCCGGAGTTCGGGAGGCCCCGCCCGAGCGGCTACCATGACCACTACGGCGGAAGAGCCGGCCGGGCGGTCGCGACGGGTCCTCAGGGGCCCGCCGAGGAACGTCCGGGCTCCACAGAGCAGGGTGGTGGGTAACGCCCACCCGGGGTGACCCGCGGGACAGTGCCACAGAAAACAGACCGCCCGCCGCTTCGGCGACGGGTAAGGGTGAAACGGTGGTGTAAGAGACCACCAGCGACCGGGGTGACCCGGCCGGCTCGGTAAACCCCACCTGGAGCAAGGTCAAGATCGGCGCCTCCGGGCGCCGTGCGCGGATGTCCGAGGGCTGCTCGCCCGAGTCCGCGGGTGGACCGCACGAGGCTGTCGGCAACGGCAGCCCTAGATGGATGGCCGTCTCCCCGGGCCGCGCAAGCAGCCCGGGTGACAGAACCCGGCGTACAGGCCGACTCTTCCGTCGCCTGGCTTGAGTGAGGCCCCCCGACCTGCAAAACAGCAGGTCAGGGGGCCTTCGTCGTACCGGCTCCGGCTCCGAGCTCGGATCAGCCCGGGTGGGTGCCGACGGCGTCGCGGACCTGGTCGCCGAGGCCGCCGCTGACGCGGGCGCAGTGGGCGCCGCAGAAGAACATGCCGGCCACCTCGACGCCGTGGCCGACGATCCGGACGTCGCACTGCTCGCAGCGCGGGGCGAGCTTCTCCATCGCGCACTCGAAGCTGTCGAAGGTGTAGACGTCGCCGGTGATCGTCTTGATCTCGAAGGCGAGCCAGTAGTCGTTGCCGCAGGTGACGCAGATGGCCATGGCGGCGCACTTCCTTCCGGGCGGAGGGGAGGAGGGGCCGGGCGTGTGCCCGCCCCTCCAGTCTCCGGGGCCCCGGGTGGGGCGGCCACCCGGCGGGCCCGGTCAGGTGGCGCGGGCGGAGAGCTCCTCCAGGGCGCGCAGGGCCCGGTCGGCGTCGTCGGCGCCGACGAAGAGGTGGTCGTGGTGGTACCCGGCCACCATGTTGCAGCTGATCCCCTCCTCGGCCAGCCGGGTGGCGACGGCGGCGGTCAGGCCGACGGCCTCCAGTGCCGACTCGACCCGCAGGGTGATCCAGGCGGCGACGTACGCGTAGGGCAGGCCGAGCGCGTCGGCCTCCTCCTGGGCGACCACCACCGTCACCCCCTCGGGTTCGGCGACCGTGGCCACCGGCCGCAGTCCGGCGGGCACCTTGGTGGGCAGCGTGCAGTAGACGTACCGCCCCGGGTTGAGCAGGGGGCGCAGGTCGCGCAGCAGTGTCGTGAGGTCTCGTTCTCCGGCCATGCCCCGCACCGTAGCGGCCGGGCGCCGGGCAGCGGTGGAGGGTGTATCGGAAAGCGTTGACGGTCGACAGTCACCGATATATCGTCGAGATATCGGGATAGTGACTCGACTGTTCCGAACGATCGTCTGTCCATCGTCTACGGGGCCGCCCCGGAGCGGCCCGAACGGGAGGTGGGTGCGATGCGCCCAGGACGATTCCGTGGAGAGGGAGGTCCCGGCGGCTGCCGCCCGGGGCCGGAGTTCGTGGGGATGCCCGGCGAGCGCTACGAGGGCCGGGGGGCGTTCGGCCCCTTCGGTCCGCCGCCGTTCGCCGGCGGGCCGGGCGGACGACCGGGCCCGCCGTGGGCCCGGGGCGGCTTCGGCGGGCCTCCGCCGTGGGTCCGCGGCCGGCGCGGCGGGCGGGCCCGGCGCGGGGACGTGCGTGCCTCGCTGCTGGCGCTGCTCAAGGAGCGGCCGATGCACGGCTACGAGATGATCGCCGAGATCGCCGAGCGGTCCGGCGGGGCGTGGCGGCCGAGCCCCGGTTCGGTCTACCCGACCCTCCAGCTGCTGGAGGAGGAGGGCCTGGTCGCGGCCGAGGAGACCGGCGGCAAGCGGCTGGTCTCGCTCACCGAGGCGGGCCGGGCCGAGGCCGAGGCCGGGCCGGACGAGCCGTGGGCGGAGGCCGGCCAGGAGATCGACTGGGCCGCGGTCCAGGAGGTCGGCCAGGCGCTCGGGGCCGTGGACAACGCCGTCCGGCAGGTCATGACGACGGGCACCGAGGCGCAGCGCGCCAAGGGCCTGGAGGTGCTCAACGAGGCCCGCAAGAAGCTGTACCTGATCCTCGCCGAGGACGCCTGACCCGCCCCGGCCGACAGGGGGCGACGGTGACGGGCGGTGCCGCCGCTCAGGGGCGCACGACGAACAGCGCCACGCACGCGAGCAGCAGCACCGCCCAGCCGAACCAGAGCCAGCCGTTGGAGCCGATCACCGCGCTGTAGGCGCTGACCACCACCAGCAGGCCGGCCGTGACCGCGGCCACCTGCCGGTTGTGGTGCGCCACCGCCTCGGCGCGGGTCCTGGGGTGCCGTGCGGATCTCGCCATCGCCGTCCTCCCGCGAGGGGAGGCGGCCGTCACCCGGAAGCGCGGGCGGTGGCCGCCTCGTCGTACTCGTAACGCCAGAACCAGCGGGCGCCCCGCTGCTGCTTGGCCCGGACGTACACCAGTGTGCGCGCCGGGGTGTCCCCGTGCGAGGGGACCGGCACGGTGTACTTCCTGGGCACGCCGTACATCGGCCCCAGCGGGATGGGGAGGATCCGGCCGTCCAGGGGGCCGCCGACGAATTCGGTGTCCGCGCTCTTCACCCCACCAGGGTCTCACCCCGCGCCGGTGCGCGGCGGAGACGGTGCGGGGCGGAGACGGTGTGGGGGCCGGGTGCGGGGAGTGTGACCGGAGAGGCACCGCCCCCGGTCATCCACAGGGCCCGCGCACCCTTATCCTTCCTGTTACGCCCTCGGGGTCCACCCGGGTCAGCGGGCCCGTACGGGCCGGGCGAGGCGCACCTCACCGTGCCCGCCGGGCCGCCGAGCCGCGGCCGTCGTGCCGCAGTGACTCCGTACCGTGACCCCGGCGTCGGCCGCCCGGCAACCCCGGCTCCGGCCGGCAGGGCGCGGGACTGCAGGGCCGAGCTCCACCCGGGGAAGCAGCGGGGGGCGCCGTGCGTTGCGTCGGAGTGGTAGGTCGAACGCTGTGTCGCACCGGGCACGGCATGCGCGGAAGGGGCCCGATGGAATCCGGCGGCAGGTGGACGGCCTGGTGGCAGAAGCGTGATCGTGAGCGGGGCCGGCCGGCGGACGCCGACAGTCCCGCCGCCAGACTGGACCAGCTGCTCGGCGCGGTCCGCGCCGGGTTCCCGCTCGCGCCCGCGGCCCATCCGGCCGGCTACCGCTGTTCCTGCGACCGGGTCGCCTGTCCGGCCCCCGCCCAGCACCCGGTCTCCTTCGCCTGGCAGACCCAGGCCACCACCGATCCCGAGCAGCTCGCCCGCTGGCTCTCCCGCGACCCGCAGGCCAACTTCATCACCGCCACCGGCCGCGTCCACGACGTGCTGGACGTGCCGGTGGAGGCCGGGCGCCTCGCCCTGGAGCGGCTGACCGCGCTCGGTGTCGAGGGGCCGGTGGCCGCCGTCGGCGAGGACCGCTACCTGTTCTTCACCGCCACCAGGGGCACCCCGGTGGACGAGGACGAGTGGTGGCCGAGCGCCCTGGACTCCACGCCGGACACCATGTCCGAGCACCCCGGTCTGCGCTGGCACTGCCGCGGCTCGTACACCCTGCTGCCGCCGGCCGCGCTGCCGGACGGCTCGGAGGTGCGGTGGCTGCGCGGGCCCGAGCAGCCGCTGCCGGACCCGCTGCGCGTCCTGGACGTGCTGACCGACGCCTGCACCGAGGTGGGCGCCGTCGCCGAGGAGCAGTGGCTGATCGGCTGAACGGGCCGACCAGCCACCGGGACTACGGCAGGGTGAGGATCTCCGCGCCGTCCGCCGTGACGACCAGGGTGTGCTCGAACTGGGCGGTGCGCTTGCGGTCCTTGGTGACGACGGTCCAGCCGTCCGGCCAGATCTCGTAGTCGTAGGTGCCCAGGGTCAGCATCGGTTCGATGGTGAACGTCATCCCCGGCTTGATCACCTCGGTGGCCCGCTCACTGTCGTAGTGCGGGATGATCAGGCCGGAGTGGAACGACGTGTTGATGCCGTGTCCGGTGAAGTCCCGCACCACGCCGTAGCCGAAGCGCTTGGCGTAGGACTCGATGACCCGTCCGATGATGTTGATCCGGCGGCCGGGCTTGACCGCCTTGATCGCCCGGTCGAGCGACTCCCGGGTCCGCTCGACCAGCAGCCGGGACTCCTCGTCCACGTCACCGACCAGGTAGGTGGCGTTGAGGTCGCCGTGCACCCCGTGGATGTAGGCGGTGGCGTCGATGTTGACGATGTCACCGTCCTGGAGGACGGTCGAGTCCGGGATGCCGTGGCAGATGACCTCGTTGATCGAGGTGCAGACCGACTTGGGGAAGCCCCGGTAGCCGAGGTCGGACGGGTAGGCGCCGTGGTCGCACATGTACGCGTGGGCGACGGCGTCCAGCTCGTCCGTGGTGACGCCGGGAGCGATCAGCGCGGCCGCCTCGGCCATCGCCCGGGCGGCGATCCCGCCGGCGATCCGCATCTTCTCGATCGTCTCGGCGCTCTGCACCTCGGGCCCGGTGTACGCGGCCGGAGCGGGCTTGCCGACGTACTCGGGGCGTGCGATGTGCGCCGGGACCTTGCGGGTGGGGGACTGGATGCCGGGTACGAGTGCCATGGCCGCGAGTCTAGTTGGCGGGCCCCGCGCGCCATCGCCGGGCGTGGACGCCGGCCCCCGCCGGGCCTCCCGGCGGGGGCCGGGTGTGCGGACGGCGCCGGGGCGGGGAATGATCGGGACGACGCGGGGAACGCGAGCCGCGACCGCCGACACGGAGGAGACCGCACCATGCCCCTGGGATTCCGCCGCAACAAGCCGACCGGCCGGCCCGGCGAGTGGTTCTACTGCATCAAGCACGGCAAGGTCGAGGAGGGGCCGGAGTGCCCGGCGAAGGACCGCCTCGGCCCGTACGCCACCCGGGAGGAGGCGGCGCACGCCCTGGAGACCGCCGAGCTGCGCAACCGGGAGTGGACCAACGACCCGCGCTGGAGCGACCGGCCCGAGGACGCGCCCGGCGAGTAGCGGGTCAGGACGCGTCCGCCGCCTCGCGCTCGGCCGCCTCCCGCCCCGCGGCGGCCTCGCGCTCCGCCGCCGCCCGCTCGTGCTCGGCGCGGACGGCGGCCGCGTTCGGGTCGGTGCGGTCGTCGTAGGAGAGCAGCCGCGGCAGTGCGGTGGCCAGCGCCAGCACGCCCACCACGCAGGCGACGCCGCCGACCCACACCGAGGCCCGGACGCCGACCATCCCCGCCATGCCGCCCGCCCGGACCTGGCCGAGCTGGGGGCCCACCGAGTAGCTGAGCAGTTCGACGCCGGCCATCCGGCCGCGCAGCTCGTCCGGGATCGACTGGTTCCACAGCGTGGAGCGGGCGACGCCGCTGATCTGGTCGGCGCCGCCGGCCAGCGCCAGGCAGAGCAGCACCAGCCAGACCGAGCCGGACAGGCCGGCCAGCGCGATCGCGACGCCCCAGCCGAGCGCGGCGGCCAGCAGCAGCCGGCCGTGCCGGTGGATCCGGGACGTCCAGCCGCTGGTGACCGAGACGAGCAGGGCGCCGACCGCCGAGGCGGAGTACATCGGGCCGAGTGCCCAGTCGGCGTGCAGCTCGGCGGCCAGGAACGGGAAGACCGCCACCGGGAAGGCGAACAGCATCGCGCACAGGTCGATCGCGTAGGTGCCCAGCAGGTCCTTGCGGCTCCACGCGTACCGGATCCCGGTCAGCACCGCCTTCACCGAGGGCTGCTCGGCGCCGGTCGGCGGCGGGACGGCGCGGATCCGGGCGAGCAGCAGCAGCGAGGCGCCGAAGGTGACGACGTCCAGCGCGTACGCGGTCTGCACCCCGGCGAAGGTCACCACGACGCCGGCCAGCGCCGGTCCCGCCACCGAACCGACGTTGCGGTAGAGGGAGTTGAGGGCGAAGGCGGCGGCCAGCTGGTCGTGCCGGACGATCCGCGGGGTGAGCGCGTCCAGGGCCGGGCGCTGCAGGCCGTCGGCGGCGGCGACCAGCGCGGCCACCAGGTAGACCGGCCACAGCACGGGCGTCGGCAGCAGCGCGTTGACCAGCAGCAGCACGCTGAGCAGACCGAGCCCGGCCTCGGCGAACAGCACCAGGCGGCGGCGGTCCAGGGCGTCGGCGAGGGCGCCGCCCCAGAGGCCGAAGACGATCAGCGGGACCAGCTCGAAGGCGCCGACCAGGCCGACCGCGAAGGACGAGTCGGTCAGCTCCTTGATCTGCAGCGGCACGGCGACGTAGGTGAGGAAGCTGCCGAAGCTGGTGACGCAGCCGGAGACCCAGAGCAGGCGGAAGTCCCGGGAGGAGCGCCACGGGGAGAGGTCGGGGACGACCGAGCGCAGCAGGGATCTCGCCCGACCGTTCGTGGGCGGGGCGGCGTCGGCGTCGTTCACGAGTGACCATCCTGCGGGGGCGCCGGGCCCGGCCGCAACGGATTTTCGCGCCCGCCGCGCCCCGCCCGCCCGTCGCGCCCCGCCCGCCCCGTCAGGCCCGTCGTTCCCTCGGTGCGCCCCGTCCTACCAGCGGCTGACCGTGGGCCCCGCCGTCAGCCGCGCGGCCAGCGCCGCCAGCCGTTCCAGCGCCGCCGCCGAGCGCCGCGCGGGCCGCTGCCCGGCGGCGGCGCTGACCAGGTGCTGGGCCAGGTCGAACGGCTCCTCCTCGCCCGTGCCGACGGCGAGCCTGCGGTGCGCCAGCCCGGTGAGGTCGGCGAGCCCGGTGAGGTCGGCGGGCCCGGCGGCGGACGGCCCGTCGGGCGCGTCCGGCCCGGCGCCGTCCAGCGCCAGCACCGTCGCGCCGTGCCGCCGGGCGTCGTGCACCCGCTCCAGCAGCGTCTCCCCGGCCGCCGCCGGGGCGACCACCAGGACGGTCGCCCCGCGCCCGGCCTCGGTCAGCCGTCCCAGGCCGTGCGCCAGATGGCCGGGCGCCTGCGCCGGGACCCGGTGCCGCAGCAGGGTCGGGGCCAGCCGGGGCACGTCCGACCAGGCGGCCTCGTCCTTCAGATGGGCGGCCAGGTGCCAGGGCTCGTACGCCTCGGTGCCGACCAGCAGCAACTCACCCGCGCCGCGCCGGGAGACCGCCCGCCGCAGCTCACCGGCGAAGCCGCCGACGGCCTCCAGCCAGCCGGTCCCGGTCAGCCGCTCCCGTAGTGCCGAAACTCTCACCGCGTCCATGGCCGACAGGATGACGCGAGGGGCCGGCGGTTTGGCAGGATCGGCCCATGACTTCCCTCGATTCAGCGACAAACCCGGCCCACGACCTGCCGGACGTCTCGCAGCTCGTGGTCGGCGTCCTCGGCGGCACCGGCGACCAGGGGCGGGGGCTGGCCCTGCGGCTGGCCAAGGCCGGCCAGCAGGTGATCATCGGCTCGCGCGACGCGGCCCGCGCGCAGGCCTCGGCGGAGGCGATCGGCCACGGCGTGCGCGGCGCCGACAACGCCGCCACCGCCCGGGAGAGCGACATCGTGATCGTCGCGGTGCCCTGGGACGGCCACGCCGCCACCCTCACCGCGCTCCGCGAGGAGCTGGCCGGCAAGATCGTGGTGGACTGCGTCAACCCGCTCGGCTTCGACAAGCAGGGCGCCTACGCGCTCGTCCCGGAGGAGGGCAGCGCCGCCCAGCAGGCCGCCGCCCTGCTGCCGGACTCCCGGGTGACCGCCGCCTTCCACCACCTGTCGGCGGTACTGCTCCAGGACGAGTCGGTCGAGCGGATCGACACCGACGTGATGGTGCTCGGCGAGGAGCGGGCCGCCACCGACATCGTGCAGGCGCTGGCCGGGCGGATCCCCGGCATGCGCGGCATCTTCGCGGGCCGGCTGCGCAACGCGCACCAGGTGGAGTCGCTGGTGGCGAACCTCATCTCGGTCAACCGCCGCTACAAGGCCCACGCGGGCCTGCGGATCACCGACGTCTGAACCACCGGCTGAACCACCGGCGTCCGATCACCGACGTGATCACCGGCTCGCCGGCCTCACCCCTGGACCCGGTCCGGAGGTGAGGTCGGCGACAATGGGAGCCGTCCGTCCTACCGGCCCCAGGAGTCTGCCGCCATGCCCCGCACGTCCGTCCTCGCCTCGATCGTCGCCGTTCTCGCGCTGGCCGCCGCCGTGGTCTCGCTGGTCCAGGGCTGGTGGCTCGGCCTCGTCTGGCTCCCGATGGCGGGCATCGCCAGCAACGTGCTCTGGATGAACGTGCGCCGCGAGAAGCTGGCGAGGGCGGCCGCGGAGCAGACCGCCCAGGCCTGAGACGCCCGGGCGGCGAGCCGGCCCCGAGCCGCGCCCAGTCCGGCTCAGTCCTGCCCGAACCAGTCCGGCTCAGTCCTTCCAGAACGTGAACAGCTCGTGGCCCACCTGCGGGTAGGCCCGGTCGACGCCCAGCAGGTCCATCACGCCGTACACGGCCTCGAAGAACCAGTGGTTCACCTCCGGCTGCCAGAGCAGCGCGAAGACGGCCAGCATGCCGTACGGCGCGAACGGCTCGATCGCCCGCCGGGTCTTGAGCGACAGCCACGGCTCGACGATCCCGTAGCCGTCCAGGCCGGGCACCGGCAGCAGGTTGAGCAGGGTCGCGCTCAGCTGCAGCATGCCCAGGAAGCCCAGCGCCAGGGCGAACGGCGAGACGTTCAGCTCGAAGCCGTTCCAGACCGCGTGCACCGCGGGGTCGTCGAGCCAGCCCGCGCCGACCGGGATCAGCAGCAGCACGGCGGCGAGCAGGTTCACCAGCGGTCCGGCGGCCGAGATCAGGCTGTGCTTGAGCCGCCCCTGCACCCGGTGCCGCTCGATCCAGACCGCGCCGCCGGGCAGGCCGATGCCGCCGAGCAGCACGAACACGATCGGCAGCACGAAGCTGAGCAGGACGTTGGCGTACTTGAACGGGTTGAGGGTCAGGTAGCCCTTGGCGCCGACCGAGATGTCGCCGCCGTGCAGCGCGGTCCGGGCGTGCGCGTACTCGTGCAGGCAGAGCGAGACCATCCAGCCGGCCACCACGAACAGGAAGACCCCGAACCGGGCGTTGCCGTAGCCCTGGAAGACGGCCACGCCGGAGGTGACGAGGATCGCGAGCAGCGCCCAGAACACCGGACTGATCCGGCGGTCCTCGCTGCGGGAACGCTGCGTTGCGGCGAAGGTCATGGTGTGGGTGCTCCGGAGACTGTCGGGATCGGCGGGGGCGAACGGCCAGTGGTCGATCATGCCGGGCGGTCGCGGCCCCGGACAAGCCGTCCCGGATGAACGTACGGCGCCCGGCACCGGGTTCCGCACCCCGGCGACCCGCCCCGGCGGCGAGCGGGCGAAGAGCAGGGGACGGTCAGGGTCGTGGACCGGACAAATGTGCGTGGCGGGCGGCGCCGATCCACCAGAATGGTTCGGTGCACTACGGCATCCTCGGCACCACCACGGCCCACCACGACGACGGAACCCCGGTCCCGCTCGGCGGCGCCCGGCTGCGCGCCCTGCTCGCCGCGCTGGCCCTGCGGCAGGGACGGCCGGTGCCGCCCGACCTGCTGGCCGACGAGGTGTGGGACGCCGAGCCGCCGCAGGACTCCTCGGCCGCGCTGCAGACCCTGGTCGGCCGGCTGCGCCGCACCATCGGCCGCGACCGGGTGGGCTCCGGCCCGGCCGGGTACTGGCTGACCGACCCGCTGACCGACCTCGCCGAGTTCCAGCGGCTGGCCGCGGAGGGCCGCCGGGAGCTGGATCGGGGCGACCACGCGGCGGCCGCCGAACGGCTGCGGGCCGCGCTCGCGCTGTGGCGCGGCCCGGCGCTCGCCGACCTGCCGGACCGCACCGGCCCGGCCACCCGGCTGGAGGCCCAGCGCGAGGAGGTCCGCCGGCACCGGATCACCGCCGACCTGGGCCTGGGCCGGGCCGCCGACCTGGTGGCCGAGCTCGCCGAACTGTGCGAGGGACAGCCGCTGGACGAGCCGCTGCAGTACCTGATGGTGCGGGCGCTGCACGAGAGCGGCCGGACGGCGGAGGCGCTGCGCCACTACGAGCGCACCCGGCGCGCGCTGGCCGACGAGCTCGGCGTGGACCCGGGGCGCAGGCTCCAGGCCCTCCACGCCGAACTGCTGGCCCCCGTGGAGGCTCCCGCCCCGGTGGCCCCCGCGCCGCAGGCGACCGCAGCCCCCGCCCCCGCCCCCGCCGCACCCGTGCCCGCCGCCCCGGCGCCGTCCCGGACCGCGGGCAACCTGCGCGGCCGGCTCACCAGCTTCGTCGGCCGCGAGAGCGACCTCGCCGCCCTGCGCTCGGTGCTGGCCACCAGCCGGCTGGTCACCCTGACCGGCCCCGGCGGCTCCGGCAAGACCCGGCTGTCGGTGGAGGCCGGCCGTCTGGAGCAGGGCGCCGGGCACTGGCCGGACGGCGTCTGGCTGGCCGAGCTGGCCCCGGTGGAGCGCCCGGACGCGGTGCCCGGCGCGGTGGTCTCGGCGCTCGGCCTGCGCGAGACCGTCCTGCACACCGGCACCAGCATGGTCGCCGAGGTGATCGAGGCCCGCTCCGGCGACCCGGTGCGCCGGCTGATCGAGCACTGCGGGCGCCGCCGGATGCTGCTCGTCCTGGACAACTGCGAGCACCTGATCCAGTCCGCCGCCGACCTCGCCGACAGCCTGCTCACCGAGTGCCCCGGCCTGACCGTGCTGGCCACCAGCCGCGAGCCGCTGGGCGTGCCGGGGGAGACCGTGCTGCCGGTGGAGCCGCTGCCCGACCCGGTGGCGCTGCGGCTGCTGGCCGAGCGGGCCGCCGCCGCCCGCCCGGGCTTCGACCCGCGGAGCGACCCGGAGGCCTGCGCCGAGATCTGCCGCCGGCTGGACGGCCTGCCGCTGGCCATCGAGCTGGCCGCCGCCCGGCTGCGGGTGATGACGGCCCGGCAGATCGCCGACCGGCTGGACGGCCGGTTCGCCCTGCTCACCGCGGGCAGCCGCACCCTGCTGCCGCGCCAGCAGACGCTGCGCGCGGTGGTCGACTGGAGCTGGGACCTGCTCGGCAAGCAGGAGCGCGCGGTGCTGCGCCGGCTGGCGGTGTTCGCCGGCGGCTGGACGCTGGAGACGGCCGAGGCGGTCTGCGCGGACGGCGCCGAGGTGCCCCGGGAGGAGGTCGCCGACCTGCTGCTCTCGCTGGTCGACAAGTCCCTGCTGGTCGCCGACCTGGACGGGGACGGTCCGCCGCGCTACCGGATGCTGGAGACCATCCACGAGTACGCGGTCGAGCGGCTGGCCGAGGCGGGGGAGAGCGCCGGGACCGAGGGCCGGCACGTCGAGCACTTCCGCGAGCTGGTCCGCACCGCCCACCTGAACGTCCACGGCCCCGCGCAGCTGCACTGGCTGGCGGTGCTGGAGCGGGAGCACGACAACATCCGGACCGCGCTGCGCCGCGCCGTCGACCGCCGGGACGAGGACGAGGCGCTGGTGCTGGCGCTGGGCATGAGCTGGTACTGGTCGCTGCGCGGCTTCAGCCAGGAGGCCCGCCGCTGGTACGAGCAGGTCCTGGCGCTCGGCCCGGACCCGTTCGGCCCGGACGCCCGGCCGGTGCCGCTGGAGCGGCACGTGCTGGAGTACCCGCTGCCGATGCCGCCGGAGGCCACCGCGGAGGCCCGCCGGGCGGTCGTCATCTACCGGCTGATCAGCTTGTTCGAGGGCAACCTGGACGTGCTGGCCGACCCGGACGCGGTCGCGATGGCCCGCAAGATCACCGAGGCCTACACCCCGGACCTGCCGCAGGCCTACCGCTTCCCCGGGCTGATGCGGGTCTTCGGCGCCTTCCTGGTCGGGCAGTTGGACGCCATGAAGGACCTGCTGGACGACGCGGTGGAGGGCTGCCGGCGCTACGGCGACTCCAGCGACCTGGCCTTCATCCTGCAGATCCGGGCCAAGATGATGAACGACTGGCCGAACGGGGCGGAGCAGAGCACCCGGGACGGCGAGGAGTCGCTGGAGCTGTACCGCCGGTCCGGCGACCTCTGGGGGATGTCCCAGGCGCTGTCCGCGCGCGGCGAGTCGCTGGCCAACCAGGGGCGCTCGGCGGAGGCCGTCGAGGCCTATCAGCGGGCGATCGAGCTGGCCGAGGAGCTGGGCGCCCCGCAGGAGGTGCCGATGCTGGGGGTCCACCTGGGCGCGGCGATGCTGGACGAGGACCTGGACGAGGGGGAGCGCCGGATCCGCGAGGCGATGGAGGGGATCCGGCCGGGCGACAACCAGGCGACCAACGGGGCGCTGCTCTTCGGGCACCTGATGCTCTGCGGCATCCACGGCGTGCGCGGCGACCACGGGGCGGCGCTGGCCGAGCTGGACGCGCTGAGCTGGACGCGGGTCGGCGCGTTCGCCCCGGACGTGGTCGGCGGGATGCTGACCGTCACCCGGGGCTGGATCACCGCCCGCGGCGGCGATCCGGACCGCGGGCTCGAACTGGTCCACGAGGGGCGCGCGATGCTGCACGCGGTGCCGTCGAGCGCGGGCGGGTTCGTCGAGCAGATGTCGGTGATGCTGCTGCCGCCGGTGGTCGGGGTGATGGAGGTCTTCGCCCGGCGCGACGGGGACCTCGACACGGCCCGGCGGGCCGCCGTGCTGTTCGGCGCGCACACCGCGATGAACGGGCCCCACAACAACTTCCTCGACCGGGCGGAGCGCGAGCGCGCCGAGCAGAGCCTGCGCGACCTGCTCGGTGACGCGGTGTTCGAGGCCGCCGTCACCGAGGGCCGGGGGCTGTCCGTGATGGAGGCCGGCGCGCTGCTCGACCGGCTGGTCGGCTGACCGGCACGCGGCGGGCCCCGGGGCGCTCCCCTCGCGCACCCCGGGGCGCCGCCGTGCGGTCACCGCTCAGGTCCGCTTGCGGAACCGGGCGACGGCGAGCGGCGCGAAGACCGCGGTGATGCCGACCGACCAGGCCAGCACGATCAGCGTCGGGTGCGCGACCGCGCCCTGGCCGTTCATCAGGGCCCGGCAGGCGTCGGCCAGCGCGGACAGCGGGTTCACCTTGGTGAAGGACTGGAGCCAGCCCGGCATGGTGTCGGTCGGGGCGAAGATCGAGCTGCCGAACTGCATCGGCATCAGCACCAGCATGGAGACTCCCTGGACGGCCTGGGCGCTGCGCAGGGCCATGCCCAGCAGCATCGAGATCCACACGATCGACATGCCGAACACCAGCGACAGGCCGACCGCCGCCAGCGTCTGCAGCACGCCGCCCTTCAGCTCGAAGCCGATGACCAGCGAGAAAACGATCATGATGCTGAAGGAGAGCAGGGCCCGGCAGGTCTCGGCCGCGATCTTGGACAGCAGCACCGAGGAGCGGCCGATCGGCAGGGTGCGGAAGCGGTCCATCACGCCGGTCTGGAAGTCGCTGTTGAGGCCGGTGCCGACGGCCATCGCCAGGGTGAGTCCGGTCTGCCCGAGCAGGCCGGGGATCATGTACTGCTTGTAGGCGTCCTGGCCGCCGGAGATGGCGCCGCCGAAGACGTAGACGAACAGCACGGTGAAGATGATCGGCATCAGGATGGCGTCGAACATCGACTCCGGGTCGGCCTTGATCCGCATCAGGTTGCGGCGGGTCAGCGCGCCGACGTGACGCAGGTGGCCGGCCAGGCCGATCCGGGTGTCCGCCCGGACGGGGGAGAGCGTGGCGGTGGTCATGCGACGGGCTCCTTGGCGAGGCTGGGGGCGGCGTCCGCGGGCGCCGGACGGTCCGCGGGCTTGCCGGTGATGGCGAGGAAGACCTCGTCGAGGCTGGGCAGCTTGGTGTCGATGCCGGCGACCGCGAAGCCGCGGGTGCCGAGCACGCCGATCACGGTGGTCAGCTGCTCGTCGGCGGTGATCGGCACCGAGAGCAGGCCGGTGTCGGTGGAGAAGGTGGCGGTGACGCCGGAGTCGTGCAGGCAGCGGGCCATCTCGGGCAGCTCGGCGGGGTGGGCCGCGCGGATCTGCAGGGTCCGGCCGCCGACCTGGGCCTTGAGCTCGGCTATGCCGCCGGCCGCGATCACCCGGCCGCGGTCGATGACGGTCAGCTCGCCCGCGAGCTGCTCGGCCTCCTCCATGTACTGGGTGGTGAGTAGCACGGTGGAGCCCTCGGCGACCATCCGCTGCACCTCGTCCCAGACCTCGTTGCGGGTGCGCGGGTCGAGGCCGGTGGTGGGCTCGTCCAGGTAGAGCACCCGGGGGCGGCCGATCATCGAGGCGGCCAGGTCCAGGCGGCGGCGCATGCCGCCGGAGTAGGTCTTGGCGGGGCGCTTGGCGGCCTCGGTGAGCGAGAAGCGCTCCAGCAGTTCGGTGGCGCGGGCCTTGGCGTCGCGGCGGGAGAGGTCGAGCAGCCGGCCGATGAGGTAGAGGTTCTCGTAGCCGGAGAGCAGTTCGTCGACGGAGGCGTACTGGCCGGTGAGGCCGATGGTGCGGCGCAGCTGCTTGGGCTGGCGCAGCACGTCGTAGCCGCCGACGAAGGCGGTGCCGGCGTCGGGCCTGATCAGCGTGGACAGGACGCGGACCAGGGTGGTCTTGCCCGCGCCGTTGGGGCCGAGCACACCGAGGACGGTGCCCTCGCGCACGGTGAGGTCGACGCCGTCGAGCGCCTTGGTGGTGCCGAAGTGCTTGACGATGCCGTGGACCTCGACGGCATTCCCCGCGGCGGGCCCCTGGTCGTTCGGGGCGGTGGAGATTCGTGTCATGCCCCACAGACTGTCCGACCCGGCTGTCAGCCCGCTGTCAGCGGGCGGTCCGGGGCGGGCGGGCCGGCGGCGCGCTGTCGGCCCGCTGTCACACGGCTGTCATCCGGGGCCCGGCCCGGCCGTGGCCGGGCCCCGGACGACGGTGCGCGTCAGTGGAAGGTGTGCTCCGGCGCCGGGAAGGCGCCGCCGCGCACGTCCTCGGCGAACGCGCGGGCGGCGTCGCCGAGCACGGCCCGCAGGTTGGCGTACTGCTTGACGAACTTGGGCACCCGGCCCGCCGTCATCCCGGCGAAGTCGGTCCAGACCAGCACCTGGGCGTCGCAGTCCGCCCCGGCGCCGATGCCGACGGTGGGGACGGCGAGCTGCTCGGTGACCTGCCGGGCCAGCTCGGCGGGCACCGCCTCCAGGACGACCGCGAAGGCGCCGGCCTGCTGCACCGCCTTGGCGTCGCGCAGCAGCTGGTGCGCGGCCTCGTCGCCGCGGCCCTGGACGGGGTAGCCGCCGAGCGCGTGCACGGACTGCGGGGTCAGCCCGATGTGGGCCATCACCGGGACGCCGGCCTCGACCAGCAGCTCGATCGAGCGGGCGCTGCGCTCGCCGCCCTCCAGCTTGACCGCGCCGACCCCGGCCTCCTTCATCAGCCGGGCCGCGTTGTGCATCGCCTGGGCCGGGGACTCCTGGTAGGAGCCGAACGGCAGGTCGGCGACGATCATGGACCGCTTGGTGCCGCGGACGACGGCGGCGGCGAGCATCACCATCTGATCCATGGTCACCGGGACGGTGGTCTCGTAGCCGAGGTGGCAGTTGCCGGCGGAGTCGCCGACCAGCAGGACGGGGGTGCCGGCCTCGTCGAAGACGCCGGCGGTGAGGGCGTCGTAGGCGGTCAGCATCGACCACTTCTCGCCGCGCTGCTTGGCGGCGGCGAGGTCGCGGACGGTGACGCGGCGGTTGGTGACCCCACCGTAGAGGGTGGCGGTCGTCGCCTGGTTCTGGGCAGGCGAAGGCGAAGAAGCGTTCATCGAACAGGCTCCTGAAGGGTTGTCGTCTCGTGGCGCCGTGCGGCGTCCCCGGATCACCTCCATGCTTGCACGGCCCGGCGCGGGCGCAAAAGGGGCGGGGGTCACTCCGCTTGTGACCGGCGGCCGGACGGCCCGGCGGCCCGGCGGCCGGGTGGGTGCGCGCGGGTCTTTGCCGCAGCTTTACGATACGGATTCGTCTCGTATCGAAATTGTCGCTACCCTGACCGAGGGGGGTTTACGAGACGATCGCGGCTCGAAATGCCCGCCAGTGCCACGCCGTACCACGGACGGGAAGAACCCATGACCACCGCAGCCGCGCCACCCCGCGTGCCGGAAGCCATCCACCGCCGCCGCTGGGCGATCCTGTGCACCCTCGTGCTCGCCCTGCTCGTCGTCGTGCTCGACAACTCGATCCTCAACGTCGCGATGAAGACCATCGCGTCCCCGGCGCCCACCGGCATCGGCGCCAGCCAGAGCGACCTGGAATGGTCGATCAACTCCTACACGCTGGTCTTCGCCGGGCTGCTGTTCACCTCCGGCCTGCTCGGCGACCGGTTCGGCCGCAAGCGGGCCCTGCTGGCCGGCATGGCCGTCTTCGGCGTCGCCTCGCTGCTCTCCGCGCTCGCCAGTACGCCGGGCGAGCTGATCGGCTACCGCGCGCTGATGGGCGTCGGCGGGGCGCTGGCCATGCCGGCCACGCTCGCCATCATCATGAACGTCTTCGAGCGCTCCGAGCAGCCCAAGGCGATCGGCATCTGGGCCGGTGCCGTCGGCCTCGCCATCGCGATCGGCCCGATCACCGGCGGCCTGCTGATCGAGCACTTCTGGTGGGGCTCGGTCTTCCTGGTCAACGTGCCGATCGTGGTCGTCGCGCTGATCGCGATGGTGCTGCTGGTCCCCGAGTCCAAGGACCCGAACCCGGGACGGATGGACCCGGTCGGCGTGCTGCTGTCCATCATCGGCCTGGTGGCGCTGATCTACGGCATCATCAAGGGCGGCGAGCTGGCCGACTTCACCGCCGTCGCGGCCTGGGGTCCGGTACTGCTCGGCCTGGTGGCGCTGACCGCCTTCGTGCTCTTCGAGCGCCGCACCGCGCACCCCGCGCTGGACGTCAACTGGTTCCGCAACAAGGTGTTCAGCGCCTCGGTGGTGGTGGTCGGCGTGGTCTTCTTCGCGTTGATGGGCGTCTCGTTCTTCGGCGTCTTCTACACCCAGAGCGTGCGCGGCTACAGCGCGCTGGAGGCCGGCGTGCTGATGCTGCCGCTGGCCGCCGCCCAGCTGGTGTTCGCCCCGCGCGCCCGGCTGGTGGTCGACCGCTTCGGCATCCGCGCCACCTGCGCCGTCGGCATGCTGTTCATCGCGGTCGGCTTCCTCGGCTACCTGCTGCTGGGCGCGACCACCCCGATCTGGGTGCTGGTCGTGCTCGGCCTGCTGATGGGCACCGGCATGGCGCACGTCATGCCGCCGATCACGGTCGCGATCATGGGCTCGCTGCCCCGGGAGAAGGCCGGCGCCGGCTCGGCGGTCAACAACACCTTCCGCCAGGTCGGCGGCTCGCTCGGGGTCGCGGTGCTCGGCGCGGTGCTCTCCACCGTCTACCGCGACGGGATGTCCGACGGGCTCGCCCGGCTGCCGAGCCCGGAGCTGCGGGAGAAGGCCGGCGAGTCGCTGGAGGCCACCCTCGCCGTCGCCGCCCGGCTCGGCGACCGGGGCAAGGAGCTGATCGGCCCGGCCAACGACTCCTTCATCCACGCCATGCACGTGGTGGCCGCGCTCTCCGCCGGGATCACCCTGGTCGGCGCGGCGCTCGCCTGGTTCCTGCTGCCGGGCAGGGTCCCGGCCGGCGGGCCCAACGGGCCCGGTGGGCCCGCCGCCGGGCCGTCCGCCGCGGCGGGGGCCGACCGCGCGGACGAGGAGCCCCGCGCGGCGGCGGTCGCGGACGCCTGACCCGCGACCGCGCTGAGCGAGAATGGGGCCCTGTCACCGGGAACCCGCCGGTGACGGGGCCCACGAGCGCGTGCGACCCCCGTCCGTCCCGCGGGCGGGGGCCCCACAACCGGGAGATGTGAGATGAACACCGAGCCGACGGCCGCGCCGACCTGCACCGGCCCGCGCCGGGGCAGGCCCCGCAGCGAGGCCGCCGAGCAGGCGATCTTCGCCGCCGTCGAGGAGCAGATGGCGGCCGGCACCAGCCTGTCCGAGCTGACCATCGAGGGCATCGCCACCGCCGCCGGCGTGGGCAAGGCCACCATCTACCGGCGCTGGCCCAACAAGGAGGCGCTGCTGGTCGACATGGTCAGCCGGCTGGAGGAGCCGCTGCCCGCGGCCACCGGCTCGATCCGCGGCGACCTGGTCGCGATGATCGAGTACATGCGGCTGCGCGGGCTCGCCAAGCGCTCCCGCTGGGTCCTCAAGGCCGCGCTCGGCCAGATGCAGGGCTGGCCCGAGCTGCACGCGGCCTACCGCGAACGGGTGATCGTGCCGCGCCGGGAGGCCGCCCGGAACGTCATCCGCCGGGGCGTCGCCGAGGGCGAGCTGCGGGCCGACCTCGACGAGGAACTGCTCGGCGACCTGCTGATCGGCCCGATCCTCGCCCGCAGCATCCTGTGGGACGACTCCGACCTGGACGACCCGGAGCTGGCCGAGCGGATGGTCGACGCGCTGCTCGGCGGCCTGGCCGGCCCGGCCCTGCGGCCGGTACCCGCCTGACCGGCCCCCGCCCTCACCCCGTCCTCGCCCCGGCGGGCCGCCCCGGTGTCCGGCGTAGTGGCCTGGCTCACCAACCGGGCCACGCCGGAACCCCGGTCCGCCGGCCGGACGTCTGTCCCGGCATAGGCTGAGCCGGGAATCCGACCAAACCCGCACCAGTCCGGCACGCCCTCCGCCACCCGGCGGCGGCCCGCACCGGACCGGCGGCGGACGGGCGGGCGGCGCGAACGACGGGAGCCACGGCATGGCGCAGGCGGACAGGGCGGACCGGGTGTCCACGGCGGAGGCCGGCGACCCGGGAACCGGCCGGCGCCCCGCGGCCGGATTCCTCGGCGTCCGGGGCTGGGGCCGCGACGCCCGCGGCGCCACCACCTGGCGGCGCGGCCTGCTGATCGCCCTGCTGGCCCTGCTCGCCGGCGCCCTGCTGGCCTTCCACGCCGAGGTGCCCAACAGCACCGGCAACCTGGGCAGCCTGCTGGAGACCTTCCTGCCCTGGGTGGGCCTGGCCGTGCCGGTGCTGCTGCTCCCCGCGCTGCTGCGCCGCTCCGCCACCGCGCTGCTCGCCCTGCTGGTGCCCACGGTGCTCTGGGCCAACATGTTCGGCGGCCTGCTCACCGACAAGAGCGGCGGCACCGGCGACTTCACGGTGGTCAGCCACAACGTGGCCGCCGCCAACACCGACCCGCAGGGCACCGTGCGGATGCTGGAGAAGTCCGGCGCGCAGATCGTCGCGCTCCAGGAGCTGGCCGGCAGGCCGCTGCGCGCCTACGAGTCCGGGCTGGCCGACGCCTACCCGTACCACGCCGTCGAGGGCACCGTCGGGCTCTGGTCCAAGTACCCGATCGGCGACGTCCGGGTGGTGGACATCAAGATGGGCTGGACCAGGGCGTTCCGCGCCGAGGTCACCACCCCGCAGGGCCCGGTCGCGGTGTACGTCGCCCACCTGCCGTCCGTGCGGCTGCGGGCCGAGGGCGGCTTCACCGTCAACCAGCGGGACGTCAGCGCCCAGGCGCTCGGCGACGCGATCGAGGCCGAGCCGCTGAAGAAGGTGCTGCTGCTCGGCGACCTCAACGGCACCATGAACGACCGCAGCCTGGCGCCGGTCACCTCGCAGATGCGCTCGGCCCAGGGCGCGGCCGGCGACGGCTTCGGCTTCAGCTGGCCGGCGTCCTTGCCGATGGCCCGGATCGACCAGATCATGAGCAAGGGCGGGCTGGAGCCCACCGACTCGCGGACCCTGGAGCGGGACGGCAGCGACCACCTCGCGGTGGCCGCCACCTACCGCTACCGGTGAGCCCTCCCCCTCAGCCGCGGCGCCACCGGTTGGTGATCGGCAGCCGGCGGTCCCGGCCGAAGCCCTTGACCGAGATCTTCGGGCCCGGCGGGTACTGCCGCCGCTTGTACTCGGCGGTGTCCACCAGCCGCACCACCCGGTCCACCACGGCTGCGTCGAAGCCCGCCGCCACGATCGCGTCCCGGCCCTGGTCACCCTCGACGTACAGGTCGAGGACGGTGTCCAGCAGGTCGTAGTCGGGCAGCGAGTCGGTGTCCTTCTGGTCCGGCCGCAGCTCGGCGGACGGCGGCTTGGAGATGGTGTTCTCCGGGATCGGCGGCACCTCGCCGAGCCGCTCGGCCTCCTCGTTGCGCCAGCGGGCCAGCCGGAAGATCAGCGACTTGTAGACGTCCTTGATCGGGCCGAACGCGCCGACCGAGTCGCCGTACAGGGTCGAGTAGCCGACCGCCAGCTCGCTCTTGTTGCCGGGCGCGAGCACGATGTGCCCCTCCTGGTTGGAGATCGCCATCAGCAGGGTGCCGCGCAGCCGGGACTGCAGGTTCTCCTCGGCCAGGCCGGTCAGCTCGGTGGCCGCCATGTAGGCGTCGAACATCGGGGCGATCGGCACGGTGCGGAAGTTCAGCCCGGTCCGGCGGGCCAGCTCGGCCGCGTCGTCCATGGAGTGCTGCGAGGAGTAGCGGCTCGGCATCGAGACGCAGTACACGTTCCCGGCGCCGAGCGCGTCCACCGCCAGGGCGGCCACCACGGCGGAGTCGATGCCGCCGGACAGGCCGATCAGCACCGAGCGGAAGCCGTTCTTGCGGACGTAGGCGCGGGTGCCGGAGACCAGCGCGGACCAGATCTCCGCCTCGTCGCTGAGCCGCGGGGCCACCTCGGCGGACAGCGGCGCGGCGGGCGCCGGGGCCGGCTCGCCGCCCAGCCCGGCGCGGACCAGGTGCAGGCCGTCGGCGAGCAGCAGGCCGTCGGTGTGGTCGCTGCTGGCGGCCGGCAGGTCGAGGTCCAGCACCATCAGGTGCTCCTCGAACTGCGGCGAACGGGCCAGCACCTCGCCGTCCGGGGCGACCACGATCGAGTCGCCGTCGAAGACCAGCTCGTCCTGGCCGCCGACCATGTTCACGTAGGCGAGCGCGCAGCCCGCCTCGGCGGCCCGGCGGCGGACCAGCTCCAGCCGGGCGTCGTCCTTGTTCCGCTCGTACGGCGAGCCGTTGATCACCAGCAGCAGGCCGGCCTCGGCCTCGCGGGCGGCGGTCACCCGTCCGCCGTCCTGCCAGATGTCCTCGCAGATCGCCAGCGCGACGTCCACCCCGTTCAGCCGCAGCACCGGCAGCTGGTTGCCGGGGACGAACCAGCGGTACTCGTCGAACACGCCGTAGTTCGGCAGGTGGTGCTTGGCGAACCGGGTGGCCACCTCGCCCCGGAACAGCACGGCGGCGCAGTTCTGCGGGGAACCGGCCGGCCGCCCGAACCGCGGCGAGGCCTGCTCGGAGCGCCCGAGGTAGCCCACCACGACGGGCACCTCCCCGAGCCCCTCCGCCGCGAGCCGCGCGGCCAGCTCGACCAGTCCGCCCCGCGACGCCTCGACGAAGGAGCGGCGCAGCGCGAGGTCCTCGACCGGGTAGCCGGTCAGGGCCATCTCGGGGAACGCGACCAGCTGGGCACCGGCCTCGACGGCCTGCTTGGTCCAGTGCACCACCTCATCGCTGTTGCGTGCGATGTCACCGACCCACGGGTCGGTCTGGCAGAGGGCGAGACGGAGATTGGGCATGCCACCGAGTCTAATCGTCGATCTGACGCAATGTCTCGGCCGGGGTCGCCACTGCGTGCGGCGGCGGTGATCCGCCATGATGGGGACAGTCGCCCGCGGGCGGCTCTCGGGCGTAACACGGGCGTAAAGAGCAGAGGTGAGACTGTCCCCATGGGCAAGCAGCAGGAGTTCGTGCTTCGGACGCTCGAAGAGCGTGACATCCGGTTCGTCCGGCTGTGGTTCACCGATGTCCTGGGGTTCCTGAAGTCGGTGGCGGTGGCGCCGGCCGAGCTGGAGCAGGCGTTCGAGGAGGGCATCGGCTTCGACGGTTCGGCGATCGAGGGCTTCGCCCGGGTCTACGAGTCCGACATGATCGCCAAGCCGGACCCGACCACCTTCCAGATCCTGCCGTGGCGCTCGGAGACCCCGGGCACCGCCCGGATGTTCTGCGACATCCTGATGCCGGACGGCTCGCCCTCGTACGCCGACCCGCGGTTCGTGCTGAAGCGCACCCTGGAGAAGGCCTCCGCCCAGGGCTTCACCTTCTACACCCACCCCGAGATCGAGTTCTTCCTGCTGAAGAACCTCCCCGGCGACGGCACCCCGCCGATCCCCGCCGACCACTCCGGCTACTTCGACCACACCCCGCGCGGGGTGGGCCACGACTTCCGCCGCCAGGCGATCACCATGCTGGAGTCGATGGGCATCTCGGTGGAGTTCTCCCACCACGAGGGCGCCCCCGGCCAGCAGGAGATCGACCTGCGGTACGCCGACGCGCTGTCCACCGCCGACAACATCATGACCTTCCGGCTGGTGATGAAGGAGGTCGCCCTGGAGCAGGGCGTCCACGCCAGCTTCATGCCCAAGCCGTTCTCCGACCACCCCGGCTCCGGCATGCACACCCACCTCTCGCTGTTCGAGGGCGACCGCAACGCCTTCCACGAGTCCGGCGCCGAGTACCAGCTCTCCAAGGTCGGCCGCTCCTTCATCGCCGGCCTGCTGCGCCACGCCGCCGAGACCGCCGCCGTCACCAACCAGTGGGTGAACTCCTACAAGCGGATCTGGGGCGGCTCCCAGCGCACCGCCGGCGCCGGCGGCGAGGCCCCGTCGTACATCTGCTGGGGCCACAACAACCGCTCCGCGCTGATCCGCGTGCCGATGTACAAGCCCGGCAAGCAGGGCTCCACCCGCGTCGAGGTCCGCTCCCTCGACACCGGCTGCAACCCCTACCTCGCCTACGCCGTCACCCTGGCCGCCGGCCTCAAGGGCATCGAGGAGGGCTACGAGCTCCCGCCCGGCGCCGACGACGACGTCTGGGCCCTCACCGACGCCGAGCGCCGCGCCCTCGGCATCCAGCCGATGCCGCAGAACCTCGGCGAGGCCATCGACCTCATGCAGCGCAGCGAACTCGTCGCCGAGACCCTCGGCGAGCACGTGTACGACTTCTTCCTGCGCAACAAGAAGCAGGAGTGGGAGGAGTACCGCTCCGAGGTCACCCCCTTCGAGCTGCGCAAGAACCTGCAGGTGCTGTAACCGCAGGTCAGGACGGGTGCCAGCCTGAGCGAGGGCCCCGGGCCGGCGGCGTGCAGCCGCCGACCCGGGGCCGATTCACTCCTCCTGGGCCGTCTGTGGGCCGTCAGGCATCGGACCGGTGGCCCATCCGAGCGTTTCGTAGAGCCTGTCGACGGCCCGGCGGGTGCGGCCGTCGCTGCTCGGCATCAGGTGCGTGTAGACCCGGAGCGTGAACCCGGGGTCGCTGTGACCCAGGTACTGGCTCAGCGCCTTCACGTTCTCGCCGGCGTCCAGCAGGACGGTGGCGTAGAAGTGCCGGAGAGCGTGCATGCCGTCCTCCCGGGACGCCTGGTGCCGCTTGCCCTTCTCGGGCTCCGGGATGACCCCGGCCGCGGCGAGAGCGGGCTTCCACGCGTACGTGTTGAAGTCGGGCCGCCGCACCGGCCCACCGTCCTCCCGGGAGAACAGCAGCCGTTTCGTCACCGGGGGACCGTCCGGGGTGAGCCACGGCAGCGTCACCTCGTCCGGCGGGAACGCCTTCATGTGGGCCTTGAAGAGGCGACCCACCTGCGCGGGGAGCGGTACGTCCCGGACCTTCCCGCGCTTCGGTGGGGCGAACACCAGACGCCCGCCGATGACCTTGACCTGGTAGCCGACGTGCAGCCAGCCGGTGTCGAACCCGATCTCGTCGATCGGCAGGCCGAAGATCTCCCCCTGGCGGAGCCCGCATCCGCCGCCGGCGTCCGCCATCGCCCGGTACCGTTCCGGCAGCCCCGCACGCACGGCGTCCACTCGGTCCGCCGACCACGGGCGGAGCCGCCCCGGCGCCCGGCCGGGAGCGGTGACCGACCGGGAGCGGCACGGGTTCGTCGTTCGCAGCTGGTCCTCGACGGCCGCGGTGAAGATGCCGGAGACGCTGCCGAAGATGACCCGGCGGTACGACGACGCCGGCACGGCCTTCTCCAACTCGGCCAGCCACTCCCGGATGTGGGACGGCAGGAACGAGTCCATCGGGCGCGGGCCCAGGTACGGGATCGCGTGCCGACGGATCTGGGCGTGCACCGAGGCCCGGGTGTTGAGGTCGGTGTGCTGGGAGTCCAGCCACCTTTCCGCGTACTGCTTGAAGGTGACCCGGGCAGCCTTCGGGTCGACGTACTGGCCGCGCGACATGTCGGCCTCGATCCGGGTCAGCCAGTCCTCGGCCAGTCGCTTCTGACGGTCCGGGAAGGACTTGGACTTCTCCGTGCCGTCGGGGCCGACGTAGCGGGCGCGGTAGCGCATGCCCGTGCCGTAGCGCTCGGTGCGGACCCGGCGCGGCTTGCCGTTGGGGCCGGGCTCGGTCTTGTACCAGCGGTCCTGGATGTGTCCTGCCATGGATCAAGCCGCCTGTTCGTTCTGCTCGGCCGCCCATTCGGCGACGGCCTGGGGGTGGTAGCGGACGTGCCGGCCGACCCGGAAGCCGGGCGGCCCCGTGCGCTTGCGGCGCCACTGGTAGACGGTCTCCAGCGGCACACCGAAGATCCGGGCGATGTCCTCGGGTTCGAGGTAGCGGTCGGGGAGGGGGCGGACGACCGTTGTGGTACCGCCGCGTTGGCCCTTCGCGGGCATGCGGATACCTCCGGCGAGGGGTTCGGATGGTGGGTTGCGGAGTGTTGCGGGCCCTCGCACGCACGGGGATGGAGGGCGGAAGGCGTCAGGGATGTCAGAGGAAACCGCCGACCTGCGACTTTGGCTCCTGGCAGGGCGTCAGGGGTTGTCAGGGCTGCCAGGGAAAGGCGCTGATTCCCTGACAGCCCTGACAACCCCTGACGCCGTGTCCGGAGCCGTTCTCGCTGGTCAGGGGATTGCCCTGACATCCCTGACGGTCACCGGGCTTCGGCCCCGTCCGTGGGCGCGCTCACGGACGGGTGGACACGGTAGGTGACGGCTTGCGGGCGGCCGCGCTGGCCGGTGGGCGCGTGCTGGTCGGTGCGGAGCCAGCCGTGCTGTTCGAGCAGGGCCAAGGCCGGTTCGACGTCGGCGACCTTCTTGAAGCGGCGGCTGCTGGCGACGGCGTCGTGGGCCTTGATGTGGGTGCGGTGGGTGCCGTCCTTCTTCGGACGGCGGAGCCATTGGAGGAGGGCGTCGGCATCCTCGGTGGCGGGGTCGGCGGCGATGAGGTCGAAGACCGCGAGGGTGTGCGCGGTGTAGTAGTCGGCGATCTCGGCGGCGCGGTCGACGACGCCGGCCTGCAGGTCGGTGCGCCAGGTGCCGGGGTCGTGGTCGGGGGTGATGTGGTCGGCGAGGTGGAGCAGGACGGCGATGCGGGCGATGTGGCCCACCAGCTTGCCCGCCCAGTCCTTGATGTGGGCGAGCGGCTGGTCAGGACGGAGCTGCACTTCGACGCGCTCCTGCAGCTTCTCGACGGCGAGGTCGGCGGCCTGGTCCATGACCACGATCACGGGCTCGGAGAGGTCGGTCATGGTGCGGAGCAAGCGGGTCAGGTTGCCGTCGTAGGCGTTCGCGACCTTGTCGGGGATCGGGTCGGTGCGGACCTTGCGCCAGCCGAGGTTGGAGGGCGGGAGGGAGTAGAGGAAGCGGGCGAGCAGGCCGCGGTCGCGGGCGCCGGGGGCGGCGCCGAGTTCCTGCAGGACGGCCGGCTGCGGGGTGACACCGATGGTCAGCGCGGGCTTGTCGACGGTGGGCTGCTCGCGGGTGATCCGGTCGGCCTGGAGGCGCTCGCCCTTGTGGGCCTGCAGGAACACGCCCAGGTTCGGCTTGCTGCTGTAGCGGCCGACCATGCTGTCGAACAGGTCGCCCTCGGGCGAGAGCGCGGCCAGGCAGCGGTGGACGGCGAGCTGGCTGGTGACGGTCTCCGGGGTGATGTCCCCCGACAGCGTCAGGCGCGGGTTCGGCGGGACGACGATCTGCTCCGCGAGCAGTTTCGCGGCGGAGATCTCGGCGACCAGGTGCGCGCGGTCGAGGTCGGGGTTCTTGCGGGCCTTGGCCATCAGCGCTTCGACCTCGGCCAGAGCGGTGTCCTTGGCGGTCTCGGCCTCGATGATCGCCGCCCGGGAGTCGGCCTGCAGCTCGGCCTCGACCTTGTAGACCGGGCCCATGGTGAACGCGAAGACGTCGGACTTCCGGCTGGCCGGCGGCATCGCGCAGGTCAGGTAGAGGTTCGACTGCTCGCGCCAGCCGGGCCGGATCTCCACGCCCACCCGTCCGCCGGCTGCCGTGGACAGCGCGGCGAGGGCCATGGTGGCAGCGGCGTCGGGTGGGGTCTGGGTGAACTCGGCGACCGCGTCGACGTAGGCGCCGACCCATCCGGGCAGGGCCTTGACGGGGAAGGTGGGCAGGCCGGTGTGGGAGCCGAGCGGGACGGGGTCGAGCCAGGTGTCCCCGGTGGCGAGGTCAGCGAGCACGGACAGCGCGGCGGTGCGGACCGCGTCCAGGTCGGTCTCGGTGTCGCCGGCCATGTGGGCGAGGCGGCTGGTGGTGGTGCCGATGCGGCGGCGCTCGGCGGCGACGCGTACGACCTCGGCGTAGTAGTCGCCGTTCGCCGCGGTCGGGGTGGCCTCGATGCAGGTGTGCAGGTAGCCGGGCCCGCCGATCCGGCCGAGGTCGCCCTGAGCGCGCAGGACGCCGGTCAGCAGCAGCGGGTCCACCGGCCGCTCACCGCCGGCCATGCGGGTGATGGCGCGCCAGATCGTCTCGTGCGCGGGGTGGTGGAAGACGCCGGGGTCGCCGAGCTGGGCGGCGAGCGCGGGAATCTGGGCGGGGTCGAGGAGGGCGGCGCCGATGACGGCCTGTTCAGCGGCCTTGATCTCGGCGGGTTCGGGCCGGAACGGGATCACGTTGGGGTGCGCGTACTCGGTGCTCATCGCGGCTCCTTTCGTACGGAGCGGGCGGCCCGCGCCTGGACGGTGCCGGGCGCGGGCCGCGAGAGGGGAGGGTTCAGAACAGGGCGTCCGGCCCGGCGGCCGGGGCGGAGGACTGCCGGGCGGCGCGGGCGCGATGCCGGGTGGCGTCGTGGCAGGCCGGGCACCACGCGGCCAGCTCCCGCTTTGGCAGGGCGGCGGCGCGGTGGGCGGGCATCAGCAGGCCGTCCGGGTTGGCGGGTGCGGCGAGCAGGTGGACGGGGCCGGTGCCGTGGCGCGCATAGGCGCCGTGGGTAGCGGGGCAGCGTCCGCCGTTCTTGTCATGGGTCTTGCCGCAGGTGCCGCGGCACTGGCAGCGTCCGGCGGCCCCGGCGAGGACGGCCGCCCACAGGCCGTTGTCGCCGAGGGGCGGGGTGCGGCCGTTCACGCGGCCCACCCCGTGGCCAGGGCGTGGCCGGTGACGGCCTCGACCAGGGCGGAGACGAGGAGTTCGGCGACATTGGAGGTGACGGCGTTGCCGAACTGGCGGACCCTCTCCCGCTTGTTGCCGATCACGACGTAGTCGCGGGCGAACGTCATCGCGGCGCCGATCTCGTGCGGCTCCAGCATCCGGAACAACACCTCGTCCACGTCCGCACCGTCCTGTCCGCCGGCGGCGAGGCCGTAGCGGTCGCGGGTGGTCAGGGTGCCGACCGGCTCACCAACGGGGCGGGCGCCGCTGTTGCCGTAGTACGGGGTCAGCAGCGCCGACCAGTCGACCGAGGCAGGGGTGGGCGGAAGGGTCAGGCCGTGGTGGTTGCCGGAGGCGGTGACCGTGGCCAGCGCGTCCAGAACCGGCCGGGCGTCGGAGCCGCCGCCCCGGAGTTCGGCGATGAACGGCAGCCAAGCCAGCCCGGTCTCGTTGCGGGCGGTCTGGGTGCGCATCGGATCCTCGACCCGGCCAGTGGCCTTGCCGTCGCGACCCTCGGTGGGTACCAGCAGCGGCGGGACCGCCAGGCCGTCGTTCTCGCGGGTGGTGCGTGTCGGCGCCGGGACGGTGACGGGCGTCGCCCCGGTGCGCCAGGTGCCGCCGGCCGGGGCGAGCAGCGGCGCTCCGTACTTGCGGATCCCGGCGCGGATCCGCTCCCGCGTGGCGGCCGCGTAGGGCGTGTACGTCTTGCCGGGCTTGCCGTCGCCGATCCGGCGGCCGGTCAGCGACCAGTCGATGATGCTCGCGGCCGGGACGACGGGCGGCTCGACGACGGCGTTGCGGCAGGTGACGTTGGGGCAGCGGTAGACGTACTGCTGGCGGTAGCGGCCCATGTCGGCGCCGGGCCGCTTGAACGCCTGGACCGCCCGCACCGGCCTGTCGCACCGCTCGCACCACGCGGTGGGCCGCAGCCACTTGTCCCAGTCGGGGTCCCGGCCGAGGTCGGTGCGCCAGTAGGCGAGGTAGAGGCGGTCGCGGGACTGCGGGGCGACGGGGATGACGTTCGGGCGGGCGTGCATGGAGTTCAGCGCGATGAGGCGGGTGCGGTAGCCGAGGGTGCGGATGCTGTCGACCCAGGTGTTCCACAGGTCCCAGGCGCGGACGTCGACGACGTTCTCGACGACGCCGGCCAGGACGGGCTTGCCGCGGGCGGCCATGGCCTCCAGGTAGCGGGGGACGTCCCACATCAGGGCGCGGGAGCGGTCGGCGGCGGCGTCGGTGAGGGTGTCGCCGAACAGGTCGGGCTGCTTGTCGAAGTCGCGGCGCTTGCCGCGGGCGTTGGACCACTGCGGGCACTCGGGGGAGGCCCAGAACAGGTCCGCGGCGGGGAAGCGGGCGACGTCGGTGTCGTGGAGGTCGCCGAGGAAGTGGTCGGCGGCGGGGAAGTTCGCGGCGTGCGAGGCGATGGCTTTGTCCCAGTGGTTCGCTGCCAGCACGGGGACCACGCCGGGGACGGCGGCGGCGCCGGTGCTGGAGCCGCCGGCGCCGCAGAAGAAGTCGATGTAGGTCAGCCCGCTCACCGGCCACCGCCGAGCAGGTCGTCGACCAGCGGGACCAGGTGCTCGTTGGCGTGGGCAGCGAGGGCGGTGACGACCTGCTTGGCCTCGTGGGTGAGGGTGCGGCCGGGCCGGGCGGCGGTGGGCCGCAGCAGGATGTCGTCGGGGATGGGGACGAGGAGGGTGGCGGCGAGCAGGACGGCCGGGCGGTCGGTGCGCTCGGGGCCGACGAGCACGGGCCACGGGTCGTCGGGGCGGGACCACGCGTCACGCTCCCAGTCCCGGACGCGCAGCCGGCTGTCGGGGCGGCGCGCGAGATCACCATGCCGCAGGCCGACCTTGGCGCAGAACCCGGCGCGGCCGTTGTGGTCGCGGTGCACGGTGAGCGGGTAGACGTCGGGGCGCACGTCCACGTAGCCGGGGGACATCACCGGGTAGGTGGCCACCGACCACGCGACGGCGGCGAAGTCCACCGGGGTGAGCGGCTGGCCGTCCTGGTGGAAGTCGTCGGCGTGCTTCGCGATGTAGGCGCTGTAGCGGGAGTGGCCGTCGGAGGCCTGCTCGCGGTCGCGGATGTCGTCCACGATCGCGAGCGTGAAGCGGTCGAACTCGGGCATGCTTGGTCCCGTCTCTGTTGAGGGGATGCACGGCCCCGCACCAGCCGATCTCTGCCAGGAGTTGGCGGCTGGTGTGGGGCTTCGTGCTGTCCGGGGCTGTTCGGTGGGCGGGTCAGCGGGTGGGGTGCAGGTCGATGACCAGGGCGGTGGCGTTGTCGGCCCCGGCGGGGTCGGCGCTCACGGCGAGGTCGGTGAGGCGCTGGGCGACGGCGTCGGGGGCGCCGTCGAGGACCGGGGTGGGGACGGCGCGTCCGTCGCGGTGTCGGGGGGTGCCGTCCGGGCTGGGCGGCGGGAGGGTGCCGGCGTTCTCGTGCGGCAGGTAGGCGCCGTCGGAGGCGAGCAGGAGCCGCCGCGGGCCCGGCCCAGGGCCGAGGTCCACGGTCACCGTGTCGATGCGGCCGGTGGGGAAGCACAGCGACGACGTCAGGTAGTCGTGGGCGTCGGCCTCGGGGGCGCGGCCCTCGCGACGCTGGGTGGTGGCCTCGTTGTGGTCGATGGTGAGCAGGTGGGCCCGGCCCTGTTCGGCGAGGTAGGCGCGGCAGTCTCCGGCCCACGCGGCGTGCAGGCGGCCGGCGGGGGTGAGGACGGCGACGATCGCGGCGGCGTCCGCCGGCCAGTCCCCGGGGTGGCCGATGGTGGCGCGGGTGGCGCGCAGGGCGGGTCGGATCTGCCGGATCGCGGCGCCGGGGTCTCCGAGATGGGCCGCCGTCTGGGCGAGCCCAAGCGCGGCGGCACGCACCCAGATGGCGGTGTGGAGGCGGTCTCCGATGCCGTCGAGCAGGACCCACGCCCGGTGACCGGTGACCGAGTTCTCGTCGTAGGCGGTGGTGTCGGCCTGGTGGGTGCGGCTCCCGATGTGCTGGGAGGCCGTCTGGTGGGTGGTGAACACTGGTGGCGCCTCTCCTCGTGCCGTGGGGCTGGACGGTCCAGCTCCCCTCACCACCCACTGCGGGGGTGGGTGGATCGGGCAACTGCCGTACGGGCAGACGACGAAGCGCTACCTCGGGTGGCTAGAACGGCGGCTCGGTCGAGTAGGCGGGCGGGGTCCAGCCGAAGAGCAGGTGGGCGATCCAGCGGGGGACCGGGAGCAGGTGCCGGACGCGGTCGGGGTTCCAGCAGGGGCAGTGCCAATACTCGGTTCCGCCGTACTCGCCGTGTTCGTCGGCGTAGTCCTCGGGCCACCCGCCGTGGCCCTCGCAGTCGCGGCACTTCGGGTCGGGGGCGTCGGCCAGTTCGATCGCGGGGGCGGGCCAGGGGTTAAGGCGCAGTCGCAGGCGGGCCATGAAGAGTTCCTCCGGTCAGCGGTTGCGGTTGGTCACGTTGACGTTGACGTTCACGGCGCCCTGCCCGCCGCCCCGGCCCCGCCCGCCGCCGGTGGTCTTGGCGAGGGCGTAGGCGCCGACGCCGAGTGCGGCGAGGCCGCCGACGCTCCCGGCCGCCGCGGCAACGGCCTGCACCGCGTATCCGACGCCGAGGCCGCCGGCGCCGAGGGCGACGCCGCCGGCGAGCAGACGGGCGGGCCACGGGTCCCGCGCCGCGGTCGGCTCAGCGGCGGTGGCCGGGGCGGGCGCGGGGATGTAGACGGCGGTCGGCGCGAGCGCCGGGTACTGGGCGACCGGGGCCGGGGCGGTGGGGTGGTAGAGGGCGGGCGGGGTGGCGAGCGGGGTGGGGGTGAGGTAGTAGGGGGTGCCGTCCGGGCCGTGGAGCACCGGGGCGGCGGTGGGCTGCGGGGTTGTGGTGCGGTCCATCGGGGTCTCCCGTCGGCGTGGCCGAAGGATTTCCCGTCGCGGGGCCGGAGCTCCAGCTGCGTGGCAGGAAATCCTTCGCTTTGAAGTGGGGTCAGTTGCCGGAGACGAGCCGGACCAGGGAAGCGAGGAAGTCGTTCACGGGGTCGGCGAGGCCGGTTCCGGCGGCGGTGAAGCCGGACAGCCAGAGCACGGCGGCGGTGGGCAGGGAGACGCGCCGGCCTCGGAGGAGGACGGCGGAGATGATCGCGAACAGGACGGTGGTGCTGAGCGCAACGATCACGGCGGGCTCTCTTCCGAGGGACGGAGTGGGTGTGGAGCGGCCCGCCCGGGGGTGTGTGCGGGCGGGCCGTGGTGCCTGTCATCGGGGGTGTCATCCGCCCTGTCTGTCACCTGTCGCCTGTCACCTGTCTGTCACCTGTAATCCGCAGGTCATACGGGGGGTGACAGGGTTTCGGGGCGTCCGGATGGGCCCCTCGCGGTGTGGGGTGACAGGTGACAGACAGGGGGGTCGGGGTCAGGTGCCGGGGGCGTGGTCGCGGTGGACGTAGCGGGTCTTGCTGCCCTCGCCGATGCGGACCGCGTCGCCGCTCTCGACCCATGCCTTGAGCCAGTTCTGGAGTACGGGGCGGCGGGTGCCGTAGGTGTCTTTCAGGGCCCGTTCCATGGCGGAGGCTCCGGTGCCCTCGGGCCCGGCGTCGCGCAGCAGCCGCAGCGCGGCGTCCTTCGCGTCGGGCGTCTCGGGGACGGCCGGTTCACGGCCGGTGGTCCAGGTGGACGGGTCGGTCCAGTCGGTGCCCGGCGGGGTGGGGTCGTCCTTGGCGGCGGCCGGCAGGAGCCAGATCGACTCCAGGTCGTCCGGGTCGGCGGCCGGGACGGTGTCCCATCCGGCGGTGGCCTTCCATCCGCCGGCCGGGGCGGCACCACCTCTGGCCGGGGCGGTGGGTGCCGGGCCGGACGCGGCGCTCGTTCCGGCCGGGGCGGCTGCGGCGACGGTCTCGGCGCCGCCGGCCCACAGGTGGCCGCAGCGTTCGAGCAGCCACCGGTCGGTGTAGTCGGCGCCTGCGGCTTCGAGGGAGGGGGTGTCGAGGGCGGGGCGGCGGTGGGCGGTGAGCGCGCTGATCTCCTCGATCATGTCGGGGGTGATGCGCGGCTGACGGGCCTTGGCGGGCTGCTTGCCCTCGGTGCCGACCAGGACCGAGCCCGGGCCGGAGAAGCTGTCTTCGGCGCGCAGGGCCCGCCAGCCGAAGAGGTGTCCGAGTTCGGAGTCCTCCAGGGCGCCGGTGGCGAGGCGGTTGGAGGCCATCTTGCGTACGAGCGGGTCGGGCAGGACGTCCTGGGTGACGCGCAGGACGGACAGCACGGCGCGGATCGCCATGGCGCGGGCGATGCGCACGACCTCGGAGACGCCGGCGAGGATCTGGCGGGCCTCGCGGGTGGCGGCGACCTCGGCGCCCTCGTCCATGATGATGACGATCTCGGGGATCTTCGGGCCGACGGGCAGCTTGTCGTCGTTGGCGTCGCGCATGGCGTCCTGGTAGGCGACCTTGCGGGACTTGGCGATGCGCACGGCGGCGGCGAGCATGCGCTTGGCCTCCTCGATGGTGGAGGCGACCCAGTCCACGCCCGGGACGGGGATGTCGGCGTCGGCCCAGCGCGAGCCGGGCCGCTGGATCTGGGCGTCGCGCCAGGCGTTGAGCCACGGCAGGCCGATGGAGCCGCCGTTGAGGTCGATCACCCACACCAGCACGTCGTTCGTCTGGTCCAGTCGCGCGATGAGGCTGTGGAGCCAGTTGGTCTTGCCGGTACCGGTGGGCCCGGTGACGATGGTGGAGGCCTGGCGCAGGTCCATCTCGGCGCGGGCGCCGTCGGACAGCAGCGCGACCGGGATCGGGTTGTTGACGGTGGTGGTCTCCTCGATCTCCTCGACAGGGAAGAGGAGTTGGTCGGTGAGGACTTTGGTGGTGACCTGGATGAGGACGCGGCGCCGGGAGACGCCGGGCATGACCTGCAGGCCGCAGCCGTCGGGCAGGTCGAGGTCGGAGCCGAGGCCTTCGGCGCGGTCGGCGATGGCCCGTCGGGTGGTGCCGCCCTCGGGCAGTTCGAGTTCGAGGGTGTAGCCGGCGCCGGAGGGCCAGTGCTCGATGCCCAGGACGGTCACCTCGACCGCGCAGACGCGCTTGATGCGCTCGGTCCACTCGGCGGCGAGCTGGCGGCGGGCGCCGATCAGCAGCAGGTGGTGGCGCTTGGCCTGCTCGACCTCCTCGTGCGCGGCGAAGCCGACCGCGAGAGTGCCGGCGGCGATCCCGGCGGCGGCGAGCGAGCCGATCTCGGGCCACTGCCACGGCCCGCCGTGGGCGAGCGCCCAGGACGACCAACCGCCGGCCGCCATCCAGCACGTGCCCCGGAACGCGAGGGTGGCGCCGGTCAGGCGCTTGCGCAGGCCGGCGCCGATGGTGCCGAGGGCCCCGGCGGCGCCGGCGGCGAGCGCCCATCCGGCGGGCATGCCGGTGGCGTGGCCGAGCGCGGTGGTCGACAGGGCGCCGAGGGTGCCGTTCAGGGTGCCGGACAGCAGGCCGTGCCCGGCGCTCCAGTCCAGACGCGGGCCGGTGTTCTTGGTGTTCTTGGTCATGGGGCGGCCTCCAGCCGGGAAGGGGCCGGGCCGTCCACAGGGTGTGGACGGCCCGGCGAGGGGTGTGGGTGCTGGGGATGCGGGGGTGGGTCAGACGTTCCACTTCCGCTCGGCGTCCAGGCCGTTGCGGGGGTTGTCGTAGCGGGCCAGCTCGGCCTCGTGGGCCTGGCGGAAGGTCGGGGCGACCTCGTCCAGGGCGTCGATGACACGGCGCATGGCCTGGTAGCCCTGGCTGATCTCCTCGACCACCGCCGCGTCCAGCGGCAGCTCCTCGGCGCCCTTCTCCGCCAGGACCCGCAGCACCTCCTGGAAGGTGAGGTAGGCCAGCGGCAGCTGCTCGGAGAGCTGCAGGAAGTCCAGCATGGTCTCCGGGTCGAAGGCGCTGACGGCGGTGAGCAGGTCGTCGGCGACGGCGGTCAGGCTGAACGGGCCGGCGGCCGTGCCGCCGGTGGTGGCGCCGTTGGAGGGCGTGGTCACGGTGACGTTCTCCTTCACGGTGGGCTTGCCGAGGGTGATCGGGGCGACGGCGGGGGTGGTGTCGGGGCGGCAAGGGCGGCCGAAGACCTCGAACGCGACGATGCCGCCGGTGCCGGACGCGGCCGGGGTGGGGGCGGGGCGGCCGGGGATGTTGACGGTCTCCGCCGGGACCGGCACACCCACCACCCCGGTGACGGGGTCGGCGGTGCCGAGGATCGCGGCGGTGCGGGCGTCACGGACGGCACGGGCCCGCTCGGCCATGCGCCGCCAGGTACGCCGCATGTGGCCGCTGACCTTGCCCTTGTACCGCCAGTTGCCGGCCAGCGCGGAGCCGAGGCCAACCAGGCCGGTCGCCAGCACGGCCCCGCCCATGCGGGCCCGGTGGCGCGTGGCCGAGCGCTTCAACGCCTTGGCCTGCACCGGGGTGAGGTGCCCCCGCGCGGCGCCCGGACCCTGAGGGCGGGCCCCGGCGCCGGTGGCCGGGTCGATCCCGGCCGCCCGCAACGCCTTGGCCTGTCCCTTGGCGACCCGGCGGGCGGTGCGCTCGGCGATGCGGGCCAGCCGCTTGTCCCGGCGCTCGGCACCCCGCCGGGCCCGCCCGGCCAGGGCCGGGTCCTGCAGGCCCGGCAGGCGGGAGGCCGCCCGCGCCAGGGTGTGCACGATCGCGGGCGGCCGGTACCCGCCGCCGGCGCTCCGCCCGGCCTTGGTGGGCCGCCCGGCCTGCCGGGGCGCGCCGACCGCCCCGGCGCGGTGGGTGGTGTGGGGCGTGGTTCCGGCCGTTCGCTGCATGCCGGGTCCCTTCGGGTCAGCGGTGTGGTGGGCGGGAACACCTGCCCCGGCCCGGCTCCCGGCCGAACCGGGGCCGGACCGGCGGGCAGCAGCGGCGGAGTTCGCCGAACGCCCCTGCGGCGAAGGGGTGTTGGAGGAGGTGGTGGCGCGGGCGGGCGGGGTGAAGAGGCCACCCGGCCCGGCCCGGCGGTGGGCGGGGACCGCGCGGGAGGAGGGGCGCGGGCTGGTGCGGCGGTTGCGGGCCTTGCGGGCCAGGCCGCCGATCGCGGCGGCGCCGGCGGCCGCACCGACCACGGCGACGGCGCCGCCGCCCAGCGACGCGGCACCGGCACCGACGGCCCCGAGGGCGTTGGCGATGGCCACCGCCAGCGGGACACCCGGCACCGCGCCCGTCGAGGCCGCGGGCTTCGGTTCGGGCTTGGGCTTCGGGTCGGCGGGTGGCTGGTTCTGGGGCGCGGGGACGACCTCGACCAGCGTCGAGGCCGGCGGTTCGGACATGATGCGGGTATCCGGTTCTCTGAGGAGGGCGGAGCCCGGGACGGCCGCGCAGCTTGCAGGCGAGGGCGGCCGTCCCGGATCAGGCGGAGGCGATGAACGCGGCACCGCCCGGTGGCGGGCGCGGTGCGGGGCGCACGGCTCCCTGCTGGTCAGAGCCGGTCGGGCTCCAGCGAGAAGAACAGGACGTTGCCGGTGGCGGTCGCGGGGTAGGTCCGCGTCATCAGAACGCGGATCTCCTGGTAGGCGGCCATGCGGCTGATGGGCTTGTCCGGGTGGACCGGGTAGTGGCCGGTCTCGGTGATCGCTCCGAAGCCCCCGCCGATCGGGAACTGCAGGGTGATCAGCCACGTGTAGAGGACCGGCTCGGCGGCCGTGCTGGTGGTCTCCACGGCGGTCAGCCCTCCCGACCGGCGGCGAGCGCGATGGCGTCGCCAGCGGCGGTCCGCTCGACGACCGGCTTGCCGAGGTCGCGGTGGACGAGCCGGACGGCGGTACCGGTTTTGCCGAGCCGCCGGGCCAGGGCCATGGCGACGGTGGCGGCGCGGTGGCGGCCGCCCGCGCAGCCGACCGCGATGGTCAGCGGCGCCTCGCTCGGCCCGGCGTCGAACGCGTCGACCAGCAGCGCGGCGGCGGTGATGGCCTCCCGGACGCCCGGCGTGCCGAGCACGGCCTGACGGACCGGGAGGTCGTGGGCGCTCTGGTGGCGCAGGGCGGGGTCGACGTGCGGGTCGCGGAAGTGGCGGCGCAGGTCGAGGGTGAGGTGGGCCTCGGGCGGGGCGCCGTGCAGGTAGCCGAAGCTGACGACCTCGATGGCGGTCACGGACATGGCGGGGTCCTCCCTCAGCTACTTCGTGGGGATGTCGGCGACGGCGAACAGCTCCACCGGCACGCCGCTGTGCTCACCGGTGGCGACCAGGCACGCACCGTGGTGGCATGCGCTGTAGGTGATGTCGCAGGGGTGGAGATCGAGGGCGGCGCGCCACTGCTCGAAGCGGGTGAGCGAGTCGTGGACGACCAGGGTCACGCCCCAGTCCGGGGCCCCGGTGTCGGTCTCGAAGTCGCACACCTCGAACTCGTCGGGCTGCGGCAGGTCGCCGTGCTCGACGAGCAGCATCATCAGCGCGTGCGCGGCGTCGGCCTGGCTGGCGGCGATCGTGGTCACGATGACGTCCCCTCGGTGGTGGGCTGGGCGAGGGTGTAGTAGCCGGTCAGGGTGAGCGGGACGCCGGCGTAGGTGGTGTCGGCGCTCAGCCAGGCGTGGGGGCCGGTGCTGGCGTGGTCGATGGCGGCGGGGTTGATCCCGAGGGCCTGGCGCCACTGCTCGAAGTCGCTCAGCGCGGTGTCGCGGTGGAAGCCGAAGCCCAGGCCCCAGACGAGGACCAGGTCGCCGGAGGTGTCGCGCTCGGGGGCCACGACGTGCTCGCTGGTGACCCTGGGGGCGGGCAGGTCGGCGTGGGCGTGCAGGGCGGCCATCAGCGCCCCGGCGGCGTTGAAGAGGTCGGATGCGGTCTGCATGGTGACTCCTGTGCTGGTCAGCGGGTCGGGGCGGCGGGGCGGTAGCCGTCGGCGAGGAGGTCGGCGGCCTCGGAGCGGCGCTGGGAGGCGGTGGCGAGGGAGACGTCCAGGGCGTCGGCGATGGTCTGGAGGGTGACGGCCTCCGGCGAGCCGGCCGCGAGGATCATGCGGGCGACGCGGCGGGTGGCGCGGGCGGCGGGGGTCAGCTTCGCCGCGTCCTCCGCTTCGACCGC
The DNA here is from genome assembly GCF_040298605.1 of Kitasatospora sp. NPDC001527. Taxonomy (NCBI): domain Bacteria; kingdom Bacillati; phylum Actinomycetota; class Actinomycetes; order Kitasatosporales; family Streptomycetaceae; genus Kitasatospora; species Kitasatospora sp. NPDC001527. Next base: position 1,846 of record NZ_JBEPAM010000008.1, on the reverse strand, counting down.
GCGCAGGTCCGCTTCAGCGGCACGCTCGCGCGCTTCAGCGGCACCCCGGCGGGCGGTCTCGGCGGCGAACTGCAGGTCGGCCTCGGCGCGGTCGGCGGCGGCGGCGTCGCGGTCGGCTTCAGCCGCGCGGCGGCGCGCTTCAGCGGCGGCCTCCTCGGCTTCAGCCGCGCGCTTGGCCGTTTCGGCCTCGCGCAGCCGGGCCTGCTCGGCGGCCTCGTCGTCCTCGGCGCGGGCCCGCTCGAGGGCCGCCGCCTCACGCTCGGTTTCAGCGGTACGGCGGCGGGTTTCAGCGGCGGCCTGCTCCGTTTCAGCGGCAGCCCGGTCCGTTTCAGCGGCGCGCTGGCGGGCCTCGGCGGCCTCCTGCTCGGCGGTGGCGGCGGCCATCACGGCCTCGGCCTGATCGAGGCGTTCGGCGGCCTCCGCCTCCCGGCCCGCGGCCACGGTGCGGGCGTGGGCGTGGGCCTTGGCGGTCGCGGTCTCGGCGCCGACCTCGTACCCGGCGGCCTGAACGCGGCCCTCGGTCCGCAGCCTGGCGATGCGGGCCTCGGCGGCGCGGGCTTCGGCCCGGGCGGTCACTTCGGCCTCGAACGCGGCCTTGCGCTCGGCCCGTAGCTGCGCGGCCTCCTCGGCCTCCATGGGCAGAGCCAGGGCCTCGTCCACGGACAGGCCGAAGCGCTCCATGGTGAGGGGAAGGCGCTGGTCGGAGGGGGCCTTGTGCCAGTCGCCGCCGTGCTCGCGCTCCAGCATCACCCGGTAGACCAGGCGCTCGCGCTCCAGCGTGACGGCCCGGTCGTAGGAGGCGATGCCGTTCAGGCGCATCCGCCGGTACATCCGGAACGAGGGCCAGGGGGCGAGGATCCAGCGGTGCAGCGGCACGCCGTCGCGGCCGTGGCCGGCCTCGATCCGGGTGATCCGGATGACCAGGCGCCGCCCGGCCTCCACCACCGCCACGAACATGACGGGGATGACGGCGTGCATGCCGGTGCCGGTCGGGTTCGCCAGTAGCGGCCCCGCCGAAGCGGCGTTGAAGTAGATCGTGGCGGCGGTGAAACCGTGGGCCAGCAGTCGCAGCCACGGCGCCGGGGCACCCTTGCGGATCAGGTGCAGATCCATCGCCAGCAGCGCCACGATCCCGGCGTCCACACCGATGGGGAACGCGTAGCTGAAGTCGCCGAAGCCGTGCCTGAAGCCGAGGTCCTTCAGCGCGGTGTAGGAGCCGGAGAAGCCGATCGCGGCGAGCGCCGCGCCACCGAGCGCGGCGAGGATCGCCACCCCCAGCATCAGCTTGTCCGACCCAACCGGCCGCGCGCTCGCAGCGGCCGGGCGTCCGGTTGAAGCGGTGGCGGGCGGCGCTGAAGCGGGCGCCGGCGCGGTCATGGTGGTCACGCGGCCACCCGCTCGACGCTCGCCGTGCGGCGGATGACCGCCGGGCGCCGCAGCGGCACCGGCGCCGTGCTCAGCAGGCGCTCGGCGTAGGCGGCCAGCACCGGGTCGTCCCGGCGCAGGTCCGCCACGATGTCGGCCGCGGCGTCCATCCGGGCCTCGCGCTCGACGTCGTTCTCACCGGGCACGCCGGTGAACAGGCGGGTGAAGTCGGAGTCCACGCCGAGCGCCAGCTCGGCGAACTCCTCCTCCGTCAGGGCCGTCTGGCCTGCAACAATCGACCTCACGGGTCTACCTCTTCTCAGTTGGGGTGTGGGCCCGGGGCCGCCGCGCGATCCTTGGCCGGGAGCGCGGCGGCCCGCTTCATTCGGGCCCGGGCAACTCGAACGTCACGAGCAGCCACGACCCCCGGCACCCGCCCCGCAGTCATGGATGCGAGGGGGTGTCGAGGGCCGTGGTCACT